>JALOQD010000068.1 GCA_025453525.1 Myxococcota bacterium
TCGACGCGCGGGAGGAGAACGGCGTCCGGTGGGTTTGCTCACGGGTTTGTTTTTCTCGGTTTACTTTGCGCTTCGGTTTCTGGTGGAGTTCACCAAGGAGTTTCAGTCGCTCAATCCACAGCACAGGCCGCTCACCATGGGGCAGTATCTCTCGCTGCCCGCCTTCCTCTTTGGAGTTATCGTTCTTGTGGTGGTTTTTCGGAGAAGAAACGAGGAGAGACAAGCGGCGGGCTCTGTCACAGCGGAGTGAGCGTGAGCGTTCCGGTGCCCCGGTTTCCGTTCTTCCCATCGACGACAGCATAGTAGTGGCCGCTGGCCGGCACCGTGAAGTTGAGATGGGTGGTGGAGGCATCGATGCACGTGGCAGAGGGAGCGCAGGGGTTGCCGACGAGCAGCAGATAGAGGTCCGAGCCGTTGGTCGAGCCCGTGGTGTCTATTTCGATGCGCCAGTTCGAACCAGGGGAAAGGTCAATCTGGAACACCAGATCGCCTCCAGAGAAATCACCCGAGCATGCGCCTCCTGTATACGAGGTTACATCGTTGTTTTTCGAGACTGTGCTGAAGGTTCTGACGATGGTCGACGGATCCGTGATGGTGTCGACCTCGGTGTTTGAGTCGGTCGAATTCTCGTCGATGACCGCGAACCACAGGGAGAAGAGATCCATTGGGTTGCCCTTGTTGATCGGATCATCCGTGTCGGCGGCGAGCAAAGGACCAGTGCAGTATGGCAAGGCTCCCATCGGCGTACAGGCCGGGTAGTAAGAGCAAAAGCTCTCGTCCTGATCCTCGGGCGTACAGGCCGGAGTCTCTCCGTCCGCGCAGGTGCCGGCAAAGCAGCGGTGGATTCCGGTTCCGATACAAACATCCGATGATGAGCACAGAGTCCCGTCGTTGGCCCATACGGGATCTCCGCAGAGGGGATCGCCAGCGTTTTCGTCGCAGCTCTTAAAGACGCATTCTCCGACTGTCGGGCAGTACGGAGTGCCGGGCAAGCATTCGCCGCCCACGCAGACCTCGGTGCCGTCGCATTGCGTGGCATTGGGGCAGGTGGTGACGAGGTCCGGTTTATTGGACATCACGCAGGCGCCGTCTTTCTCATCGCACACCTCGAGGGTGCATGCTGAGACGTCTGGGTCGCACGGTGAGCCCTCGTGCAGGCACTCTCCGCCCTGGCAGGTGTCTGGGCCATTGCAGAACACGTCGTCATCGCAGGCTGCGTCTTCCTCAAGCTCAACCCAGTCTCCGCAGATGCCTTCGATTTCTCCGCCAGTGGGTTCGGTGCATTCGAAGCCGGCGCAGACATTTCCCACGCCGCATGGCGGAGTGGAGGGCTCGCAGACTCCCTTGCGGCAGACTTCTCTTCCGTTGCACCACAGGCCGTCATCGCAATAGCCGCCTTCGTTGATGGCCTTGCTGGTGCAGGCACCGTTTTGGCAGCTATCCTCGGTGCAGGGGTCGGAATCAAAGGTGCAAGGAGCTCCGTTCTTCGGGATGCCGCAAGTTCCAGTCGCCGAGCACAGGTAGTTTAGGCACGTATTGCCGGCGTTAGTGCATGGTGCTCCGGGCTTGGGTGTGTGCTTGCACTCGCCGGCATTGCACATGTCCGCGGTGCATTCGTTGCCGTCGTTGGCGCAGGGCATACCGCTGACAGGGCCCATCGCCGCGCAAGCGCCCAAAACGCAAGTTCCCAAACGGCATTCGTTGCTCGGGTCGAAGCAAGTCGAGCCGTCCTGGCGGGCTCTCAGCTCGCACTCGTGCTGCTCCGTGCAGTAGTATTCTTGGCATGAGAGAGGCGTCCCGGGGCAGTCGGTCGCGGGGTTGTTGCAGTTTCCGGGTGCGGTGTCGGTCGTATCGGTCGTATCGGTCGTGTCGGTTGTGTCGGTCGTATTGGTCGTATCGGTTGTGTCGGTTGTGTCGGTCGTATCGGTCGTATCGGTCGTATTGGTCGTATCAGAAGTATCGGTCGGAATATCCGACGTAGTGGACGAATCGGTGGGCTTGGGCCAGGTCGTGTCGGTTTCTCCGGGGTCGTCCAATTTCTTGCAGTTTCCGCCGATGCACGCCTCGTCGGGTCCGCAGTCCGAGTTCCTTTTGCACTCGTCGCAGGCGCTCAAGGTGAACAGCGCGATGAGCGCGGCCCAAACGAGCCAATGGCGGCCACGGACAGCGCGGGAGAAGAGGACACAAAAATTTGCTTTTAGTGTCATGGATGCTCTCCTCATGGCACGGTCGACCAGGTCTTGGCCGCCTCTGTCGTCGCTGGGATTTGGAGCGTGTTGATTACCCCACCTGTCTCGCGTTGGAAGCTAATGTAAGGAGTCGAAGCCGGGTTGTCGTTCGGCACGCAGTGGTAGCCGGCTGATAGAAGGTACTGCTTCGTCCCATCGACCGTAGGAGTGTAAGACTCCACCGTACAATAAAAACCATTGACGTTGAGCGCGCTGTTGCAATCGTAGTCGGCGGCGGTGCAGGCCTGGGTGCGCGTGCCGCTCGCGCCGATGAACCAGCCATTGTAGTCTCGGATCCTGTCCCAAACGAGGGAGGGGGCGTGATATATGGTCGCTTCCGGCATTTTGTACGCGACGGTGATGCGACCATCGGTGCGGATGATGACCTGGAACTGGAGCGCCTCATTCCGTCCCATGTGACGACTCGGGCGAGGGTGCCCTCGAACTGAATGAGCTCGGAAGTGATGACGCCGTCGCTGCTCGTGGAAACAGCCGTTGCGGTTCTGCAACCCGCTCTCCATGTTGATGGATCGTCGGCGCATTGCATGGGTCCGCGGCAGGCCTGCCCTGGTCCGGTGAGTGTGTTGCATAACGCCACGCTGTAGCTGACAGTGCTTCTACAAGCGGCCAAGTCCCAGACATCACTACTCTGATTTGCATTCCAGCAAGGGATGATCGCGCTCCACAGCGGCGCGATGCTGGGGGCGTAGCCTTCTGCAGCGCTGCCGCGCAAGGCCGCTGGCCAGCTCGTGTCGTTGGGAATGGTCCAGGTTCCTTGCTCGGTGAGGGAGCCTGCGTTGGGTTCGTAGACATTGCGGCAGGTGTATCCATTGCCGGAAAAGGCGTCGGGGCTGGCCGGATTTTGGGGTTTGCCGAGCTCGACTCGGCCCGCGGTGTCCACGCAGAAGTGGGACCAGAACTCGCCGCTGTACGGGAAGGCGAAGCCCATGGAGAAGGGGAGCATTCCCGCAGCCCACGTCTTGCAATTGACGCCTCGGCATAGCTCGTCTTTTTTGATGATATAGGTTGTACCATTGGTGGAGCCTTCGGCCCAGGACGGGTCCACGAGCCAGCTCGCGCCCATAGACGTCGCGGTGACGATGAAGCCCGTGGCATGGTCGTTGGAAGGCAAGAAGTCCAGTCGGTAGCCCTCGAGGCGGAAGTTGTTCGGGGGGTCATCCGCTGCGCTGGCGCAGGTGCAGGCCGTGCCAGTGCCGCCTCTGAAGACCTGGCCGAGATTGGCAAAGGGGCGCGGCGCTCGCAGAATGCTCAGTTCGTACTGCCCGGATTGGCCGGCGGTGTAGTTCGAGACCTCGAGCCAGCCGCGTCGCTGCTGGGCTCCGAAGGTCGCGTCGCTGGAGCGCACCACGTGCTCTCTCGTCACGTAGGGTTTAAGGGCGGCGACCGTGGCGCCATCGGGATAGCAGGCGCTCTGGGTGCCGAGCCCGGCGAGACAGTTGTTGTCCCCATCCGGCGAGCCCGAGCCCCAGAAGGACAGCACCGGGTTGAAGGCGTTGCTCGTGTTGGCCGGGTCCAGATAAATCTTGTAGTTGTGGGGCCAGGGCTCCTGGCCCGCGCCCATATCGTCGTTGCCTTCCTCGAGGTCGACCGTGAAGAACGCGCCCTTGGGATCGGCGGCGCCCGCCGCTCCGCCGCCCCAACATGTGGGACCGTTGCTCGGGCTCTTGCCGAAGTTGTAGTTGGTGTAGCCGGTGGTCGTGCCGCGAAACCGATCCTTCCACGATTCTTGGCCTTTGATGAGCGGGGCCGCTACGTACGCGCCGGTGTTGCGGCAGTCGTTGTTGTTGTGGTCCTCGGGCGTCACGGTGAGCCGGAACTCACCGCCCGGAGGCGTGGCCGCGTTGCTGGAGTCTACCCAAGTGTAATTCGTGCGCGTGCTGGTGGTGGTCAGGTAATTGGCCACGTTGGAGGCCGGGAAGTCCTCGAGAGGCCAGGGGCCGGTCGTGACCGCCGAGTCCTGAACGGCGTCGAGGCCCGTGCACGCCGTGGCCGACATGTTGGTGGGGTTGAAGCCGTTGAAACAGTTGTTGTTGCAGGTGTACTGACTGCCCGCTGCGCCGGCGCAGGCGCTAGCCTCCCACTGTGAATGGCTTCTCACGTAGAGCAGCGGATCCCAGTCGTGGACCTCTGAGTAGCCGTTGGCGCCGGCGTTTTGCGCCTGCACGGTCACGCGGCGGTGGCGGAGCTGGAACAGGTCAGTGTCGGTCTGGTCGGTGAAGGAGAAGACGAGATCGCTCTGGTCGGTGATATTGCACTCTGAGAATCGGTCGGTGACCTCAGGCGACGCGTCGTTGTCGCGGCAGGCGTTGTCGTCGTCTCGGGTGATCGCAGCGGCGGCTACGGCGCCGATGGAGAGCCCGGCACAGGTTTCGGCCGTGGCGTCCACTGTGCCCGGCGGGAAGGAAGAGACCATGGCGCAGGTATGCGTCGCGTCGCATTCGTAGACATCGCAGGGATCGACGACGACCGAGCATGAGCTCCCTACGGCAATTTCGTAGTCACAGGTGTAGGTGTTGGTCGGGCCGTCCACGTTGCACAAGCGAACCTTGCAGTCGTCGGCGTTGCTCACGCACTCGAGGTTGTGAACCCCGGCGAAGGGCCTGTCGACGCATAGGCCCCGACCAGCGCCGTTATCCTCGCAGACATAGGCGCCGCAGACAGGGTAGAGGTTGTCGTACCCGTTGTTGATGCCGGTCGTGGCGTCGTCACACGCGTCGCCGGTGTTAATCGTATACCTGCACTCGCTGATACCCGTGCCTCCGTTGACCTGGCAAGAGGAGAAGTCGCACGCGGTGACGGTATTGCATCCAATCGGCATGGCTCCCGGGGCGAGGTTGGCGTTCACGTCTTGGAAGCTGCCGTTGCATGCATCGATGGTGCAGACGTTGGCGTCGTCGAACGTCGCGGGCGTTGCACGAGTCGACGGAGCACGCGTTCGCGTCGTTGCAGTTCTTGGGGGCGTAAGTGCAGCCCGTCAAGGGATTGCAGGCGTCCACCGTGCAGTTGTCTGCGTCCACACATGGAATGATCGCGTGCAGGCAAGGATCTGGAAGGATGGACGTGGGATCGCACATATCTGTCGTACATGCCGATCCGTCGTCGCAGTCGAGCGGCGTTCCTATGGTGCACTGATCCGCTACACACCGCTCTCCCACGGTGCATGGATTGCCATCGTCGCAATCTCCGTCGTCGTCGCAGGTGCCGCAGGACGGGTCTGGGCTGCAATAGCCGCGGTAATTGCCAGAAGAGGAGGTCGAGTAGGTCCCTTCGCAGCAGTTGAGACTGTTGGCGCCGCACATGGCATCCGGGCTCGTATAGCCGCCAGGGAACTCAATGGGAACGCAACCGCCGTAGCATTCGCAGACCGAGTAGCCGTTGCAATAAGAAGGGCCGCAGCGCGAGGCCCTGCCGTCCACGGTGGCGCACACGCCCTCCATGACCGGAGCGCCGACGCGCTCGCACTGGCCTTGGCCGCCGGGGCAGGTGCAGAGACCTCGTCCTAGACCAAAAGATCGATCGCAGATGCCCGACGGGCACTGGGCGCCACTGGTGCAAAAGACATTGTCCACCTTGGCGTCCTGCCACCAGCACTCAGCGATTTCGCCTGCTTCGTTGCAGCATTCTTCCGAGGCGGTGACTGCCGAGGGGACAGCGAGGAACGCGGTGGCGATAGCCGCGAGCGGCCACGTTCTTCGGAGGGTCGTCAATCTCATAGCAGGCCCCTTTCCTTCGCATGGCGACCCAATGGCTGGGCCGAGGGCTTTCGCGTCTCTGTGCAAGTGTAGCAATCTACGTACCAGTGTGTCATTTTCGCTCCTTATATATATGGGCCAGGGTCAGGGGTTCGCCAGCGGGGCTCACTCAGCGGCAAATCCCGTGGTTTGGATTGAAAACCAGGCGGCCGGCCGGCTGACCAGGGACGAGGGGGAGTGTCGGGAGCTCATCCATCTGTCTTAAAGGGTATGCAATTTTTTTTGACCACGCCATTTTTTTCCAGGACGGAGCGGGTTCGGACGGCGGGGACAGAGGGCCGCGAGGGCGGTGTTGGACTGCCTTCTCAAGGTTCTGTAGGCTCGGTCTTTGCGCCTGGGCAAGGTTTATAGTAGGATTGTTTTTGTTCAATAGGGGCTGAGTTCGAATGAACAGGAGTTTGCGCGTGTCCAAGTCCCGGTATATGCTGTGGTGAACGCGAAACTCGTTCGATAATGCCGCGCCTAGCGCCTGTACGACGACGGGCAGCGAGAGCGGTCAGGGATAAGAGGAGAAAAGAGCGATGCGAGCTTTCTTGCTAGCCTTGATGAGTGCGTTAATTGTAGCTGCCGCGTTCGGCTGTACTCCTGATGACGGCGAGCGATGCGGCGAAAGCGGCAAGTATTTTTGGGACACTGACTGGAATGCGTGTTTTGAGCTAGGTGCGGATCCGCCGCCAGACACCAACTCGAACACGAACCCTCCCGATACCGACTCCGTGGTCGAAGGGCTGGGCGATCCGTGTTCTGACGGGCCCAAGTTGAACGCCGGTGGTTGCGAGACGAAGGAGGCGAATTTCTGCGCGTACTACGCAGTTGGTCCCAATGGTCCCGAAAGGATTTGCACAGTTCTTTGCTCGGATTTGGCAGGGCATTCCGACTGCCCGGATGATTACTACTGCTGTGATTTTATCGTGATCGCCAACACTCCAGACCACTGCATTCCGTCGGATTGGTGGAGCGCGCTCCAGTCACCTGGGACGTGTGCTAACTGGACGAAACCTTGAGGTCGAAACGGCATGAAATCGACCCAAACAGTGATGGAAATTCCGCAACGGAGGCACGTGGGAATGGGTGCTCTTGCAGATAGATGGACAGTGTCAATGCTTCTGGGCCTGGCCTCGTTGTCCCTTGGTTTCGCCGCTGCGGCAGAACCGAGCGCTCCAGAAGAGGCCGGAGGCGAACTTCCACCCGAAGCCGACATGCCTCCGGGCAATGACACGGGAGGAGGAGAGTTCGGGAGCACCGAAGAAGAGGTGACCTACCTCCGCGAGCAGGTGGACCTCTTGTGGGAAGAAATGACCATCATGCAAGAAGAGGCCATGGACGAGTCGGAGCTCGATCGAGCCGCGCTCATCTACGGGTTCTTCGACCTGACGTTTGGCAAGTTCTTTCATCCGAACAACTCTATTTTCAACGGGCTCATCAGCGACAAATACAACTTCATGCAGCAGTCGCTGAACCTGTACGTGTTTTCTCAGCTCTCGCAGTCCACCTCGATCATCTCCGAGCTTCGCTTCACCTATGCGCCGCTCGGCCAGGAAAACGACCTCGCGATGGAAGGACTAGAAGGTTTTCCCCCAGAGGAGGGTGGCCATCAATACGATCGGGTCGACACCACGTACCAAAATCTGTTCACAGATCAGAAGTTCCGCCTGGGCGGCGTGGGCATCGAGCGTCTGCACCTCACCTGGCAGCCCCGGGACTGGTTCGGCATCATCGCCGGTCGGTATCTCACTCCCTACGGAATTTGGAACATCGACCACGGCGCTCCGGTGCTCATCACCATCCGCCACCCTTACCACAACACGGCGGAGTATGTGCCTCTGGCGCAGACCGGCCTTCAGCTCTTTGGCCGCGTGTACCCGAGCGACACGATGTACATCCAGTACGCTCTGACCGTGTCCAATGGCCGCGGTCCCATCGAGTCGGTCCTCGATTACGATAATGACAAGGGACTCGGCCTGCGGCTGCGTTGGTTCCTCGACGCCTACCCGGTCATCGTCGCTGTGGGCGCCTATGGCTATCGCGGTGAATACACCGACATCAAACGCTATATTGCTATCACTGGCGCAAACAAACAGGTGCCCATCGACTTCCAGGAGCAGGTCACCATCAACTACACCGAGTGGGTGGGGGCGTTGGACTTCCTCCTCGAGTTCTACGGCCTGCACTTCCAGGTCGAGGCCGTGCGCGGGCTCATCAAATACGGCGAGCACCGGGAAAAGCGCTCTGACCTGTTCTCCAAGGGCAACCCATTGGCCATGCAGCCCGACTATCTGTACTTCGACGGGTACGCGCTGCTCTCCTACACCCTGCCCCTCACCAAGTGGTTTGGTGGCCGGAAGCTCACGCCCTACTTCATGTACGAGTTTTCCGACCTCGACGACTCAGTGCCAGACCCGGTGCAGACGCATATTTTTATCGGTGGATTGAACTTCAAGCCCTCTCCCTACGTCGTACTGAAGGCTGAGTACAACTACAAGATGACGCCGTTCTACAAAAACAAAGCGGCGGACTTCCAGTTGGTTGCACTTCAGCTCGCAGTATCGTTCTAGAGCCACTCGGTCGCCGGTGAGACGGCCCCCCGAGTGAACGCGACGAAGGGGCGCACGATGTCATGACCGAAACCCGCTTTTTTTTCCCAAAATGCCGCATGTTCGTTTCGATTCTCGCGCTGTGCGCTCTGCCTGCGGGCCTGCTCGTCTTGCCGAGCGCCGCGCGAGCGCAGAGCCCTGACGACATCCTCGTGGTGGTGAACAAGAGCGTGGCGAAAACTCAGAGCGTTTCCATGGGAGAGCTGCGCGCCATGTACCTCAAATCGCGCCTCAAGTGGGCCGATGGCCAGAAAGTGCGGCCCATCCACGCCTTCTCTGACGAAAAGCTGCGCCTCGCGTTCAATACCTTGGTGCTGCGCATGAGCCTCGACGAGGAGCGCGCGTTCTGGGAGGAGAAGAAGATCAAGCAGGGAGAGGTCAAGCCTCCAGCCCACAAAGACCCCCTGGTGCCAGTGGGGCGAGACACGGGGAGTGTGGGCTATGTCTACCGCAAGAACTACCGCGAAGGCGACTTCCGCATTCTCACCGTGATTCCGGCCTCACCAGAGGGCGCTGTCTCTCACTGAGAGGCGGTCGAGCTCTTTTCAGTGGATTTGGAAGGGTCTTCGGAGGCGCTGTTGGCGCTTTGAGGCACGAGCACTGGGGCCTTCCGCTGGCCGGCGCTGATCGCGACCTGCTTGAGCGTGATGTAGGTGGCAGAGAGCTCGCTGTGACGCTGCTTGGCTTGTGCGATGAGCTGGTCGTTGCCCGAGTGGGCCAGCGCGGCGCTGAGCTTCTTGAGCTCGGCAAGGGCCTTGCTCATCGGTTCGAGGTCATCG
This sequence comes from Myxococcota bacterium, assembly GCA_025453525.1. GTDB lineage: Bacteria > Myxococcota_A > Polyangia > JAAYKL01 > JAAYKL01 > JALOQD01. The sequence goes on from JALOQD010000068.1 coordinate 9,375, forward strand.
AAGGACCAAGGTCCTCCGTTCTTCATCTTTTCGGCGAGCCTAGGGCCTAGCAGCTCTTCGTAGCTCGGAATCTTGTCTGGAAAGTCCGACCTTGGCGAGGCGCTCGCGCTTTCATCGGCGGTGGCACTGGGCTGTGGCGGCTGGCTGTTGCAGCCTGTAAAACTCAATAGGACGACGAGTGCGGCCAGCGATTTCATGGCAGTGGACACCTCTTGCTCCGCGTTTTTCTCGGGTGGCCCTCTTGGACTCAAGTCGTGGGGTTGCCGAGCTGAAGCTAGAGTACGTCTTTTTTCCGTCTGCGCGCAACAAGGTGTAGCTTTTGAGGGCATTTCGGGCGGTCTCGCGGATGGACAACGACTCCCCTTTCTGGCACGAAACGTAAGTCATGATGCTCAATGGTCTTCGGTTGAAGTTGAAGCAGTCGTCCGAGCGGTTTTGGGATCGCTATGTCGCCTATTCCTTCCGCAACCCTGGGCTGCTGATGGGGCTGTACTTCTTGCTCGTGGTCTTGTGCGTCGGCTACGCCACCACTCACCTGCGCGTCGTGACAGATCTCGCGGCGCTGCTTCCCGAGGGCACGAGGTCGGTCAGAGATCTCGAAGAGAGCAAGCGGCGGATCGGCTCGACGGATTTTTTTACCATCGCGATCAAATCGGGCAGAAGTGACAAGAGAGCGATCGCGCAGGCGCAGGACAAGCTCAAAAAGCGCATTGAGTCCCAGTGGCAAGACGCCAAGTGGGTTCAGGTTGCGAGAGACACCGCTTTTTTCCGCGAGCACGCCCTTTTCTATTTACCCATCGACGAGCTGACCAGGCTCGAAGCGGCCTTGGACGAGGAGCTCATGCGGGCTTCGGCCAAGGCCGTGCCTGGCATCGTCGACTTGTTGGACGAGCCAGCGGCGGGAGACAAAGACGCGGGCAAGGGACCGCTCGAGTCATGGTACGATCCGCTTCTACCCAAGCGACTCGGTTTGCCGTCCGCCGTGGCGGATGAGCTCGCGTCGTATTTTAGAGTGGACAAGCCCGCTTCGGGTCCCCCCCAAGACAGCGGTCGAGGAGGGAGCGACGGCGGACGCCTCATTTCGCCGAGCGGCGACGTCGGGGTGGTTCTCGTGCAGCTCGAGAAGCCTTCTACTGACCTCGATTTCGCTCGAATGGCGTTGCGGCGAGGGGAAGGGCTCATCGAAGAGCTCGGCCTCGTGCCGGGCCCAGGGGACGTCTCTGCGTACGTCGTGGGGGCTTATCGCAGCTTCATGGAGGTCGATGAGGTGTCGAACGACGGCACCACGGCTACCGCGGTGAGCTTGGTGCTCGTGCTGGCCGTGATGTTCGTTTTTTTTCGCAGAACCCGCATCGTGCTCATCATCGCCTGGCCGCTGCTCCTCGCGGCGAGCCTCACCATGGCCATGACAGCGGTGGTCTACGGCAGGCTGACGCTGCTGACGGTGTTCATCCTGGCGATGCTCGTGGGCATGGGCATCGATTACGGCATCCACCTGTTCGCGCGGGTCATCGAGGAGATGAAGCTCGGGAGCAGCCCGCAAAAGGCCACGGTAAAAGCGCTCGGAGCCACGGGTGGCGCCATGGCCGCCGCAGCGGCGACGACCATCGCATCCTTGCTCACACTCCTGCTCGGTCATTTTAAGGGCTTCAACGAGTTCGGCATCGTCGCCTCCTACGGCATCGCGGGCAGCGCCTTGTGCTCGGCTCTTGGCATTCCGCCGCTCTTGGCTTTGCTCGAGCGAACGCGGCCGATGGCGCTGCGCTGGAAAGCCTCTGGGAGCGCTGCGCTTTCCAATGCTCGAGAGGATGGGGAACGTCGCATCCTGGGGCTCTCGGCACGGAACTATGCCGTGGCGGCGTTTTGTCTCGGCGTGGCGCTGACAGCCGTGGCCGCGTGGTACGCGCCTCGGATCGAGTTCGAATACGACTTTCGCAATCTGCGCGCGCCCAAAACCGGAGTGAAGATTTCCTACGGCAGCGCAGTGGGAAAGGGCACTGGCACGGCGCCCGCGGTCATTCTCGCTCGCGACGAAAAACAGATGAAGGCCGCCCATGAATACTTGCTCATGCGGCAGAACGAAGTGCATGACGAAAAGCTCAACAGCTTCATTACTCCACTGACGTTCGTGCCTGGAGAGGCCGAGCAGCTCGAGCGGCGCAAAAAGATCGAGTCGATCGGCGAGCTCCTGCAGAAGAGGGCTTGGAACCATGTTTCGGGCAGGCAGAGACCCCTTGTAGAAGAGCTGCGGCGCATGACGCAGGCAAAACCGTTTGGCCTTCGCGACCTTCCAGATTGGGCGAGATCGATCGTGACCGAGGCAGATGGAACCATGGGCCGAATTGGGCATATGTACTCTCGTATTCGGGACTGGGATGCCCGAGAGGTAGGGCAGTTCCAGGCCGACTATGGGTTCCTCAAGCTGGAAGGACAGGAGCTTTCCATCGCGTGCTCGGCGTTCATTTTGTCCGACATCGTCCGGATGGTGCAGGCCGATGGTGTGGCGCTCGTGGAGTACGTGACAGCGATTTTGCTGCTCATTCTCTTTGCCTTTTCCCGCAGTCTCAAGGGTCTCGCGGTGCTCGGTCTCACGGTGGCGGCGAGTGTCCTGTGGACGGCAGGGTTCATGGGCATGCTCGGCTTGCGCGTGGGTCTCTACAATCTCATTACGATTCCGGTGATTCTCGGAGTGGGAATCGATTCTGCGATCTACCTCTACCACAAACAGCAAGAGCATGGAGGGACCGACGGGCTCGCGAGGAATCTGCGCAGCACAGGCCTTACGATCACGGCGAGCACCTTTACAACAGTGGCGGGATTCGTGGGCCTCTTCTTCGTCGCCCATCTCGGGCTTCGCACAATTGGTTACATGGCCGCCATTGGCGTTGCCGCGAGTTGGGCTTCAGTCGTGCTGATCCAACCCTTGCTGCTGCTCCTCGCTTTTCCGGTCAAGAAGCGGCTCGAATGACTTCTTGAACAGGGTCTTGCACGGGACAAAAACTCCACTCTCATAAAAAAAATATTTTCTGACTGCATGGAGTCACGGGATGGGGGCTCGCTTCTGGAGGCGATATGAGCCGCCTGGTATCAAAGTAATATCGAGTAGTTAAAGGGGGGCGCCGAGCGCTTTTGCGACACGGTACGCGCTGAGAAATTGAAGACCACCTATGGGAGGCAGATACAAATATCCATTGACAGGAATCCATTCAGTGGAATATATTTTGTAACATCAAAAAGATCACAGGATGTGGAGAGTGTCCATCGAATGAATAGGCTAGAGCAGAGAGCAGTCAGAGAGCCACTTCTCGAAGCGCGAGAGATGGAGGAGATCGAGCTGGTGTATCCCGAGGGGATGTCATCGGCCGAAATCGTCTCCTTGTTCGAGCGCCGCGGGGTGAAGCTCTCTGAGGCGACTTTCCGCAAGTACGTGCAGCTAGGGCTTCTTCCGCGCAGTCGCAGAGTGGGGACCAAGGGCAAGCACAAAGGCTCGAGGGGTGTCTACCCCGCAGGGATCGTGCGACAGATCAACGAAATCAAGCGGATGATGTCCCTGAATTACACCATCGAGGAGATCCGACAGCACTTCGCCTTCGTGGGCGGCGAGATCGAAGAGCTGCGGGTGCTTCTCAACCGGATTCTCGAACGCTTCGATGAGAGTCTCAACGATGACGGCGCCGGGTTTTTTTCGTCGGTCGGCATCCATCAGGATGTCGAGGGGATCAAGTCATCTGCAGAGGCTCTTCTCGAAGATCTCGAGGATCTTGCGATGCGGATCAGGGACACGAGGCAGACAGAGCGAGAAGCGGTCTAGTCGACAGGGCGAAAAAAGGGTCGGCGCGAAAGCAACAGTTCCGGGAGGCGAAAATGGCGCAGGCAAAAGATCTCGAACAGTGTACGGAGATGCCGGACAAGGCGACCACGCGCGGCACGCGTCGCAAGCGGCCGGTGAGGGCACGCACCATCCCCATCAAGAAGATGACCAAAGAGCAGATGCGCATCGGGCGTTTGCTCTACCCACAGACTGACCACGAGATGCCGCGATTTCGGGGCGAGTGCGCGGGTGGCGAGCGGCCATGCCCGTTCGTCAGCTGCAAGTACCATCTGTACTTGGACGTCAAGCCAGGCACCGGCTCGATCAAGCTCAACTTCCCCGACGTGGAGGTTTGGGAAATGACCGAGACGTGCGCCCTCGATGTCGCGGAGCGCGGCGGCGTGACCCTCGAAGAGGTTGGGGAGATCATGAACCTCACGCGCGAACGCATCCGTCAGCTCGAAATGTCGGGACTCGCGAAGCTCGCCTTGCTGGACAAGGAGCTCGGTCTCAATCTGGGTGAGTTCACCGCGTCCGAGGCTACTGGTTCTGATTATTGATTCTGGAAGGTGATCTTTAGCCTGTTAGGTGAACCGACCTTCGATCAGGAGGTCGCATCCAACGGGCTGGCAGGTCATCTCGTGCAAGGCGGTTGCGTCAGCGATGCTCTGCGCGCCTTCGAAAGAAGCCCAGGGTAGGCCACTGCCCAGCACTCGCGGCGCAACAAAGAGCGCAAGACACTGGGCGAGACCATGGCGCAAGAGAGCGCCGTGTATGGTCGCGCCGCCTTCTACGAGCAGGGAGAGCACGCCTGCGCGCCCGAGCTCGTCGAGAAGGATCGCCAAGTCGAGCCTGCCCATCTCGTCTGAAGGACACGCGAGGAGCTTCACGCCGAGGGCGCAAAGCAGGGCGATGCGCTCTCGAGGTGCCTCGTGTGTATGCGCGACGAGCAGAGGAGTTTGAGCAGCGCTCTGCACGAGCTTCGAGGTTGTGGGGATGCGCAGTCGGGAGTCGAGAACGACGCGCATGGGCGATTCTCCGGTCGCAAGCCGTACGGTGAGCATGGGGTCGTCGGCCAGCACGGTTTCGATGCCCACGAGCACGGCATCGTTGTGTGCTCGCATCTCGTGAGTGCGCGTCCGAGACGGTTCGGAGCTTATCCACTGAGACTGTCGGTTCCCTGTCGCGAGGTAACCATCGAGGGTGACCGCGGCTTTGAGAGTCACGAGCGGTCTGCCCGTGCGCCGATGGTGGCTGTACCCGGCGAGCAGGGCCTCGCAGAGTTGCTGCTCTACGTTGCAGTGCACCTCGATGCCGTGGGCGACGAGGCATGCCAGTCCGTTGCCGTTGACCCGAGGATCCGGGTCCTGCATTCCGACGAACACGCGGCGAATGCCGGCCTTGGCAATGGCGTCGGTGCAGGGTCCGGTGCGACCGACGTGGCAGCATGGCTCCAGTGTGACGTAGAGATCTGCGCCGTTTGCCCGCTCCTTGGCCTCGCGCAGAGCGATGATCTCAGCGTGGGGCATCCCCGGCCGCTCGTGATAGCCCACGCCGACGATTTCCTCCTCTTGGACGACGACTGCGCCGACGCGTGGGTTGGGGCTCGGCCTGCTGCGACGAGCCAGTGCCAGTGCTTCTCGCATGTGCTCGGCGTTTCGATGAGAGGTCATGACCGACCACCTCCGCGGTCTTTGATGAGGTCTGCAAGCTCAGTCATGAATTCGTCGATGTCTTTGAAAGATCTGTACACACTGGCAAAGCGCACGTAGGCGACCTCGTCGAGCTCGTGCAGCTTGTCCATGAGGCGCTTTCCGATGACCTGGCTCGAGATTTCGACCTCGCCACCGCCAGATAATTCCTCTGCGACTTTATCAACCATGCGCTCGATCGCTTCGATGGAGATGGGGCGCTTTTCGCAGGCCTTGGTGACTCCTTGGAGGACTTTATCCCTCTGCCACTCTTCTCGGCGGCCGTCCTTCTTGACAACCAGGGGCATGAGCCGCTCGGCTCGCTCATAGGTGGTGAAGCGATGCGTGCACGCGTCACACAGCCTGCGTCTTCGAATCTCGCTGTCGTCCTTCGCGCTGCGCGAGTCGATGACGCGTGTGTCCGAAGCCGAGCAGACAGGGCACTTCATGGGCTGTCGAGCATGGCGACCCTGCGCCCGTGGCGACCGCCTTCGAAGCTGCTGGCCAGGAAGACGTCTACGATCTCCTCTGCCAGGGCTGGGGAGAGGACTCTTCCACCGAGCACCAGGACGTTGGCGTCGTTGTGCTCGCGCGCCATACGGGCCATGAATGGGTCGGTGCACAGCGCGGCGCGAATGCGCAGGTATCGGTTTGCGGCGATGCTCATGCCGATGCCGGTTCCGCAGAGAAGGATGCCGAGCTCTGCCCGGTCCTCGAGCACGGCGCTGCACAGCTCTTTGGCTTTGGCAGGATAGTCGATGGAGTCGGCCGTCTGCGGTCCGAGATCCAGGAGCTCGAGGTCCCTCGCTCGCAGCGCGCTCACGAGATGCTGCTTGAGCGTGAACCCGCCATGATCGCTGGCAAGAGCGAGACGAAGCGCCATGGGCTTACCCCTCGAAGCGGCTAAAGACCAAGGTGGCGTTCGTGCCCCCAAAGCCCAGGGAGTTGGACAAGGCATGCCGAATGGTCATGGGCCTGGGCTCGTTGGGTACGTAGTCCAGATCGCATTCGGGGTCTTTTTCTTCGTAGTTGGCCGTCGGCGGCGCGACCTGCAGTTCGATGGCCTTGATAGTGGCCACAGCTTCGATGGCCGCGGCGGCGCCGAGCAGGTGGCCGTGCATGGACTTGGTGGAGCTGACCGCGAGCTGGCTCGCATGATCGCCGAAGACGGTTTTTAGAGCCTGGGTCTCCAGCGGGTCGTTGATGGGCGTCGACGTCCCGTGAGCATTGACGTACTGAACGTCGCCGCGATCGAGGCCGGCGGACTGCAAACACTGCTTCATACACCGCACAGCGCCCTCGCCGCCGGGCGCCGGGGCGGTGATGTGATTCGCATCGGCCGTGGCGCCATAGCCAGTCAGCTCGGCGTAGATTCTCGCACCGCGCTTTTTCGCGTGCTCGAGCTCCTCGAGGATGAGGATGGCCGCGCCCTCTCCTATGACAAAGCCGTCTCGATTTTTGTCGAACGGGCGACTGGCGTGAGAGGGATCGTCATTGCGAGTGGACAGGGCTTTGAGCGCGTTGAAACCGCCGATGCCCAGGGGCGTAATGACCGACTCGGCGCCTCCGGCGATCACGATGTCGCAATCGCCGTACTGCAGAAGGCGCATGGCCCCGCCCATGGCGTGCGCGGCAGAGGCGCAAGCGGTCGTGGTCGTGACGCACGGTCCCTTGGCATTGAATCGAATGGAGAGCTGCCCGGGCGCGAGGTTGGAGATAATCCCAGGTATGAAGTACGGAGAGATCCGGCGCGGTCCCTTCTCCCTGAGCACCGTATAGGTCTCCTCAATGGTCGCTAGGCCGCCGAGGCCGACGCCGACGAGGGTGCCGACCCTGTGGGACATGGGGTCCTCGAATTTCGAAAGCCCTGCGTCCTGCATGGCTTCATCTCCGGCAGCGATCGAAAGCTGTATGAACCGATCGATGGTTCTGACTTCGCGCCTGGGGATCCATTGCTCGGGATTAAAGTCCTTCACCTCTGCAGCGAAGGTGGTCGCGAAGCCCGTCGTGTCGAACCTCGTGATCGGCGCGATACCGCTTTTGCAGCTCATCAGCCCGTTCCACAAGCTAGAAACGTCCAAACCCAGGGGGCTGACGCATCCCATGCCTGTGATGACAACCCTTCGCTTGGCACTCACGGCAAGCCCCTCAACCCGCCGTCTTGGCGGTAATGTAGTTCACCGCATCGGCGAACGTACGGAGCTTCTCGGTATCCTCGTCTGGGATATCCAATTCGAAGGCTTCCTCGAGCGCCAGGACGAGCTCTACCACGGCCAGGGAATCAGCGCCGAGATCATCGACGAACGAGGTCGCCATCTTCACCTTTTCGGGATCGACGTCGAGCTGCTGGCACACGATCTCGCGTACTTTGTTTTCAATATTCATGGTGGAGCCTCCATCGATTCTTTGCGTTGCGTTGCGTTGCGTTGGGACCCAGTGGGTCCGGTTGTTTCTTTCTCGAATACCCCTCCCACTCTTGCCGGGAGGAAGCTATTGTCTCACTGCTCTTTCAGCAGCTCGAGCGCTTTGTCTAGCCCCGTGGGTGCATTCACCGAGGCGACTTTCGCATTGGCACTCGTTTTTTTGATGAGCCCGGCGAGCACGTTGCCCGGCCCTAGCTCGACGAAGCGAGTGACTCCCTGCGCGACCATCCAGTTGACCGAATCGGTCCAGCGCACCGGCTCGGTGACCTGCGCAGTGAGGAGCTCGCGAATGCGGCTCGCGTCGCTGTTGGGAGCGGCTTCGACGTTCGTTACGACGGGCATCGCCGGCGAGGCGAAGCGGACGTCTTCGAGCCGCGCGAAAAGGCTCTGCGCTGCTTTGGCCATGAGCGCGCTATGAAACGGAGCGCTGACCTGCAGCGGAATGACCTTGGCTCCAGACGCGGTCAGAAGGTCGCCCGCGCGTTTCACGGCAGTCGCGTGGCCGGAGATGACGATCTGACCCGGGCTGTTGAAGTTGGCTGGAGAAACGACTTCTCCCTGCGCGGCCTCGATGCAGGCTTTTTCAATATCGTCGGGCTCGAGGCCAATAATGGCGGCCATGGCGCCGACTCCCACCGGAACCGCTTGCTGCATGAACGTGCCTCGGGCTCGCGTGATGCGCACAGCATCGGAGAAGCTCATGGCGCCGGCTGCCACCAGGGCGCTGTATTCACCGAGGCTGTGCCCAGCTACGAAGGCCGGCGACTCCGAGAAGCGCTCGGAGAAAGCCCGGTGCGCGGCGACGGACATGGTGAGGATGGCTGGCTGGGTATTGGCGGTCATGGTCAGTGTCTCGGCTGGGCCCTCGGCGATGAGCTTGCTCAGAGGCTCACCGAGCGCTTCGTCAGCTTCCTCGAAGGTGCGCTGCGCTGCGGGCGAGCACTCGAGGAGCTCCTTGCCCATGCCCACCTTTTGGGCGCCTTGTCCGGGAAACACGAACGCGAACGTCATGCTACCACCTCACCATCGCAGAGCCCCAGGAAATGCCCCCACCCAGGGCAATCATGAGGATCGTGTCGCCGCTGTGAACGCGTCCACCTCGTACAGCCTCATCGAGGGCGAGCGGCACAGAGGCGCTCGAGGTGTTGCCAAATCGCTCGAGGTTGAGAATGAAGCGATCGAGCGAGATGCCCAAACGCTTGCTGACCGCGTCGAGAATACGAATGTTGGCTTGATGGGCTACGACGAGACTCAAGTCGTCCGCGCCGATGGCGTTGGCGTCGAGGGCGACTTTCGCGGCGTCCGCGAGATATTTGACCGCGTATTTGAAAACATCCCGGCCCTCCATGCGCACGTAATGCATGCGACGCTCCACGGTTTCCGCGGACGTCGGGAGCGCAGAGCCCCCAGCGGGTATGTGGAGAATGTCCGTCAGGGAGCCATCGGTGAACAGATGGGTCGACAACACACCGCTCTCACCCTGATCGGCCGAGAGGATCATCGCTCCGGCGCCATCGCCGAAGAGCACGCAGGTGTTTCGATCTTTGTAGTCGAGCACTCGCGACAGGAGCTCGACGCCGATGACCGCCACATGCTTGGCCCGTCCGGTGCGGATGAAGCTGTCTGCGATCGAGATGCCGTACAGCGATCCGGCGCAGGCCGCCGCGATATCGAACGAGGCGCAATTGCTCGTCGCGCCGATCTTGCGCTGAACATACGCCGCCGTGGCAGGGAGCTGCCGGTCGGGAGTGACGGTGGCGCAAATGATCATGTCCAAATCATTTGGGCCAAGCCCGGCCATCTCCAGAGCGTTCCGCGTCGCCGCTGCGGCCATGTCCGAGGACGCTACTTCGCGGCTGGCGATGCGGCGTTCCTTGATCCCCGTGCGCTCGGTGATCCAGTCATCATTTGTGTCGACGATGCGCTCGAGATCCTGATTGGTGAGCACTCCGTCTGCGACGTAGCTGCCAGTGCCGGTAATTCTGCTGCGGAGCTCAGTTGGCATAACTGCTCGTTTCTAAGCCGGCGAACCGCCGCGTCGTTGCCGCGTATCTCGCGAATTTAGATCACTTAGCCGGTTGCTCGGTGCTTTCGCCCTCGGCCGCTATTTCGACCACCTGCCGACCGCGATACACGCCGCAAGAGGGGCAAGCCCTGTGCGGAGGCATGGGCTCTCCACACTGGGAGCAGTTCGTCAGGGTAACCGCGCTGATGCGATCGTGATTGGCGCGCCGCATGTCGCGGCGAGAGCGAGAGAGTTTTTTCTTTGGAACAGCCACGTCAGTTCTCCTTCTTTGCTGCCAGATCGATAGTCGCCAGCCGGGCGAGCCTCGGATCTGGATCTGTCTTGAATTTAGCCGCCTCTTCGAACGCCGCGAGGCCGGGACAGTCGTCCCCGCAGCGCGGGTTCATAGGCAGCTCTAGCATCACGTGATCGCGTACGAGATCGTCGAGCACGATGCGGTCGCCTTCATACCATTCTTTGTCGAGCTCATCGGGCGTCAGCTCCGCCTCTTCCGCCTCTGCCGCGGCGGCGACCTTGGGAAACAGGTAGGTGCTGACGTTGATTTTTTGGGCGACTGGAGTGTCTCCGAGGCAAATGCCGCATTGGGCGACGAGCTGTGTCGTGATGTCACCACGCACGAGCACTCCGCCAGAGCACGGCTCGGCGACGAGCGTTACGCGCCCGTGATCAGAGCGAATCCCGTACTCACAGAAGGACAGCTCCTGCGTCAGCCAGTCGACAGGGATATCGGTTTCGATGCGCACAGGGCCACTGCGCAGGAGCGTTACATCCACAACGAAGTGGCCTTCTGGAACCGTCATTTTATTGCGAAGCGTCATGTGTTTTTTCTGTCCAGGCTAAGGGAAGCCTTGCGAACGTCGCGCACAGTACGTCTGTGCGAAAGCAGTGTCAAGTGGATAGAATTCTTCGCGGATATGGAGATCAGGTAGGTAATTTGCTACACACCAGCCTAGTCTAGAATGGAAAAGAGAGGTTCTATGGGACTACGAGAGATTGGAGAGTTTGGGCTTATAGATTCCCTAGTTGAGCAGCTTGGAGCCGGTGACGAAAGCGTGACATTGGGTATCGGAGATGACGCTGCCGTGCTGACGCCGGCATCGGGGCGCGAGCTCCTAGTGACCTGTGACGCGATGGTCGAGGGCACGCATTTTTTTCGCGAGAGACAGGACGGCAGGAGCTTGGGAGAGCGAATAGCCGCTGTGAACCTCAGCGACATAGCGGCCATGGGCGGGCAGCCGCGCTGGGCGGTTTCGAGTATCGTCCTGCCTAGCGATGTAGAGCCCAAGTGGCTGCGCGAAGTGTATCAGGGGCTGGACGCGGGGCTTTCGCGACACGGAGCCCGGGTCGTGGGGGGCAACACCGCCGCCGGTCCGGCGCTGGTCTTCGATTTGACCTTGATCGGCGATATCGAGACCGGCCGCGCTCTTCGACGCACAGGGGCGAGGCCCACGGACCTCGTTTGCGTCACAGGAACCCTGGGCGATGCGGCTGCCGGGCTTGCCATTTTATCCCGCGAGCCCTCGTGTGCTCCACAAGAGTTCCGCGACCTCGTCGTGAGACGTCATCTCGCGCCCACGCCGCGCATCGACGTGGGAAGATGGCTCTGCGCGAGCGGCGCTGTTGGAGCGTGCATGGATGTGAGCGACGGCTTGGCCGGAGATGCTTTGCACCTTTGCCGGGCGAGCGGCGTGGCTATTCACCTCGATCTTTCTCTCCTACCGATCTCTTTGGCTGCGAGGGCGGTGGCGCAGGCTCTGGGCTCAGAGGTCGAAGCGTGGGCCACGGGCGGCGGCGAGGACTACGAATTGCTGTTCACGCTGAAGGCGCAGCGAGTCGATCTGCTCCCGCGGCTTTCACAGGAGCTCGGGCAGAAGGTGACGGTGATAGGGAGCGTGGAGAAAGGACCGCCCGCCGTGCATTGGCACCGCAACGGCCAGAGCGCTGCGATCGAGGCTCGCGGGTTCACCCACTTTTAGGCGCCCCGCGTGGCAAAAGCCTGGGCGACGATGTGCCGTGCTTCTTCCTGTAGAGCGAGCAGGTGCCCGGGACCTTCGAAGCTCTCTGCATAGATTTTGTAGACGTCCTCGGTGCCTGAAGGACGAGCGGCGAACCATCCCTTGTCTGTCGTTACTTTGAGACCGCCGATGGCCGCTCCGTTGCCCGGAGCTGTGGTGAGCTTGGCGGTGATGGGTCCGCCGGCGAGGGTCGTGGCCCGCACGTCCTCGGGCCGCAGAGCCGATAGCGCGGCTTTTTGGGACGGGCTCGCCGGCGCGTCGATGCGCTCGTACACAGGCTCGCCGAATCGCGCCGTGAGCTCGCGGTAGAGCTCGGACGGATCCTTTTCGAGCACCGCGCAGATCTCGGCGGAAAGGAGGTCCATGGCAAATCCGTCTTTGTCCGTGGTCCACACGGTCCCATCGAGGCGCAGCAGGGACGCACCCGCGCTCTCTTCTCCAGCCAGGCCGAGCGTGCCTTTGAGGAGACCGCTGACGAACCACTTGAAGCCCACGGGCACTTCGTACACAGGACGGTCGAGGGCGGCGGCGACGCGGTCGATCATGGCGGAAGAGACGAGGGTCTTGCCCACGGCCGCGCTTTTCGACCAACGGGGACGGTGCTGGAACAAATACCAAACAGCCGCGGCCAAGTAGTGATTGGGGTTCATGAGGCCAGTGCGCGTGACGATGCCGTGGCGGTCAAAGTCCGGGTCATTGCCAAACGCCACGTCGAAGCGATCCTTGAGGCCGATGAGGCTGGCCATGGCGTGGGGAGATGAGCAATCCATTCGGATCTTCCCGTCGTAGTCGAGCGTCATGAACGAGAACGTGGGATCGACCTTGGGGTTCACCACTTCCAGATTGAGTCCGTAGCGCTGCGCGATGGGCTCCCAGAACGCGATCCCCGCGCCGCCCATGGGGTCCACGCCAATGGACAATTTGGCTCGCTTGATAGCCTCCATGTCGATGAGGTTGGCCAAGTCTTCGACATAGGGCTTCACATAATCGTGCTCTTGGGTCGTGGGCCGGGTCAGGGCGCGCGACAGAGGCACGCGGCGCACTTGCGAGTTGCCGCCCGCGAGCAGCTCGTTGGCCCGCTTTTCGATCGCCTTTGTGATCGTGGTGTCTGCCGGTCCCCCTTCAGGGGGATTGTACTTGATGCCACCGTTGTCCGGTGGGTTGTGGCTCGGAGTGATCACGATGCCGTCCGCTCGGCTGCTGGAACGCTCTGCGTTGTGCACCAGGATGGCGTGGGACACCACAGGGGTGGGCGTGTACCCGCGCTTGCTCTGGATGCGCACCTCCACGTCGTTCGCCGCGAGCACCTCGAGGGCCGTGGCAAAGGCCGGCTCGGACAGGGCGTGGGTGTCCATGCCGAGGAACAGAGGTCCGGTGATGCCCACGGAGCGGCGGTGCTCGGACACGGCTTGACACACCGCGAGAATATGGGCCTCGTTGAAGCTCGCCTTGCTCGACACGCCCCGGTGGCCGGAGGTGCCGAAGGCCACGCGCTCGCCCACTGAAGACGGGTCGGGCTGAGTCGTGAAGTAGTCGGTCACGATTCGCGGGATATTGGCCAGCAGGCTGCTGGGCGCTGGTTTGCCTGAGAGCGGGTGAGTGGTCATCATCCCTCCAAAAAAAGCGGTTGTCCGTTCCTTCATCGATGTCGGACCAAAGGGTCTGTTGTTCCGATGGCGTATTGTGGCCTTACCTAGGCGAGTGGGCAAGAAGGCTTGTCCAGGATCCTGCCATGCGCTACAAACGGCACACAGGTAAGTGGATGCTCGCAGGCTCGAAAGGACCGTAATTGTGAACACATACCACGTTTGGGATATTGACCCAAATATAGTACAAATATGGATTTTCAAGATACGCTACTACGGCGTCATCTTCGCGGTGATGATCTACCTCGGCTTTTTGCTGTGGCGCAAGCAAATGAGGCGAGCTGGTTACGAGGCTGCGATGACCGAGCGCTTTCTCTATTGGGGCCTGATCGCCGTCGTCGCGGGTTCGCGGCTCGGCCATTGCCTGTTCTATGAGCCGCAGCGCTATCTCGCGGATCCCGTCTCCATCCTGTTTATTTGGGAGGGCGGCCTGTCCAGCCATGGGGCGACGATCGGTCTCGTGCTCGCACTGCTTCTGTATGCCTCCAAAAACAAGCTTTGGCTCACGGATGTCCTCGATCGTTTCTCCATGTCGGCGGCTGTGGGGGCTGCGGCGGTGAGGCTGGGGAACTTCCTCAACTCGGAAATCGTCGGCAGGCCTTCGGACGTGCCCTGGGCCATCGTCTTTCCGCGGTTCGATTGCGGCTCGGCTCAAATCTGCCCTGCGGCCGTGCCGCGCCATCCGACCCAACTCTACGAGGTGGGGATCGGCCTGCTGGTGCTTTTCACCCTGTGGTGCGTCGATTTGCTCGCTGGCAAGGAGCGACGACCCAGGGGCTTACTCGCGTCGATTTTTCTCATAGAGTATTTCATGCTGCGCTTTG
>JALOQD010000069.1 GCA_025453525.1 Myxococcota bacterium
GGCCTGCAACGCCAGCGGCAAGGCCCTCTTGCTCGCTGGGGGAACCGCCGGCGGCGTTGTGGTCGGCGCCAGCGCTCCGATCGTGGCCTTGTCCCGAGGAGACAGCGCCCGATCGAGGCTCTGCTCGCTGGCGATCGCGATTGCGCTGCTAGAGTGAGTCCCTACTCCACCACTTTCTGACTCTCAGAAGCCCGGCGCGCGAGCTCGTCCACGAGCTCGTTTTCCGGCACACCGGCATGACCCGCCACCTTGCGGAAGCTCACGCGGCCAGGTCCGTACGCAGAGAGGGCGCCTTTGATTCTCGCGATGAGCTCCTGATTGGCCTTGGCCTTCCACCCCGCGGTGAGCACACCGATGGCATAGGTACTGTCCGTATGGATGACGAGATCCCGTCCATCTGGCGCGGCGAGCTCCAGGGCCCTCAGGATGGCCGACAGCTCGGCGATGTTGTTGGTGCCCTGGCCGAGCGGCTCGCCTCGCTGCACGACTCTGCCGTCTGGGAAGCGCAGGGACACACCGAGGCCGGCTGGGCCGGGATTGCCGCTGCACGCACCGTCGGTATAGGCGATGATCGCCTCCCCGCTCTCCTGAGCCAACGCCTGCTGAGCTTTGCTCCGGCTGGGCCTGGTCGCAGGGGACAGGGGGAGGGGAGCGCCGCTGCCCAGAGGAACGAGGTTGGCCACGGCAGGCCGATACTCCCTATCGTCTTCGAGCTTGTATTTCATTTTCGCTCGTCCGCCTTCGACCAAGGGCGACCCGCTCTCGTCGACCTCGACAAACACCTTTTGCCCTTTGAATGACATTTGCGCGTACGGCATGGCTTCCTTGTAGCGGCGAGAATACCCTGGCGGCAAGTAAAACCAATGCCCATGCCCGCTTGAGCCAAGCCCAGCTCCCCGGTACACTTGAGCCCATGTCGGAACACATAGAACATACCGCAGCGGTGCGCCCAAAAGAGACCACCCTCATCTATCAGCCAGACGGCTCGGCTCTCATCGAGACCGTCCAGCTCGAAGTGCGCGTCGTCGAAGGGCCGGGCGCGCCGGCGCGATGCGTCTTGCCCGACGCCGGACTCACCATCGGCACAAGCCCGGCCTGTGGCTTCGTGCTCCAGGACCCCTCGGTGTCCCGCCAACACCTGGAGCTCTGTCCAGAGGGCGATGGCGTGCGGGTTCGAGATCTGGGCAGCACGAATGGCACGCTGGTCTCTGGCAGCCGCATCACAGACGCGGTCGTGGCGCTCGGCACACCGCTCCACCTCGGCCAGACTCAGCTCGAGGTCTGGCGCATCGTCGATCAGACACCGATCCCGCTCTCGCGCAGGAGGCGGTTTGGAGCGCTCATCGGCTCGTCTGTGGCCATGCGCCAGATCTACGCGCTGCTAGAGCGGGCGGCCGAGACCGACGTCACGGTGCTCCTCTGCGGCGACACCGGCACTGGCAAGGAGCTCGCGGCCCGCGCTTTGCACGACCACTCCAAGCGAGCGACCGGGCCTTTTCAAATCGTGGACTGCGGCGCCGTGTCGCCCACGCTCATCGAGGCAGAGCTGTTCGGCCACGAGCGCGGGGCGTTCACCGGAGCGGACAAAGAGCGGCCAGGCGCCTTCGAGAGGGCCAGCGATGGCACGCTCTTCTTCGACGAGATTGGCGAGCTGCCTCTCAACCTCCAGCCCAAGTTGCTGCGGGCCCTGGAGGCCAAAGAGATCCAGCGCATCGGCGGCGCCAAGCGCCTGCCTGTGAACGTGCGATTCGTGGCGGCTACAAACCGCGATCTGGCGGCTGAAGTCAAAGCGCGAAGATTTCGCGAAGACCTCTATTATCGACTCAACGTCTTCAGGGTCACCATGCCGCCACTCCGCCAACACCCAGACGACATCCCGCTCTTGATAGAGCACTTTCTCGGTGTCCATGGGCGCACGCTTTCCGCGGACATCGTTTCCCGGATGCAGTCCCTCGACTGGCCGGGCAACGTGCGAGAGCTGCGCAACGCGGTGGAGCGGGCCATCGTGCTCGCCGGCGCCGAGGCGCCTTCGGCCCCACGGACAGAAGGCGGACAGCAGCCCGAGTCCGACGGCTCGTCCATGCCCGTGCGCATCGACAGCTCCAGGCCCTTCAAAGACGTGAAGGCCGAGCTCGTGGAATCTTTCGAGAAGGCCTACATCGAGGACGCGCTGCAGCGGCACAAGGGAAACATCTCGGCCGCGGCTCGGGAATCGGGGATCGACCGCAAGCACCTGGAGCGGCTGATCCGCAAGCACGGCATCGATCTCAAATCGCTGCGGTAAGGCGGGCGAGCTCGAGGCGCTGCGCCTCAAGGGATGTTGCAGAGCAGGGCGCGGGGTAGAGCAGCTTTTCGATGGCGTCCCTGTGGGAAAGGGCGAAATCCGTGTCGCGGCAAGCGCCTGCCTGGTAAGCGCCCATGAGCACCAGATCCTCGTTGATCCGAAGGCGATGCAGGGCTCGGCGCAACTTGCGGGCCGCTGTCACCTGGGGCACAGGGCACACCTGCTCGAACACCCGCGACACGGAGTCCACGACGTCCACGGGCGGAAAGAGGCCGGCTTGGGCGAGCCTGCGCGACAGCACGAGGTGACCGTCCAGCACGGCCTTGGCCTCCTGCGCCACGGGATCGACCTCGCCGCCCTCGGTGAGCACCGCGTACACGGCCGTGAGACTCCCAGGCCCTGGCACTGCGGCGGCTTCCACGAGCTTGGGGAGGATCGCCAGAGCCGAGGCTGGATAGCCGCCGTGGTTCGTGGACTCTCCCAGACGCGAAAACGCCTCGCGACCGGCCCGAGCCACGCGGGTGAGGGAGTCCACGAGCAACAGGACGCGCTGCCCTCTGGACGCAAACCACCTGGCCATGGCCGTGGCTGCCGACGCTGCTCGCAACCGCAGGAGCACCGGCTCCTGCGCCGTTGCGACCACCAGCACATGACGCTGTGGACAGTCGCCATCGCACAGAGCCTGGGCCACCTCACGCGCTTCCCGGACCCGCTCGCCCACGAGGCATGTCACGCACACGTCGACATCGGCAAAGCTCGCAAGGTGGCGGAGCAGGGTGGACTTGCCCCCTCCTGGCTCGGCGAACACCCCTATGCGCTGGCCCTCGCCCAGGGCGCAGCAGGTGTCGATCGCGGCGATGCCCGTGACGAGCTGAGTGAGGACACGGCCGCGATCCAGCGTCGCTGGCAAAGGCCGCAAGGGCACGAGCTCACACGCCGACCCCAAGGGCGGGCCAGTCAGGGGTCGTCCGAGGGGATCCACGGCGCGGCCGAGCAACGCTTCGCCGCAGGGCACGCTCGCGCAGCGCGCAATGACCTCGACTTCATCTCCGCCGCCGAGGCCGCGCGGCTCGCCGAGGCACAACATCCTCGCCTCATCCCCATCGCACGAGGCGACTTCAGCCAGCAGCGGCTCTCCTCCTGCAGGCCGGATCTCGCACTGCTGGCCCACACGGGCTCCGCAAAGCCGCGCTGTCACCACGAGCTCTCCCACGGCCGTCACCCTGCCGCGCCGCACGGGCAAGGGCGCACGGGACACCTGTTTCGAGAAAGACTCGAAGTCCACGAGCTCCTCCACGAGGTCGGTCATGAGGCCTTGGGCGAGGCGCTTGACGCGCACACGGGCAGGCGAGAGAGTGTTTCGAGCATCTTCTGTGTCATGGTCTTATCAAGCGACGATAGCAGGGCCTTGGTGAGAAAAAAAGCCGATCATTGCCGTCCTCGCCGTTGTGCGATATGCAAGGGTTCGAAAGAAAAAAGGAGACAAACATGAAGCGCGCGCTTGGTCTGTTTGTGGCGGTGATGGCCTTCGCAGTTGCGCCCGCCACCTCGGCTCAAGAGGTGACGGAGCAGGCCGAATTCGGCGAGGGCGGACCTCTCTCCTCCCTGCGGTTCGGTGTGTATTTCGGCCTGGGAATGACGGGTGCAGCCGGAGATCTCGACGATGTAACCGAGCAATTTACTCGTACTTTATCTTATGCTGGAGAACAGGCCACGCCTCGGTTCACCGCCGAGATCGGTCTCTTCGCTCAGTACTTTTTCATAGACTGGCTAGCCCTGGACGTCGGCCTGGGATTTTTGGGCAAGGGTTACCAGGTCCAGCCCACCCACCACCGAGAATACATGCAAAAGTTGACTTACATGGAGATCCCCCTGGGAGTGCTCATCGAGCTCAAGGGCTTTCAGCTCGGCGTGGCCCTGGCCCTGGAGTTCGCCTTGGCGGGG
Organism: Myxococcota bacterium; assembly: GCA_025453525.1. Lineage (GTDB taxonomy): Bacteria > Myxococcota_A > Polyangia > JAAYKL01 > JAAYKL01 > JALOQD01. Next base: position 4,229 of record JALOQD010000069.1, read on the forward strand.
AAAGCGAAGCACGAAAGAAGCGACTACACGACTGAGGCGAAGTGGAGCGACCGGGAATGGGACCGCTACATGCGGTTCAACCTGGCGCCCAAGTTCATGGTGGGCTACGCCTTCCCCTTCGAGCTCGCGTTTGGGACGCTGTACTTGATCCCGGGCATGGACTTCTCCATTCACCTCATCGACGAGCAACAGGGTGATCATTTGGCCATTCCCAACTCGATCTACCCCACCAGTGGCGCGACCGTGGTCAACGACGACGACTTCAGCTACCGCTCATGGAACCTCATGTTCCGGCTCGGTGTCGCCTTGCAGCTGAACTGACCTTTTGCCCCACGCGGGGCTCGAGCTTCAACATCACTTCCAGATGCGGTGTGCCGGGGAACATGTCCAAGCCGGCCAGGGTGACAGGCTCGTAGCCGCACCGCCGCCACTGTGCCAGCTCGGGCTCGAGCCTATCGATATTGCACAGCACGTGGACGACGCGCCTGGGGTGTCTTTCGGCCAACGCCTCGACCACTCCCTCGGCCGTGCCGCTGCGCGGAGGGTCGAGGAGCACCAGCTCACTGGCGCCTTCTCTTGGCGGCTTGAGCTGCGCGATGGCCTCTGCGGTGATCGACACAGCGCGATAGGAGAGGCTTCTGGCCTTGGGATCGCGTCGAGCATTGTCCTTGGCCGATTCGATGGCCGCGCCCTCCCAATCCAGACCCAAAACGCTCGACACCTTGTCCGACAGGCACAGACCGAAGAGCCCGAAGCCACAATAGAGGTCGAGCAGCCGCTCGTTGCCCGTGGGCTCGAGGAGGCGCTCGACCGTGTCCACCATGGCCGGCAGCAGGGACCCGTTGATTTGGCAGAACGCGGTGGGGTGGTAGCGCAAGGTTCGGTCCCGCAGACGCAGACGCAGATGGTCAGACCCGTACAGGGTTTTCCAAGAGAGCTGCTGCTTGGGTCTGTCAGACTCGAAGTAGTAGTCCGAGCCCGAGGGATCCAGGAACACATGGGCCGAGCGGATGGGATGGGGCAGGCCGAGCAGCTCGTCGACCACGGTGCGCAGTCGCCTGACCTTGGCCGCGTCCAAGCCCCGCACATTGAAGATCACCGCCAGCTCATCCGCCACGCCTCGAACGATGATATGGTTGAGATCCCTGCCCAGGAGCTTCATGGTCGGCCGCCTCAGAACCTCGGCCACGCAGTCGAAGACAGCGCGGTGGGTTTCGGGTTCGAGCGACGGACTCCCGGCCGCGGCATGCAGCTCGAGAAAGAAGCCGGACCCCTTGCCTTTCACCCTGCGGCGGGAGGTGGTGCGGTAGCCGCGGGGCAAGGGCGACGGCTGGAGCTTCTCCAACGTGGCTTTCAAGGAGAGCTCGCGGCACAAGGCAACGAGGGCCTTGTGCTTGGCCGCAACCTCTTCTGTATAGCGAATATCGCGCAGGTCCAATCGACGGGATGAAAGCTCGGCGTGCAAAAGGTCGAGATAGGTTTGGACCATGGTAACGCGTTAACATGTGATATCGCCCTAGGGCAAGGCACGACGCGGCCTTGACGCCCCGCCGCCCCAGCGGCATGCTCCCAGTCGAGGATTGACGCGGCCCGGTCGATGCTGGGCTCGGCGAATCATCGCCCGCCACGCCTCGAGGGCATTCATGCGGCCATTTTTTTTGGGTTTCTCGCTTTCTTTGTGCCTCGCCTCCACGGGTTGCGAGCGTCGCGTGGATTTGGGGTTCGACCCGCAGCGGCCGCTGCCGTCGGATTCCGAAACCGCAACACACAGTGGAATCGACACCTCCACCCACTTGGATCTGACGAGCACATCCCAGCAAACCGGCACCGCTAGCGATACAGATTCTGGAGGATCGGCCCATTGACTGCACCGTTCGCCCCACGCGATGACGCGAGCCAACACCAACCCCAAGAATGGATCTCCCTCGACGTGAGCTTCGTCTCGCCTCCACCGCCCGATGTGCGCTGTCGACATAGAGTCGTGCGGCGCCGCTTCGACGACGCGGACTTGGATCCAGATGCGGTCAAGGTCTTGCGCCGACTCGGACAACACGGCTATCAGGCGTTCCTCGTGGGCGGATGCGTGCGCGACCTCCTCCTCGGACGAAAACCCAAGGATTTTGACATCGTCACCTCGGCCCTGCCTGGCGAGAACCGCCACTTGTTCCGCAACTGCCGCCTCATTGGCCGCAGGTTTCGGCTCGCTCATATGCTGTTTTCTGGGGGTAAAATCATCGAGGTCGCCACCTTCAGACGGGGAGCCACCGACGAGGACAGGCTCCAAGACCGGCACGCTTCGGAGAATCTGTTCGGCGGTCCAGCCGATGATGCGGTGCGGCGAGACTTCCCCATGAACGCGCTCATGTACGATGTGGTGCGCGGCGAAATCCACGATTACGTGGGAGGGCTCGAAGACATCGAACGCCGACGGCTTTCGACCATCGGCGATCCTGAGCGGCGCTTGCCCGAGGATCCGGTGCGCGTTCTACGAGCGGCCAAGTTCGCGGTGCTGTGCGATCTCGAAATCGACCCTGCTCTGCGCGCTTCCATGGCCCGCCACGCGCCACTCATCACGACCTGCGCACCCGCTCGGCTCGTGGAGGAGTTGCTCAAGATCCTGCGCACGGGTCAGGCAGGGCCGTGTCTCCACAACCTGCATCAGGTGGGGCTGCTCGAGCACTTGTTACCCAAGGTGGACGGCCTCCTGCGTCAGGGCAGGCCTTGGCAAGAGGCGCTGTCGAGCCTCGCGGCCTTTGACGAACGGCTGAAAGCCGGGTTGCCGACCAGCGAGGTGCTGATGCTGTGCGCCCTGCTCGAACCCTTCGTGGCTCCGCTCCTCGAGGAGGAGGGAGATCTGCCAGCGCTTCTGGGACAAGCCATCGACGAAGCGACAGCTCCCATGCGGTTCACCAAGCGCCACCTCGCCGCGGTACGCCAGGTTTGGGCGTTGCAGCGCCGTCTGGCAACTGGCCCGGCGTCGAGGAGATCGCGTAAATTGCGAGAGCGCGAAGGCTTTGAAGAAGCCCTAGCGCTCTTCGAGTTGCGGGCCACGCCCGAGCAGCATTCGGCGCTGCGAGCCTGGCAAAGAATGCTCTACCATCGCGAAGCGCAGCCTGCGGGCGAAACGGCCGAGGCACCTCGGCCCCGCCGGCGAAGATCAAAAAAGAGGGTGGAGCCCAAACCAGAGGAGAGTGGAGCCCCGCGAATTTGACCGGTTTGAGGCGCTTCTATACACTCGTTGTCCTATGTATCAGCGGGGCTCGCGGTCCTTGTCTCACCGCGCCAGCCACACGCCGATGCGGGAGATGGGCGACATGGATGAGCAGGTTTTCGACGCCGAGGCCTTTGCCCGGTTCGATTTGAACGCCGGAGAAATTCGATCTGCCGAGGACGGCGTGCTGCTGATGCTTCCCCCTGAGGTGGCTGCGGGGATCACGCCTTCGCCCGCCGTGAGCCGGGCGAGCCGCGAGTGGGGCCTTCTCCATGGCCGTGGGCTGCGCTCGGCGCTCGACATTCGGGGCGGGCAGGCTGGGATGGAGCTTTTGAGCCAACACCTCTGCGGCACTGTGGCGACGCTCGGGTTCGGGCGACTGTCCATCGAGGTTTACGGCAACGCTCTGCTTTTACGCGTGCCTCGCAGTGGACCGGTTCTGAGCTCCAAGGGTCTGGCCGAGGTGTTCACCTCTTTCGTCGCTGGCTATCTGGAGGGTCTGAGCGATCACTCCTTCGAGGTCGCGCCCCTGGGCGCTGCCGGGGAAAGCATATTGCTGCTTGCCAGCAACGAGCAGGCCGCCGTCGCGGCGGCTCGCTTCGCGCAGGCGGGGGAAAGCGCTATGAATATCGTCCAAAAAATGTCTTCCTGGAGCGTCGCATGATGGACACCGAGCGCAAAACCTCAACCCTCCAGAGGCTCCTCTCTCGCATTCAAGGGCATCGAGCAAAGCCGACCGGCCAAGAGGACCTCGAGAGCAAGGTCGACTCTGGCGCAGCGCAGGCTCCTGCGATCGAGAAAACGACCGTGGCCAGCGTTGTGCAGGCTCCTGCGACCAAGCTAGAATCGCCCCATCGCGTCGCTCCGCCGCCGCCGCCGCGTCCTCAACCGTCCGTCCCTGCGCCTAGCGCCGCAATCCCGAAGGGGCCGGTCCATGCGCCGGCTCCTTTGCCCCCCTCAACGCCGCAAGAGGTGATCACCTTGGCGCCGTCCAACGCGCCCTACAATGCTGCGGCCGCGCCCAACCGCGTGTTCGAGGCCACGCCCGTCGCCTCGGGTCAAGTGGCCTACATCGAGGGCAAGGTCCCCGACGACTGGAGTCTGAGCGCTGTGCTGTCCCGAGCGTTCCGGCTCACTCCCGGCTAATGGGAGGCGGCATGCCCAGGAGCCGTTCGTCCGCGGGATACCTCGTCGTGCCTTTTGCAATGGCTCTCTCGTGGGCAGGATGCCACGGCAAAGCGAACACCACCGCAGCGCAAATCGATACGCGCCCGCTCGAAGAAGGACGGGCCCTGGAGATCGCGCGGCGCTCCCTGGCGGGCCGGCAGTTCTCCCTCACCCCCTCGTCCTCCACGGTAGAGCTATGGAACCGGGTCAAGTTTCAGGTCGACGTGAGCGTGCTCGGCGAGCCCATCGCCATCGAGTATCTCACCGAAGAAAACCGACTGGACATCGGTGAAGTCCCACCGGCAGCCACTGGTTCGAGGCTCCATGTGCTCGCAGCTTCGACCATGAGCGAATCCACCGGTCGGCTCGAAAAGGTGTTCCTGCTCATCCTCGACGCTCGGCGCTACATTTATCAGTACAATCCGACCTCTCAATCACGCGCCGACGTGACCTTTGTCGAGGTCAGCGAACGCCTGCAGCGCGATCTGTGGGATTTTCTCTCCTGGTACGAAACCGAGAAGGGAAAAAAGAAGGAGCCTTAGCGCATGCTGCTCGTCATCGACGTCGGAAACACCCACTGCGTGCTCGGCCTGTACAATGGCGAGAAGCTCGTGCACAGCTTTCGCCTGCGAACAGATAACGAGCGCACCACCGACGAGTGGGGCCTCCATTTGAAAAACCTCTTTGACCTCGTCGGCGTCGCCATGGCGGACATCGACGGAGTAGCTATCGCCAGCGTCGTCCCGCCAGCGGATCCAGCCCTTAGGCGCACGGCGACCCAGTACTTCAAAACCGAGCCACTCGTCGTGGGACCAGGCATCAAGACCGGCCTGTCCATCCGCTACGAGTCGCCTCGCGAGGTGGGGGCCGATCGGGTCGTCAACGCTGTAGCGGCGTACGCCAGGGTGAAAGGACCGTGCATCGTCGTCGACTTCGGCACAGCAACCACCTTCGACTGCATCTCCGAAAAAGGCGATTACCTGGGCGGCGCTATCTGCCCGGGAATCATCACTGCCCTAGACGCCCTCGTCACCCGCGCGGCCAAGCTCCCCCGCGTGGAGATCGCCCGCCCCAGAGCTGCCATTGGCCGCAACACCGTGGAGAGCATGCAGTCCGGGGTGCTGTTCGGCTACGTCGCCCTCGTGGACGGCTTGGTCGATCGCCTCGTCGCCGAAATGGGCTGCGCCGCACATGTTCGCGTCATTGCCACCGGAGGGCTCGCCTCGACCATCGCCCCTGAATCGCGCACCATCGAAGAGGTCGACCCCAATCTCACTCTCGAGGGTCTGCGCCTCATCTACCTGCGCAACCAGCAGTGAACTCGGCTCCAGCTCAGGCTCCAGCTCAGCGACCTGCCTGGCCGATGCCTCGGAGCTCAAGACACCCTTGAACGACGGCGGCCTTGTTACCCGACCTTGACGGCCGTGCCCAGGCGCTTGCGCAGGAACAGGTGTTCGTCGGAGACGACAAAGGTGGAGAGGGCGCGGAGGCGTTCAGCGAGCGCGGACTTGTCCTCGATAGAGGCCTTGAGCAGTCGCACGGCCACCGAGACATCGCCACAAAGGAGCAGGCCAGCGCGGTCGCAGCTGAAATCCACCGCTTTTGCCCAGCGCTTGAGATCCGCATCCGCGGCCTTGGAAACGAACGCCTGCACATGACCCTGCAGCCGCTCGAGAGCCGTGTTGGATAGGCTCTCGCGAATGGGCGCCACGCGATCGGTCACAGACCCCACGAGCTCACTGGGCAGTGGCAGGGTTGGCACGAATATCTTGATCGCAGCGAGGAGCCACGCGCTCATCTCCGTGCCGGTGGGCACGAGCTTGCGCACTGCGAGCCCGGGACGGAGCAGCGTGAGTGCCTGTCCGAGCTGGAAGGCTAGGCCCATGCGATCCTTGAGTGCCTCGTCGCCGGGCATTGCGATGATCGCCATCGGATGGGTGTCGATGAGCTCGAATGACTTTCTCTCTCCCGTATGGAAGAACAGCGGCGGCTGCTCGACGCCCAATGAGTTAGCGGCAAACCCGAGGAACCCGCTAAACCCAGAGGTGTCGGCGCTCGCGGCGACGGCCTTGGACGGATCGAGCCCGTAGTGGGCATGTGGCACGGCCTTGGCCTTCATCACGGCCGGCGAGATGACCGAAAAAATCGAAGTGATCGTCTGGTTCATCGAGGAGTGATAAATGAAATCGTTCCAATGCTCGTCCTTGAGCCGGTTCACGATGGTCGGCACATCTTCGAGGCGGTGTCCTCGATAGAAGGTCCGCTCCTCGGGTGAGGCCTGGCTGAGCATGGAGAGCAGGGTCGCGGCACAGAAAGCGCCGTCTGGCTCGCCTTGGCCCGAAGAGATTTGGTACAGCATCCGCAGAGAATTGATCCGAGATGGATTCTGCTCGAGCAGGCGCCGGTTCAGGCCGATGGCCTTCTCTGCGAACTCTGGGTTCGAACCGTACAACTCGCTGAGCTTTTCCATGGACGAGGCATTGTCTGGCGCGAGCTTGAGGATGGCCTCGCGCAGCATCATGGCGTCCTTGGGTCTTTCGAGCCTCTCGGTGAGGAGATCGGCCAACGGTTCGTACAAGGCGACTCTTTCCTCAGCGCTCGCCTGCTTGGGAAGAGCGGCGATGGACTTCTTGTACAATCTCTCGAGACGCTCCCACTCCTTGTTTTCGGTCAGAATCTCCACTTGGGCCAAGCGAGCATCGGTGAAAGACGGATCCTGCTCGAGAGCCTTTCCAAAGTACTCTAGGCCCTTCTCTGGCTGATTCAGCTCTCGCCTGTAGATCTTGGCCGCGGCGCCAAAGTAGCGCGCCTGCTGCGCGGGTTCGTGCACGAGATCGGCGAGTCGGAGCACCACGCGAATGACGTCATTAAAGCGCTTGAGCGCACTGTAGATCCTGAGCAACTCATTGAGCAGCTCGCGATCCTCGGGACTGCCGTCCAGCGCTTGTTGCAGCAAGGAAGCCGCGCCCTCGCCGTCTTTGAGCTTCTCGAACTGCACTGTCGACACGCGACGCAAGAGGGGCAACCGACGAACGTCATCTTGATCCATCGCGGCAAGGGCCTTGCTCGCGGCCTCGACCATGCCTCGAAAATCTCCCCGTCTCTCGTGCACGTCCGCGAGCATCACCCGCGCATCGATGCTGTCAGGAGCCATGGCGCCGCGAGCATCACCCGCGCATCGATGCTGTCAGGAGCCATGGCGCCGGCCTGGCGCGCCAGCTTCGCCGCCGCAGGCACGTCATTGGTGCCAAGGCAGGCGCGAGAAAGCTTGACCAGCACCGCTGCCCGGTCCTCTACTTCGAGGCTATCGCCGGCTAGCTCCAGGAACTTGCCGAGCTCGGCCTTGGCCACGGCCAACTCACCGACCTCGAGCGCAACCTCGCCCAGGCGGAGGATGAGGTGTGGATTAACGCCAGCCACGTCAGCGGCGCGGGAGAACGCCTTGAGGGCTTCATCGCGCTGACCCAAATGGTCGAACGCTTCGCCCATCTGGGAGAAGAGCTCGATCCGTTTTTCATTGGTCAAAACGCCGGCCGCGTCGGCCCAGCGCTTGTAGATCGGCATCGCCTTTTCCCACTGACCGCGCAGACGGTACGCCGTGGACAGGTTATCGCCGGCAGCGAGGTTGTTCTCGTCGAGCTCCAAGGCCCGCTCGAAGTAGGCGATGGCTCGATCTTCATCGCGAATGTACTGCATGGTGATGACGCCCATCTCGGCGATGAGCTTTGCGCGGGCTGCCGAGCCCTCGACCATGGTCAGCTCCTCGTCGAGCAGGTCGATGGCCGCGGTGTAGTTGCCCTGAACCACGAACACAGAGCGAAGCTGAGAGATGGCCCGGCGATCATTGGGCACCCAGGTGCGGACCCGCTGCAATGTCACGGCAGCCTGCTGCGGATTGGTCAGAGGACCTGCCTCGAGCTCAGCTAGGCGCAGGCTGAGCTCCACCTTGGTTTCGATCGTGGTTGCGTTGTCGATCATCTTGCGAAGCGTTTCGGCAGCGGCCTCGAAGTCCTGCGCCTCTTCCTGCGTTCGCGCCAGGGAATCGAGCGCACTCTCGTCGCCCAGTGACGCGACCTGGGCTAGCGTCTTGGCTGCCCGCTGCGCATCCCCTAGCTTGTCCTTGACAACCGAGGCGCGGTCGGTGAGCAGCTCGCGTTTCTCAGCCACGTCGTCGGTCACGTTCGCGCGCCTCTCGAGCACCGAGGCGAGGTCTTCGAAGCGCTCAGTCTTCTTGTACAACCGAGTCAAAGTCACCATGGCGCCGCGATGCTCGCCATCGAGCTCGAGCACAGCGCGCAGCGCGTCGATGGCTCGCGGCAGATCCTTGAACTCCTCCTCATAGATTTCGGCGAGGCGCTCGAGGATCGACACCTTCTGCTTGGGCGTCGGGACGAGCTCGAGCTGCAGCTCGAGGTTGTCGCGCATCGCGGCGTTGTCGCCCTCAATCGAATACAAACGCTCGAGCCCCTTGAGCGCCCCGAGGTTGCGCGGCTCGATCTTGAGCGCTGCCTGGAACGCCGTGGCAGCGGCCTTTCGATTGCCGCGCTGGGCTTCCTCGATTTCTGCGAGCCGCAAGTAGGTCTCGGCCCGGGCCGGGCCATCGGCCATGGCATCCGCGCCCAGGAGGAGGGCCTTGGTGAGCTGGTCCCAATCCTGCCACTTCTCGAGCAACGAGGCATACAAGAACAAAGCGTTCTTGTGGGCCGGATCCTCGCTGAGCACCGACTCCAGAATCGCCCGCGCCATAGCGGGGTCTGAGAGCCTCTCACAGAGGATCTGGGCAGCCTCCACAAAGCGATTGCGGCTGCGCTCCGGACTCTTCTCCACTTCCCCGAGGAAGCGCATGACTCTCGCCACCTCATTCCATTGCTGGGCGCCGCGGTACAGATCGGCGATGGCCTCGAGCGCAGGAATATCGGCCGGTTTCTCCGCAAGCACCTTCTGAAAGCAGTGCAGGGCGTAGGCCGACTGGTCGAGCCGCTCGAGATAGATCTTGCCGGTGAAGCGATAGTACACAGCGGCGGCATCGAGCGCGCCCGCGCTCTCGGCCAAGCCGGCTGCATTGGCTGTGGCAGCCGCGAGATCTGCGAATCGATTGGTGCGATCCGCCAGCTTGTCCAGGCGCGAAAGGAGCGCCTCGTCCGGCGAGCTGGGTTGCAAGCACGCCATGGCGTAGTCCAAGGCGTTCGCGTAGTCGGAAAGACAGGTGTCGTACAAAACGGAGATCTCTTCGATGAACGCCAGTTTTGCCCCAGGCGCCTCTGTCTCCTGAGCCTTCTGGGCGAGCGCCTGAATCAGCTCCTCGTAGCGTCCGGAGGCTCGTAAGAGCGACAGCTGTGTGGCGAGCGCCACCGGGTCTTGCGGGCGCAGAACGAGAACCTGAGACAACAGCGCCTGGGCCTTATCGTAATCCTTGACGTGGGTGATGATGGCCTGTGTCGCAGCGAGAAGCAGCGCTCTCGTCGCCTCTTCGTTCGAGCACGACACAGCGGCCTCCTCCATGGTCTCCACGGCTGCTGGCCAGGCGTTGAGCCTGCCCGCCTCGGAGCGCAGAAGCTCCAGAGCCTCGGGATCGGCGGGATCGGCGAGCAGGGTTTCGGCTGCGATTTCGATATCCGCGAGGCTACCGACCTGTCCGGCCTGTGCCTCAAGGGACTCTGCCTTGCGCGCCGCAGCTTCGAGGAGCCCCCTGACCTCGGAGAGATCGTGGGGCCGGTGGCTCGGTTCCTTGGTGAGCAAGCGGGACAGAATCTCTTCCAGGGCCGATGCCGCGCGATCGCCCGTGGCCCGCGCCACCGGACGCGGCTCGTCGCGTAGGTGAGCGGCGATCACGTCCAAGGGCGTGCGGCCGGCAAACACCGGCTGGCCAGTCGCGAGCTCATAGAGCAGGGCGCCCAGAGCGTAGAGATCGGTGCGGGCGTCGGGTTGCTTGCCGCGGGCCTGCTCTGGCGCGATGCCGTAAAAGGAACCAAAGGCGCGACCATGGAAATCGACGTCAGGCTCGGCGCGCAGGAGCAACCGGTCAACGCCAAAGCCGAGCAGCGCGACCCGGCACTCGCCCGACGATTGCGCCTTTTCGAGGATGTTGCGAACATTGAGATCGCCATGGACGAAGCCGCGTTCGTGGATGGGTGCCAGCGCCTCTACGACATCCTGAACGATCGAAATCGCCTCCCGAACACCGCGCGCGCCCTTCTTGTCTAGAGTCTCCCCCTCTATCCAGCGCGAGACCACATAGGGACGACCATCTTCGAGCTTGCCGATGGCCTCGATCTTGGGCAGGGCGCTGTGCTCGATTTTGGAGAGAAAGCGCATGTAGACCATGAATCGGTTCACGGCATGGGGATCGAGGGAGTGCTCTGGCCGGATGATCTTGAGCGCAAAGCGCTCCGCGTCGTTCGGCGCTTCGGCGCGAACAGCGCGGTACACCGAGCCCAAGGAACCATCCCCGACTTTACTCTCCACAGTAAAGCCAAGAAGGCTTGTCCCAGCCTCGATATCCGAAACCTCGAAGCGCTCTTCGCCGACATGCTTGAGCCTCGGATCCACCATGACGCGCTTGAGCATCAGCAGGGTATCGACGAGGGCCTCTGTGGCATGGCTTTTCGCGCTGTGCTCCACGAGGCGCCGTGCGAACACGGCTTTGGTTTCGTCGGAAACACCGACTTGCTCTGGTTCGATACCGAGGTAGCTCGTGCAGAGCTCCCGAAGGCTTCCAACCGAGAACAAGCGCTCCAGCTCGCTAGTGAGGATCTGGTGGGATGGCTTCATTTTTGTACTCCCTTGCACGCCGTCGCACGATGAGGGGCTTTGGCCCGATGGGACGCAGTATAGCCCAGTTCTTCGCAGAAACGTACGTCGGAACGAATAGTCATCTAAGGGTTTTTCTTGAAAGAAAGGGCGCCCAACCCCAAGCGTCAGATGCCAGCAGAACCCCTGGCCCGGTTTCGAGCCAGGTGCCGGGCATTGATCTTCTGCCGCAGACGGGCAAGCGGCTCACCGCCGATGAGGCCGGTGACCGAGAGGATCTTCGACGCTGCCTTGAGCTCCAGACGGGTACGGTCCGCGGCGGCGAGAAGGGTCCCGAGCACGAACTCCGCCACGTTGGCGAGGTGATGCAGTCTCTCGAGGCGCACCGTCTCCCCTGGCCTCGAGGCCTCTCCCGCGGCAGCGAGCGCCTCCTTCTGCGCCAAGTGGGCGGCCTTGACCGAGGCGACGACACCGCGCAACTGCTCGAGTCCCTCTCCGGTCACAAGCTTTCGCAGCACGACCCACAGGTCCGGCTCGGCGAGATAGGTCTGTCGCCGACTCGTGGGGGAGAGCTGCTTGTAGACGAACCCGCCGCGCACCAGATCGGACAACGCCATGCTCACCGCGCCCGAGCTATGTCCGAGCGCGGAAGAGAGCTGCGTCGCATCGAGAGCCCCGTCGCTCAGGTATAGCGCGGCCCAAACCCTCCCCGTGGCCGGCCGTGCCCCGAAGAGCTCGAAGACGCGCGAGGCCGTATCCGAAAGTATCCCCTGGGCATTCGGAGGGGCGGTCGGCGGAGAGCTAGCCATGCGAAACCTCTCTTTCCTAGCTCACGTAGAGCAGCACGACTTTGAGATACTCGCCCTGAGGATGGTACAGGGACACAGGGTGGTCGGGAGCAGCGCCCCTTCGCGCCAAGACCGACGCGGTTCTTGAGGCATCCTTGGCCGCGGCGAATAAAATCTGATCGAACAGCTTCGCATCCACCGCGGCCGAGCACGAGCACGCGAGTAGAAAACCGCCTGGGGCGAGCCTTTTGAGGCCCCACATGAACAGGTCCTTGTAGGCGCGAGCCGCTTGGTCCAAATGCTGGCGCTTCTTGGCCAGGGCAGGCGGATCGAGCACCACGACGTCGAACAGCTCCGAGGTCTGTCGCAAGGCGTCTCCAACGCTGGCTTCAATGAAAGTCGTCGTGTGCGAAAGCTCGTTGGCCAGGGCATTGGCGCGCGCAGTCTCGATAGCCGCCTCCGAGCGATCCACGCCCACCACGCGGGCAGCGCCGAGCCTGGCCGCGGCCAGGGCAAACCCGCCGTGATAGCAAAAGCCGTCGAACATCGAGCGGCCCTGACACAATCGGGCGACAAGGGCCCGATTGTCGCGTTGGTCGAAAAAATAGCCTGTCTTCTGGCCGCTTCCAAGAGTCACCTGCAGCGTCAGGCCGTTCTCCTGGAACGTGGCAACCTCTGGCGGCTCGCCGTGGAGCACCGCCCGCAGAAGCTCGAACCGCTCTCGGTTCACGAGGTGCTGGTCCGGTTTGAGCCACACCGACCGAGGACGGGCCGTGCGTAGGAGTGCCGGAAGCCATGCGTCCTGCAGGCCGGCCATGCCCGGTGTGCCCACCTGCACCATGAGATGTCCGTCGAACCAATCGGCGATAAGCCCAGGAAGATGGTCGCCCTCGGCATTGACGAGGCGATATCCCGTGTCGCTCTTCGGCACCACCGTGGCGCGCAGGGCAGCGGCCCTTGCGAACGCCTCTGCGAAGAAGTCCTCATCGAGAGGTCGAGGCGCAAAGGACAGCACCCGCACGCGAATCGCCGAGCCGGGGTTGAACGTGCCCACGCCGACAAAAGCGCCCTGCGCCGTCTGCACGACGACAGGGCCGGCCTCTTTCGCCTCGCTGCGCTTGGGATCCAGGGCGCCGTCGAAGATCCAGGGATGACGAGAGGCGGCCAGGGCTTCCTTGCCAGGGAGAAGGCGGACGATGGGGTAGTTCAGTGTCATGGCGAAGAGGGTACGAAAAATCGTTTTTTATACAACGAATAGCGACGCTCTTTGAACATCCAGCCAGAGAGCACCATCAGAGGGCCATTGCCTTGTCGCGCTAGAGCGCCGATACACCTGGAATAGGTCGGAAATGACCGGTCGCCGTACCAGGCGCCGAGGGCGCTCATGAGCCCCTTGCCGCGGTGGCGACTGGCGACGCCGATGGTCTTGCCGATGATCGGCACATCCCCCATGGCTTGGAGGCGTTTGAAATGCGTATCGTATCGCAGGTCCGCTATCCGTACGATTTCGGCGCCGCTGCCTTGCACCACCAGCGGTCCGTAGTGTGGATAGGCGACGAAAAAACCAGCGATGTCTCCCTGCGGGCCAAAGGCCATTACGCTCGTCTTCGGACACGAGGAGGCAATGAACTTTTCCCCTACCAGCGCCCGAAAGGACTCCCACGACAGGGGCGTATACCCGAGGTTTTCCCCGAAGATCTCATCCACAATCTGGTGGAGTTGCGGCAGCTGGGAAAGCCATAGATCCTGGGTCAGCGGCACGAACCGATATCCCTGCGCCTCGAGCTTGCCGATATTGGGCTTGGTCATCGCCAAGGTGGCTGTGAGCTGTGGCTTCGACAACTCGCGGGTGTAGTAGAGCATGTGGCGCTTCCACCCCAACCGCCGGAGGATTCCCGGGTAACTCCGAGGGTTGTAGGGCTCGCCAGGGAAGGTCACGGCGCCCCTCGGGGCGTGGGTCCTGAGGCGATATCGCCCAAAGGTCGAAAAATCCACCGGGCCGTAGACTTCTGGAATCCGCAGCTCCTGGGAGAGCCTTCCGACCTCGGAAAACACGGCGCTAAGGGCGTCGCGATCCCCCATGGTTTCGAAGCAACCGAAGTACAAGGCCGGTCGTCCGTCGATGCGCGCCTCTGGATGGTGGAACACCGCGAGGCGAGCCTTGGCCGGCACGCAGAACGCCCAGGCTCGTCCCTTTTCGAACCACGGGTTTTGGTCGCTAAAGGACCACTGCAACCGCTGGGCGTCCTCGGGGATCCACATGGGGTCGCCCTGATACACGAGCGGCGCCAACTCCCAAAACTCCGGAGGAAGCCCTTCACCGCCTCTAGACGCGAGGAGGGTCATGGTGCGCCCTTTGTTGGGCTGTCGAGAAGGCGCACCGTGCCTTGGGCACCATCGAGGCGCAGGAGAACCCCATCCTTCACGACCGAGAGCAATCCCGGTACGCCCACGACCGCGGGAATACCGAGCTCCCGGGCCACGACAGCCGAATGGGACAGCGAGCTGCCGCGCTCCACTGCAATGCCGCTGACAGAGGGGAACAGCGGCGCCCACCCGGGGTCTGTGCGCAGAGTGACGAGGATCTGCCCTTTGAGATTGAGCTCGTCCTTGGGGCTGAGAATGACGCGAGCGCAGCGCTCGACGACACCGGGGTAGCAGCCGATGCCTGTCAGCACTCTGAGATTCGGATCAATGCTCTCTCGGGCAGAACCCGAAAAGCGGTTGCCATGATACACAGGACCGACGGTCTCGAATTGGTTGGGAAGCTCCCTGCGCTCATAGGACGCAAACTCGGCGCGACGGACCTTGGCCAGAGCGCCGAGATCCGCGCACGCCGCGCGACCTTGGTGATAGGCCTCTATTTCCTGAACCGTCAAATAGAAGACGTCTTCTAGGCTCTCCAAACGACCCACCTCCACCAAACGCCTGCCCAGAGCGCGGTAGACCTCTCGATACAGCCCAAACAGCACGGTCCTGGCAAGCCTCATATTCTCCCGAAACTTGACCGAGGTCCGAGCGGCAAAGAGCACTTTTTCCAACGACAAACGCCTCTGCCATGGCACAAGCTCGCGAAGTCGAACCTGCGCCGCGGCCCGGGACTCCTTTTCCCGCTGCACGATGGCCACAGGGTCGAGGTCAGCCCTCTCCACGTAGTTGCGCAATACCTGAAAAAGGAAGGCCGAGTCTTGCCGCAGCGTGACCGTCTCCAGCTTGAGCTCGCCCATGACCCGATCGCCGTACCGTTCGATGTAGTCCTCGACCATCGCCGCGATATCCGGTCGGGCCTCGGCGAGACGAAGCAATATGCTCGAAGGCTCGGCGGTCCGCAGAATATGAAGAAGAGCGGGGTCGCCCCGAAAGCGAGCGGCGAGCCGCATCAAGAAACGCGTCGGTTCTGTGGACTCGATGCCGTCTTCACCAGACATCAAGGCTGCGACCAGGATCGCGGCATTGGAGACGCCCGTCGACTCCACGAGGCGGCGCAAGCGACCGACGGACATCATGACCCAGAAGTCGTTGAAGATGGGCACGTGCCAGTTGTTCAGGAGCCGCGTATCGAGGCGTTCCAACATCTCCATGAGTTGCGAGAAGCTGGAGCCCGCGATCTGCGCCCGGTCCAGCGCCCGGCACTCCCGCGCGAAGCGCCCGAGGAAAGCGGGCACAAGCCTCGGCAGCGCCCGAAAAGAACGCAGCATTTGGATGAGGGTTCGCAGCAGCCCAGGAAGACGGCGCAGCTTCTCACCGAGGCTCAGGCGCTCGTCCTCGACAAAGTCGACCGGTTCCGCAAGCCCCATCATCCGTTCCATGTCGGCCTTGTTGCGGCCGAACGACGGCAGGACGAGCAACCCGCGGTACCAATTGTTGATGTTGTAATAGACGCGACCGTGCACGAGGCCCAGCAGGTTCTCCAGCACTGGCTCGAACTCGTCGATGCGGCCCTGATCGATGCCCACCGCGCGCATGGTTTGCCTGTACACGCTGGCGTAGGCGCGCGACGCAAATGAAAACGTGAGCGGGGTCGTGACGCCGCAGTAGCTCTCTTGAATGTTGCTATTGTCGAAAACGATTCGAGGTCCATCGGCGTTTTCGACAATCGGAAGCGCGGTGACCGGGCGCGCCTGGAGCAAGAAGAAACGACCCTTGTGGTCCTTTGTCCACTCCATATCCTGCGGACCGCCCAAGGCGCGGCTCAGGGCGAGAGTCTTTTGACCGAGGGTGGCCACCTCTTGCGGAGAAAGGCATCTGGCCAGTTGCAGCGGCTCTTCGACCGGCATCTCGACAGTGCCCGGAGCACCGTCCGGGCGATGAACGACCTGCCGGCTCTTGGTGGCCAGACGGCTGTCGAGCTCCCTTTGGCTTGCGTGGTCGAACCAGTACTCATCCGTATCGCACGCTCCGCTGACCACGCCTTCGCCCAGCCCCCACGCCGCGGTAATAAGACTGCGCTCGCGCCTGCCGGTGCTCGGATCAGCGGTGAACACCACGCCCGAGGCGCAGCCCGAAATCATGCGCTGGACCACGACTCCCATGGACGGTAGGCCGAGCTCGTCGCCGATCCGGAGGCGATACGCAACGACTCGACTCGCCATGGCCGAGGCCCAGGCAGCGCGCAGCGATTCAAGGACTTCATCGGCATTTCGACAAAACAGGAACGACTCGAGCTGGCCGGCAAAGGAGTGGTCGGCAGAGTCTTCGCCGTGCATGGAGCTTCTGACCGCAAATGGACCGGGCGCGATCTCCGCGAGCGCGCCTTCGACTTCGTCGCGAATCTCTTGTGGGACGTGCGCCTCTCGGATGGCCCGACACAGCCCGTCACAGACCTTCTCGATGAGTTGCAGCTCGCTTCCGATGGTCGGGTCTCGACCCGAAAGCGACGCGAGTCCGCTGGACGCCTTTTGCCACAACCCCGCGCGATCCAGGTGAGAAAAGAACGCATTCGAAGCCACGGTGAAGAACGGCGGGACGTCCGCGCCCAGCTGCGTGAGCTTCGAGAGCCCAAAAGACTTCCCGCCTATCTCCGCGCGACCTGCGGTCAGTCCCTCACTCGAAGACAAAACATAGCGGCGGTTTACTGCCACAGCACCCCCCGCTGTGCGATGAGAGCCGCGAGTACGACGACGTAGCCCGCCAGCATCGCGAGGCTACTCGCCGCCTCGTTCTTTTTGCGGCCGCTGGCAGTGGGCTTTGCGGCAAACATCCCCAGCGTGGCGGTGGGCAGCGCCACGCTCGCTGTCACCGCCGCATACCACATCCAGGAGGGGGTTTGGAGCACGAGCCGCAACAGCGCGATTTGCGTAAACGCGCCGGCGAGGAGAAACAGCCAAATCACGAGAGCTGCGCCGCGCGGTCCCCAAACCTTGCTGTAGGAATCCACGGTTTCGCGCTCCTCCTCTGGGCCGCGGGTCTTGCGCGTCACCTCGAAGGCCGCGCCTCCGCAGAAGGCGCTCGCCATGAGCCACCCGATGGTGCAAGGCAGCCACCTTTGTCCATAGCCCATCTGGGCGAGCCAAAAGAGCACCGCGGGCATGACGAGCATATGGGAAAAGGCGTACAGCACGAGGTGCTTACCCAGCCACTTTCCGCAAAAGAACTCCACGGCCATCAGAGCGCTCCAGGCCATGACAAAGAACCAGCTCAACGTGGCTGTGCCGAGGCCGCTGTCCTGAACCAACGATCCAGAAACCTGGACGACAATAGCCAGGACGCCGAGCACCTTCAGATGCTTGAGGGTGATAAGACCACTCTGAAGGACCCGCTGCGGATGATTTACGAGATCAATTTCGTAATCTTTGTGCTCGTCGAAAACTCGAAGCATCAAAAAGAAACACCAGGCCGCGGCCAGCCCGAACAGATCTCGATTGCCGAGCGCCAAGGAACCCTCGGTCCCTAGGAATCGGCCAAAGAGCACGGCCGTAGCGTAAAGAATGAAGAACAAAAGCCAAGTCGCGGGTTGAAACCTCTCGAGCATCCAGGCCCATAAGCGCGAAGCAAGCGGGGACTCTTTGGACAATTGCATAGGCGACACCATATTCCTTGTGTTGCACAATCGGACAGACTATGCGTCGGACAATGACGATTTCCAAGATTATTTTGGAGCACTGCCGCGAGCAACCCAGCAGGGTCGCCCTGGTCGTGCCACACATGTCGAACGCGGCACAAGTGAGCCATTGCGAGACCGCGACCTATGGCGAGCTGGGCACTAGAATCGAAAGGTTTTCAGCCGGACTTCGCCGCGCAGGACTGGCCCCTGGAGATCGCGTCGTCGTGATGTTCAAAGTGAGCGTAGACCTCTACGCGCTCGTGCTCGGAGCCATGGACGCTGGCCTCGTGGTCGTGTTCGTGGACACAGGCATGGGTTTGCGGCGCGTATTGCAGGCCATCCGAGAGTCGCAGGCGAGGGCCCTCGTGTCTGTGCCCGCGGCTTTGCGAGCGACGTTGCTCGCGCCTGATCTGTGGCCACTGCGGCGCTTTGCCTTTAGCGGCAGGCCAGAGGACAAAGGGAATCTGCGCGCCCTTTCATCTCCGCATATCCTGCCAAGCGTGCCCCGCGGGCCGACGGATCACGCGCTCGTCACCTTCACCTCAGGGAGCACCGGGAGACCCAAGGGAGCGGATCGCACCCACGGTCTACTGCTGGCGCAGCACCGAGCCCTCGAAGAAGAGTTTCCAGCGCTTCCAGACGCTGTGGACATGCCGTGCTTCCCGGTGGTTGCGCTGCACAATCTCGCCTGTGGAATCACCACGGTCATGCCTCCGGTCGACCTGCGCAAGCCGGCCACGGCCCACGGCGAGCTCGTCGCGTCCTTTGCTTCCACCCACGGTGTGAACCGCATGAGCGGGGCGCCGGCCTACCTCGAAAGGCTCACGTCGCACCTGCTCTCAAAGGGCCAGCCGTTCTCGCAGCTCCGAGAGCTCGCGGTCGGCGGCGCACCGGTCAAAAGGCAGCTTTGCCTCGACCTGCGCGCTGCGTTCCCAAGGGCTCGCTGCAAGGTGGTCTACGGCTCTACCGAAGCCGAACCCATGGCCAGCATCGACATCGACGAAATCCCCAAAGCCCATGGCGAAGGTCATCTCGTGGGCTATCCTGCCGGAGCCGTGCAACTGCGCGTCGTCCGAAGCCACGGCCTGGAGTTTGAGCTCGGGCCGCAGGGCCTTGGTCCCTTTGAGCTCGGACCAGGGGAGACAGGCGAAGTGGTCGCTGCTGGAGAGCACGTGAACGAGCGGTACTGGAACAACGGCGAAGAGACTCGCCATCACAAGCTGCAAGAGACCTCTGGGCGAATCTGGCATCGCACCTTCGACACCGGGCATTGGGACGAAAGGGGCAGACTGTGGATTACCGGGCGTTCGAGCGAGCTCGTCGACGTGGCCGGAAAGCAGATACAGCCCTACCCGCTCGAAGCGGAAATCAACGCTGCTGCCGGGGTAGGGCGCTGCGCTTTCGTCTCTACAAAGCGCGGACCTACCCTCTTCATCGAACCCATCGCAAAAGAGGACCAGAACCAAATCAGACACGCCATGGCGCTTTGGCTAGAACAGCGGTTCGGAAGTGTAAAAGTACACATTAGGTTCATTCAAAAACTGCCGATGGATCCTCGTCACAACAGCAAGGTGCTCAGAAACAAACTGCAATAATATACACATAGCTTCACAGGACAGATGGCCAGCCCAAATAATATTGAGCTGACTATTAATTCTTTGTTGACGCAAGTTTTGTCACTCAGTAGAACCTGCCTCATGAAAAGTGAAGTCGCAACCGTGATGAGCTTTGACGATGTGCGGTACAGCTGCGTCTGGGAAGACCACCGCCTGCTGGACAGCGCTCTGAACGTGAACTGTTCCGACACCGTGCTATCGATCTGCTCGGCAGGGTGCAACGTGCTCCACCTCCTTCTTTCCGGGCCAGCCAAGGTCGTCGCCATCGACTTGAGCCCTGCTCAGCTCTCCCTGCTCGAGCTCAAGCTCATCGGCATTGGCCACCTCGAGCACGAGGACTTCCTCTGCCTGCTCGGCTACCGGACGTCGACCCAGCGCTGCGCAACAGACCTTTACTCAACTTTGAGACCCCATCTGAGCGATCGAGCGCGAAGCTTTTTTGATAGCCGCGACACCCTGTTCCATGAGGGGCTGTTCCGCTGCGGTCGCTTGGAACGATATTTCCACGGGTTTCAGACCCACCCGACAGTCGTCGCCGCCAGACCCGCCATCGAAAGACTTCTGCGGTCCTCCTCCCTCGCTGAACAACAAAGGGCGTTCGAAGAGCTGTCTAGCCCTGCGTTTACCGACTTGTTCCGCTTCTACTTCGGTCGCGAAATGATGGCCAAGAACGGACGCGATCCTGCCCAGTTCTCCCATGTCGCTCACGGTGACGTGGGCGGATACTTCGAAGGCAGGTTCCGCCATGCGTGCATGGGGATGCCCGTGGCCGACAACTTTTACCTGCGCCAGTTCCTCCTCGGTCACCCTCTCGAGCTCGAAGACGCTCAGCCGTACCTTCGCCGCAGCAGCTTCCACAAGCTCAAGGCGCTCGCAGGGCGGGTGGAGTTGGTGCAGGAGGAGCTCGAGTCCTACCTGTCGAGACAACCCGATGGCGCCCTTTCCAAGGCGAATCTATCGGATGTTTTCGAGTACATGAGTGAGGGCCTGTCAGACGCGGTGTTTGGCGAGCTGTCCCGCTGCCTACGCGCTGGCGGTCGCCTCGCCTACTGGAATCTCCTGACCGATCGCCAGCGGCCAGCGCAACTTCGCGGAGAGCTCGCCCCGCAGAAGGCGTTGGCCTTGAGCCTTTGGAAGGCGGATCGTGCCTGGTTTTACAAGGCGTTCCACATAGACGAACGCCTGCCTTAGGGCTTGTCCAAAGAAGGTTGCATATGATTCTTGCGTTGATGCGTTATCGTTATCTGCTCCTAGCGATGCTGGCCTTGGCCTGTATCGCGCTGACGCCCGCTGTGCAGCGCGCCGTGGTCCCGGACAACGCCCTGACCGTCTGGTTCCTCGAGACCGACCCCCAGCTCGAAGCCTACCGGAAGTTTCAAGAGGACTTTGGCAACGATGAAGTCGTGCTCGTCTTGGTGGAGAACTCCGAGGGCATCTACGCGCCCCTTTTCCTCGAGCAGCTCGACGCGCTCTCCAGCGAGCTTCAAGCACTCCCAGGGGTTGCCAGGGTCACTTCCCTGCTCACGCTCGAGGACGCCGTGGAGGGGCCGGACGGAGGGCTCTCTTTGTCGAAAGTGGTGCCCCGCCCCATTCCCACCGAGCTCGAAGCGCGGCGGTCCCTCGCTCGCTCGCTCTCGAGCAACGGCCTGCTCGTCGACCGCGTGGTGAATGCCGAGGGCACGCAAACGATGCTGTGGGTTCAGATGGCGACCATGGCCGACATCGACGTCAAACGCGACGCCATCATCGCGGGCATCCGGCGAGTGTGCGACGCCAGGCTGCCGCACTCACCCCACGCCATGGGGGGAGTGGGAGTGCTCTACAGCGCGCTCAACACCTTGACCCAGCGGGATTTCAGCGTGTTCCTCAGCATCAGCTATCTCGTGATGTTCTGCGGCATCTACTTTGTCTTCCGCAGCGTCAAGATCGTCATCGCGGCCCTCCTCGCCGTGGGCACTGGCACCTACATCGCCCTTGGGATCTACGGGCTAGCCGGCAACCAGATGAACATGGTCACCGTGGTGCTGCCGATCCTCATCGTCATCCTCGGCTTGGCTGACTCGCTCCATTTTCCAGCCACCATGGCGGTGCTCCAGGCCGAGCAACCCCAACTGAGCCGATTCGACCGCGTCGCAGCCGTGCTGAACCGCATTCTGCTGCCGTGTGTGTTCACCACCCTGACGACCGTCGCTGGCTTCCTCTCCCTGGTCAGCGCGCCCATGAAGGTGATCCGCGACCTCGGCATCTACTCTTCCATCGGTCTTCTCGGCGCTCTGCTCGCCTCTGTCATCGTCATGACCGTCTCCCTGCTCGCCCTCAAGGAGCGCTTTGTCGTCCCCAACCACGCCTGGATCGACTGGTTGCTGCAAACCTCGGCGCGCATTGTCCGCAGGCGGCCCATCACCGTGACGATGGTGCTCTTCGCGTTGACAGCAGCCGGAGCTGCTGGCTCATTTTTGGTCGTCAACGACACCTACACCATCGGATACTTGCCAAAGGACGACCCTGCGGTTCGCGATCACGAGCACATCGTCGAAAAGTGGGGCGACTACAATGTCGTCGACTTCATCGTGAGAAACCGCTCGGGGCAGAGAGTCGACACCGCCGAAACCGTCAACGCGGTCGAACGCTTTGTGGCTGCCTCAAAGCAAAACCCTCGCATCCGCACGGGCCTGAGCCTGGCAGATGTCTATCGCCGCATCGCCCAAAACCTATCTCTCGACAAGCCGGCCTCGGCGCCCTGGACGCAAGACGAGATCGCCCAGCTCAATGTGCTCCTGTCGTCCATGGACCTGGAGTGGGACAGGTCCAAGCCCGCCCACGACCGCAACCCTGTCGCGCCGTTCATGAACGAGTCCGGACAAGTCGGACGTCTACAGCTCATCGGTGGAATGATGAGCGCCATGGAGTTGCGGGACATCCTCGCCGAGCTTCAAGAAGAGGTCCGACGCGTGGGCAACGGGATGGTCGAGATCATCCCGGCTGGATACCCGCCCCTGTACGTCAAGATCATTCAATATGTCACCGAGTCGCAGGTGCGCAGCTTCTTCTGGGCCCTGGCCATCGTCTTTGTCATCATGCTGGTCATGCTTCGCTCGCTCCGCCTCGCGCTCATCAGTCTGCCGCCCAACCTTTTTCCGGTCGTGCTGATGCTCGGCGCCATGGGCTGGACAGGCATTCGCCTGGACATCGCCACCGCCACTGTGGCCGCGATTGTGCTCGGCATGGCCATCGATGACACGGTCCACTACCTGCATCACTGGCGCGAGGCCGAGCTCCAGGGAAAGAGTTGGGATGAGGCCTATCCCTACGTGCTGCGCAATGCCGGCCTTCCGGCTGTGGTCACCGCCACTCTCCTCATCATCGGTTTCCCCGTGCTCATGCTCGCGCAGGTGAAGACCCTGTTCTACTTCGGTGCCCTGACGACCTTTGCCGCGGCAACAGCGATCCTCGGCGATCTCTTCATGCTGCCCCTGCTCCTCAAAATGTGGCCAGCGCGACGAGCGCATCCGGTCGCATCGACTAAAGAGGCCTCTCGATGACCGAAAGACGAGTCAATCGCAGATTGCAGTGCACCGGCGATCGCGCCTGCACCGTGCGGTTTCGCGTGGGAGGGAAGGGTCTCGAAGCGCCGGTCCTCAACATCTCGAAGTTCGGCATGCAGATCGCTCCCCCGACCGACGAGAACCTCCCGCCGGACACGCAGGTTTGCGACGCGATCATCACGAGCGTCAGGGGAAACAAGCGCAGCGTTGGACCCCTTCGCTACCTCGAATCCGTCACGCTGGCAAGCGATCGCCGCGTCTGGCGCCTCGTCGCGCAAGACTCCACGACGCAAGCCGATCTGTGGCACGCCCTCAACATGCTCCGCACCAAAGGCATCGAGGAGCTTCCGCGGCGCCGCATCTTGTCTCAAGCCGAGGTTCCTAGAGTCCCTGGCCGAGGCCTCTACACCGAGCAATCCCGCCTCGAACGCCTCGACTTTGCGCGAAAAGCCTCGGGCTGCAGGCTAGACTCGCTCCAGCAAACGACCTTGGACGCAACCCGTCTGACGAGCAATATCGAAGGCCTCATCGGCGGCGTCGAAATCCCCGTCGGGCTCGCGGGTCCTCTGGTGTTTCGAGGCCAGTCGGCTCAGGGGATCATCTACGCGCCGTATGCCACCACAGAAGGAGCGCTCGTGGCCTCTGCGACTCGGGGTGCGACCGCCTTGACACGGGCAGGCGGCGTCACCACTCGAGTCGTGCGGCAGCGCATGATGCGCGTCCCCATGTTCGAGCTCTCCGATATGGAGGGAGCGTTCGGCTTCGCCAGCTGGATCGAGGATCACTTCGGCGAGATCGCCGAGCAGGTTCGCAAGGTTTCCAGACACGCCAAGCTCATCTCGGTCGAACCGCACCTCCTGGGGAGCCGCGTGCACGTGCAGTTCCTCTACGAAACCGGCGATGCGGCCGGACAGAACATGACGACGGCCACGACTTGGCACGCCTGCTTGTGGCTCATGCGTCAGATGGATCAGTACCCCTCTATTCGCTTCGAGAATTTCCTCGTCGAGGCGAACATGAGCGGCGATAAGAAGGTCAACTATCAATCGTTCATCCAAGGGCGCGGCATCCGAGTCGCGGCAGAAGCCTTCATCCCTGGGGACATCCTGTGGGAGGTTCTCAAGGTGAAGCCCGAGCAGCTCGTTCGAGCTCATCATGACTTCCTGGGCGGCACTATTTCAGTGGGCATGGTGGGTTCCAACGTCAACTTCTCCAACACCGTGGCCGCGATCTTCGCCGCCACGGGACAAGACATCGCCTGCGTGCACGAGTCTTCGATCGGCGTCTTCGACCTGCAACCCCATGAGCAGGGCGTGCATGTCTCGGTGATGCTCCCCAGTCTCATCCTCGGCACGGTCGGCGGCGGCACTCACCTCGCACGACAGCATGAGCTGCTCGAGCTCATGGGCTGCGCCGGACCCTCCAAGGTCTCGCGACTCGCCGAGATCATCGCTGGCTACTGTATGGCTCTCGATCTCTCGACTCTGTCGGCCATCACTTCAGGCCAGTTCGCCACGGCTCATGAGCGCCTGGGGAGGAACCGCCCTGTCCAATGGTTCGAAAGAAAAGACCTCGATGCCGCGTTCTTCCAGTGGGCGCTGTCGCAGGCAGCTCCTGGGGTGGAGGTCAAGCTGCTCGACTTCGAAGAGATCCAGAACGCGCCCATGGGCAGCAGCATCATCACGGAGCTGACCGCGCGAAAGGTCCAAAAGCACCTCGGTCTCTTCATCTACCGCTTGCGGTACGAGCAAGAGGGCGCGCAGCGACAACGCGACGTCGTGGTCAAGCTCAAGCCCACGGCAGGCGAGGTGATGCTCATGCTGAACACCACGGCCTCCATGTGCGGCGGTAAGCTCGCCGAGGAGTACGCTCGCTTTTCCCATCGAACCGGGTTCGACATGTGCCATCTCAAGGAACTGGCCATGTATCGACACGATAACCCCGAGCTTCGCGACCACATGCCGGAGGTTCTCGCAACCCTTCGAGATGAGGCTCGCGAGGCCCACATTCTCGTTCTCGAGCGGCTTTCGCGCGAAGAGCTCCTGCTCGTGGACACTGCGGACGACGTCAGCGACTGGACCACGGAATCCATCGACGCGGTCATTCGCGGCGCTGCTGCGTTCCACTCGGTGTACTACGATCGGACGCACGAGCTGGCCAAGACAGACTGGCTCGGTACGCCCCTCGATCACAGCGCCATGGTGGAAATGACGCCGCTATGGTCGGCCATGGCAATCCATGCGTCGAGCGAATTTCCCGAGTGGTTCAGCGTCGATGACCTGGCCCTTCTCCTCTCCCTCGTCCGCTCGCTCCCGATTTGGTGGTGGGAGCTGTCGGCGATGCCCAAAACCCTGATCCACAACGACTTCAACCCGCGCAACCTGTGCCTGCGACGCACCGACCAGCAGCTGCGACTCGTCGCGTACGACTGGGAGCTTTCGACCATCCATTTGCCGCAACACGATCTCGCCGAGCTCCTGTGCTTCGTGTTCGAGAAGCCCCCCACCTTGGAACAGATCAACCACCACTTGGAGCTGCACCGCGCCGAGCTCGAGGCCAGGGTGGGCACCCCCATCGACCCTGCTCAATGGAGACTGGGATACCGATACTGTCTCTATGATTTCGCCGTCAATCGAACGCAGATGTACATCATGAGCCATACGCTGCGGCACTATCCGTTCATGGAGCGCGTCTTTCGCACCCTCAAGCACCTCATTTCCCTCGAACGAGAGCGCGACATCGACCCTCTGCCAGAAGTGGATGAATTTGCGGAAACGACACGCGTCAACGGAGACTAGAATGAGCCCTTACAAATTCGCTGTTATGAGCTGTTGCGTCGCCATGGTCCTGTGCTGCCCAAAGCCTGCCCATGCCATGACCGGCGTCGAAATCCTCGCCAAGGTCGACCGGGCCGAATTCGGTCCCAAGGACATCTCCCTCATCTCCACGATGGGGCTCATAGACAAAGCTGGTGGCAAAACCTCCCGCAAGCTCGAGACCTACCAAAAGGGCTCGGACAAGCGGATGGTGCGGTTCCTCGAGCCAGCCGACG
>JALOQD010000070.1 GCA_025453525.1 Myxococcota bacterium
GCCATCCCTATGGAGGTGCGAGAGACACGCCATGCAAACCCATTTCATAGAGCTGATTCGCCGCGCTGCCTGCTGCTTGCCCAGCGATGTCATGGCAGCCCTCGAGACCGCCCGGGATCGAGAGGAGCCGTTGAGCAACGCAGCGGGCGCCCTCCGAGACATCTTGGCCAACTGCGCCCTCGCCGCTGCCACCTCTCGGCCCCTGTGCCAGGACACGGGCACCCACATTTGGTACGTTCATTATCCGGCAGGGATGCGCCAGTCGGCCATTGAGTCCGATATCATCGCAGCCACGCGCGAGGCGACGAGCCTCTCATACTTGCGCCCCAACGCCGTGGACCCCCTGACCGGGCGCAACTCCGGCGACAACGTGGGTAAAGGCGCGCCGGTCATCCATATGCACGAGTGGGGCAAGGACCATCTCGTGGCCGACCTGCTCCTCAAGGGCGGCGGCAGCGAAAACGTTTCCGCCATCTATTCCTTACCGCACGGCCCCACCAAGGCCAGCCGCGATGTGGACGGCGTGCGGCGCGTGGTGCTCGATGCCGTGTTCGAGGCCCAAGGCAAGGGCTGCGGCCCAGGCATCATCGGCGTGGGCATCGGCGGAGATCGAGCCACGAGCATGCTCGAGGCCAAGGAGCAGCTCTTTCGGAGCCTTGACGACACAAACCAGGAGCCCGTGCTCGCCGGGCTCGAACAGCGCCTTTACACAGAGTGCAACGAGCTGGCGATTGGGCCCATGGGCTTTGGCGGCAAGACCACCGTGCTCGCGGTCAAGGCCGGCGCGCGGCACCGATTGCCCGCGTCGTTCTTCGTCTCCGTGGCATACCTCTGCTGGGCTGCCCGTCGGGCGAGCGTCACCATTTCGAAGAACTCCGAGGCCGTCTTCGCAGAGCACACCCACCTCGGGCGCTGCCTCGCGCAAGGAGAGCGTTCATGACCGCCAAGCGCATCGACGTTCCCACCTCGCAGTCCGTTGTCCGGGCGCTGCGCGTGGGCGATGAGGTGGAGCTCTACGGCACCATCGTCACTGCCCGGGACGCGGCCCACAAGCTCATGGTCGAGTCTTGGCCCGAGATCGTCGCGCCAGCATTGCGAGACGGCGCCATCTATCACTGCGGTCCAGTGATGAAGAAAACCGCGCAAGGGTACGAGGTCGTCGCAGCCGGACCGACGACGTCTATCCGCGAGGAGCCCTACGAAACCGCGGTGATGGAGCGCTATGGCGTTCGGCTCGTCATCGGCAAGGGCGGCATGGGTCCCGCTACTCTCGCGGCCTGCCATAACCTGGGTGCCGTCTATGTCCATGCCGTGGGCGGCGCGGCGGTTGCGCTGGCAGCCTGCATCAAGAAGGTCGAAGCCGTGCACTTCCTCGAGGAGCTCGGCGTGCCCGAAGCGTTCTGGGTGCTGCACGTCGAGGCATTGCGCGGCGTGGTCACCATGGACGCCGCAGGTCACTCTCTGCACGAGGAGGTCTATCGCACCTCCAAGGTCGAACGAGACCGCCTGCTCGGGGTGTGACATGGCCGTTTTCGACGAGACGGCTCCCATCGAGGTGCGCACCTACGACAGTCACAAGCGCCGCGTCAGGCCGCTCTCTGTCACCTGGCAAGGAGAGGAGCTGCTCGTCGTCGACATCGAAGACTCGTTCATCGCGACCGGGCTCGATCCCAGCGAGCCGGTGTGCCACGGCTGGGTGGTGCGCTGCCAGGACGGCGCCCGCTTCCGCTTGGTGTGGAACGAGCAGCGGGGTTGGACAGGCCGCTTGTTGCCTGGCCCGCGCGACTTGGCTGGCAGCTTCGTTTAGGCATGTCATATTTGCATCCATCACACACTAGGGAGGTGATGGCATGCTCAGAGTGTATCTCGTCATCGGAGTCCTCTTTTATGGGGCTCTTTCCACCTCGACCGCGGTTGCCGAAGCTCCAGGTAAATTCCGCATCGCCCTCGACATGGATCTGTTTCGATTTACGGCTGGATGGGCAGAAGAAAAGGCCCCGCCACATCCCCATACCGACTATCGCCACGTAACAGGGGGGATCGGTCTGCCCACCTGGGGTATCATCCTCGCCGGCGCAGTGACCCCGTCCATCGTGCTCGGCGCGAGGGTGTACGCCTGCGCCACAAGCGAGAATATGTATGGTGATGACGTCGCCTTCAGGTACGGTGGAGACTTTCTCTTCGAGTACATCTTCCTGCGGCACGTCGTTCGCCCGTTCTTCATGTTCCAAGCCGGTGTCCAAGGCTGGGCCAACCATCCAGGCGGTGACCCGCCACACAACGATTGGTGGATAGCATTCGGCGGCGATGGCGGCGGCGGTCTGCACCTCGTGGCGACTCCCTCCCTGTCCTTCGATTTCACGGCCCTCGCCGGCGTGCGCGGCGGCCCAGGAGGACACGCTAACGGCGCCGAGTACACCCACTTTCGCTTTTCCACGGGAGTGATGTTCGGAATCTCCGGCTGGCTCCGGTAGCGCTAGAACATCTCGACGAACGCCTCGGAGCGCTTGCCCTCTTCTTGCACCTTCTCGATGATCACGGACATCTCCTTGACGTCGAGACCGAACCTATCGAAGGCGTGACCTTCCACTTCTTCTGTCACATCGGACTCGGCGCGACCGTAGCCGCCGCGGACGCAAACGAAGTTGGCCAGATGGACGAGCAGCGTGAGCTCCTGGTGCTCGGGCGCGGCTTCCAGGGGGTGCTTGTGAAAGGCGATGACTTGGCACAAACCCTCGGGCAGCGTCCACTTGCGGGCCAGCATCTCGCCGATCTCGGGATGGGCGATACCCCAGGCCTTGCGCTCTGCCTCCTCGGTGGACCGGAAGGTGCACAGCGCCGGCGCGGTGACGGTTTGATACTCGCCGGGCAGCAGCTTTTCTAGGGCGAGGATGCCGATGTCGTGCAGCAGCCCAGCGGCGAACCCCGCTTCTCGGGCCGCGATAGAAGGAGGCGTGCGCGCGATACTGGCCAGCGCCTGGGTGGCGAGAGCCACGGCCATGGAGTGCACCCACAGCTTGTCGAGATTGGGCGACGTGGGCTCGGAAAAGCGGCTGACGATAGCGGTCGCGAGACAAAGCCTTCGCGTTTCGGCGAGTCCGAGGCGCAGCACGGACTGGGTGATGTCGGTGATCGCCTTGCCGCGGGAGTAGAACGCGGAGTTGGCGACGCGCAGGAAAAGGGCTGAAAGGGCAGGATCCTCCTGCACGAGCTTGGCGACGGTATGGAACGATGGCTCGGGACGGCTCATCTCGGTCTCGAGTCGAAGCACGACCTCGGGAAACGAGGGCAGGTCCTTGGCTTTGGCAATGGCATCGGCGATCTGTTGTGCGTTCATCCTGTTAGCTCCATACGCCGGCGATAGCTTGCCCGCACTTCGGGCATTTGCCAGCGGCTATGACGTTGCTCGAGATGGTGAAACCGCTGCGCTCGATGAGCAACGCGCGGCACGATGGACAGTAGGTGTTCTCTCCCGGATGGCCGGGCACGTTGCCGGCATAGGCGTAGCGCACTCCGGCGTTCATGGCTATCGTCCGAGCTTGCTCCAGAGTCTTGACCGGCGTGGGCGGCAGGTTCTGTATTTTGTACATCGGGTGAAACCGCGTGTAGTGGACGGGAACATCGGGTCCGAGCTTCTGAAAGATCCAGCGGCTCATGACCTCGAGCATCTTGGGGTCGTCGTTGAGGGTGGGGATCACGAGCATCACCACCTCGAGCCACAAGCCAGCGTCGTGGATGCGCTGCATGGTGTCGAGCACAGGGCGCAGGTGGGCCGAGCACACGTCCGAGTAGAACCCCTCGGCAAAGGACTTGAAGTCGATTTTGTAGGCGGCGAGATGGGGAATAAGACCCTTGAGCGGCTTTTCGCGGATGAACCCGTTGGAGATCATGACCGCGCCGATGTCGCTGCCTGCTGTCGCCTTTGCCGTATCGCGAGCGAACTCGTAAAAGACCGTGGGCTCGTTGTAGGTGAAGGCAATGGCCCGCGCTCCGGCGCTCTTGGCCTCGGTCACAGCCTGTTCGGGCAAGAGTCCTGTGCTGCGCAGGTCCTCGGGGTTCGACTGGCTGATCTCCCAGTTCTGGCAGAAGCGGCACTGAAGGTTGCAGCCCGCGGTCGCAAGCGAGTACGCCTGACACCCGGGCCGGTAGTGGAACAGCGGCTTCTTCTCGATGGGATCCACATGTAGAGCGACGGGCCTGCCATAGACCAGGCTGTAGTACTGGCCGCCTCGATTTTCCCTTACCCGACACAGCCCTCGCTCGCCTGGCTTGGTGAGACAACCCCTCGGGCACAGAAGGCACTTCACCGCACCGTCGCCGACGCTCTCCCAGTATTCGGCAAGATGGGGAGAAGGGTCAGCGCCAAGAACCCGGCCCGGCACAAGAGTCTGAGCCGCAGCGGTGGCCAAAAGGGCGGCAATCGCCTCTCTGCGAGACACGTTCATTAGCAGACAGTGTAACTCCGAGCTGGGCTTTCATCTACTTGTCGACCCCCCTTGTCCAGAAGGCCCAAGGCCGTGTAGGGTTCGAGGCAAATGATTCTAGAAGAGCTCACGAGGGAGAAGTTGATATGAAACGAATATTGTTTTGGATTCCCGTTTCGCTCTTTCTGGCCACAGGCTGCGACAAGCCGACGCGCACCGAGCCCTTGCCCGAGTATCGCACCACGAGCAGCGTCCCTGGAAAGGACGACGCCTATCTGAAGGTCGATGTGCCTCCGGGCGAGGATCCCATTTTGGATCTGAGCGTCAGCGAAGCATCCAAACAGTATCTGCTGCGCTACGGACGATTCCTGTGCGACAACAATGCACAGGGAGCCGCGGCCCTTGCCGAGCCCGACGAGCTCAAGAGCGTGAAGGCGCCGCTTCTTCTCTACTATTTCGACAAGCAGGGTGGGGTGCGCGATCGCGTTCGCATCGACGATCCGAATCTCAGCCTGCGGCAGAAGCTCGACAAGGGCGCGCCAGCGGTGTGCGACGGCGTCATCGACGGTTACCTGCATCTCCAGGTGGTGACCTTCACCTCTCGGCTGCCCAATTTCGGCATCAAGGGGCTGTTCGATTGGCGGGCCTACGAGCCTTGGGTCAATGGTATCGTCTACGAGTACAAAGGGCAGCGCGCCGAGCTCGACCCTATTCAGACCATGGTGCGCAACATCGACGCCAAAGAGGTGCGCACCGCTCTGTGCAAGGAGCTGAAGCTCGACCCCAAGAAAGCGCCGGAGCTGAACGACCTGGTCATCGAGATTTACAGCGTCGTCCATTTCGGAGAGGCGTACCCAACGAGAAGATTCGCCAACTACTTCCGCGGCAACGAGGTGTTCACTGCCGACCAGGTGACCAAGGCGGTGGTCGACGAGCGCCTGCGCTGGATCGCCAAGTGGTACAAGGCCAACGTGGAGAACGGCGAGGTTCAGTACGAATACTCGGTGAGCGACAAGAAGTACCGCAATGAAAAGCGCACCATGGTCCGCTCCACCATGGCCACCTGGGTCTTGAACCGCCTCGCCTATTATCTGAAAGACGACGAGCTCAAGGTCTTGGGCAACCAAGTCATAGAATATTACCTGAACAACTACTTCAACATCGACCGCTCCCTCACCGAGGGCAAGATCGTGCCCTCGGCCCGGAAACTGGCGAGCGGCGACACGGTGGCTGGGCGCTATACCAGCGCCAGCTTCATCGCGACCGCCATCCTCGAGCGCGACGATTGGAAAGAGCGGCGCAAGACCATCGATTTACTGATGGCGTTCGCCATGGGCTACAAGCGACCGGATGGCTACATCTGGACGCCCTTTGGCCAGCAGCAGTACTTCGAGCCCGGTCAACTCCTCGTGGGAGTGTCCGCCGCATACCACAACACCCAGGATTCCGCGTACAAGACCTACTTCGACGAAGTGTATGGCGCGTACGAGAAAGCGCTCTACGAGTCGATGCACCTGGGCAATGGCCTGTACATTCCCTATGCGCCAGCGTGGTTCACCCAACCGACAGCCGACATGTACCGACAAACCAAGGCCAATAGGTATCGCAATTTCATCTATCGCATCAACGATCGCGTGGCCAAGCTCTATGATCTCAACGCTCGCGACCAGCTTCACTACGACCTCGATGGGGTGCTGTCCCCCAAGCGGGACTTCTTTGGCAATACCTCCATCGTTGCAGCCTGCCTGGAGTCGCTCATCGATGGGGCTATCACGGCCAAGCTCGACGGAGACACGGCGCGTTACGACGCTTACACCAAGGTCATTCGGCGCACCGTGGCGTTCTTGCTCCGCGCGCAGTTCCTGCCTGAGAACACCTATTACGTGGAGCACCGCGAACGCGTGCTCGGCGGTTTCAAGCGCGACATGATCGACACCACGAGCTGGATGGACAACGTCTGGCATCTGACGAGCGCGCTCGTGAAGTTGCAGAAGTTCGATCTGCTCGAGCCCATGGCGCCGCTCGCCGCTGCGCCTGCCACTGCCGAAAGCACCGACACGCAAGCTCCTGGTACCGATGCCCCAGTCAAGCCCACGAACTAGAGTTTTTCCATCCGGCATCGCAGTGCCTTGAGCTCGTCGTCGAGAAGCGACGCTTCGAAACGAGCTCGATCTTCTTCGTCGAGGCCTTCGAGATGCAGGAGGAGCTTCTTGGGAGTGTGTTTGCTGAGCTCAACGAGCAGGCGGTCGATGAAGGCCGTCATCCCCGCATCCCGCAGGGGTGAAACCGGCGCCGTGAGCAGGGTGCTCTTGTCGAGAAAGGCAATGGGCGAGCGACGAGCGTTGGAGAGGCAGTGTGCCTCGGAGGCTCGCTCCGCGGTCTTGAGGGTTCCCAGCGCCGCGAGCATGGGCGCGTAGCGACAGGCGCCAGGCGTTTCTAGGACGCGCTCTTTGAGCAGAATGGTGTCGATCGCGATGAGCACGGCGTGGATGCGGGCGAGCCATAGGCCATCTCCCCTGGCTGCGAACACGGCGAGCTGCTCTCGCACTGGAGCAGCCTCTCTTGCGCCTTCGTTGCAATACAGAGCAACCGGTGTCTCGATAAAAGCTCTCGCCACAGCCGCTGCGAGTGAATCGGCGTTGGCGATCAATGGGACGAGGCAGTTGGCAATCCGATCTTTCACGTGAGCACCTCTGTGGACTCTAGGGTTTTCCATCTCTCGTGGAGCCACAGCCAATCTGCTGGGTGACGGCGGATACGCCCCTCTAGGGCGGCGGTGAGGAGGGCCGTGGCCCGCCACTCGTCGGCTGGCAACTCCTGCCGCGCGATGTCGATGACGTGGTTTCCTCGGCTGGTTCGGTGAATGGTGCCGACCACTGCGGCCGCTCCCGTGGCTCTGGCGAGGGCGGCCGCACCCTTGGGCGTGCTGGCGCTCTTTCCAAAGAACGGCACGAACACGCTGGGCACCCGAGTATCTTGATCCATGAGCAGTCCGAGCACCTCTCCTCGACGGAGCACTCGCAGCATGGCCGCCGCAGCGCCGGGCTCGTTGCGGTAAACGCACGAGACTCCGCAGGCGCGCCGTTTTTCGTCGAGAAGCTTTGTGATGCGGGGCTCATAGCTCTTGCGAGCGATGGTGTGGATAGGGTAGCCCGATGAGGCGAGCCAGGCAGCCATGAGCTCGAAGTTGCCCAGATGCGCCGTGGCAAAGACCACTCCGCGCCCCATTTGCATGGCCTCGTCCAAGGCTCGACGAGAGGACTCGGACATCACGACGTCTGGGAGCGCCTGGGGATTGCGGGCCATGAGGCACGCTTCCACTGCGTGCACGCCGAGCCTTTCGAACATCCCGCGAACGAGTATGTCGACTCGGGGCTTCGAGAGGCGGGGGAAAAAGGCCTGTGCGAGCTGAGCGCAGGCGCGCCGGCGCTGTCGAACCGCGAGCAGATGGCCAAGACGACCGAGAAATCGCCCCACTGGCAGGACCGCGCTCCTCGGCACATGGCCAATGGCAGCGACGAGCATTCGCACGCAGAAGTAGATGGCTACGTTTTTCATTCGACGCAGCATGACGCGGTGGATGATAACACGTTTGACAACTGGTCGCGCTTTGGCAACGATTGGCTCCTGCGTCACGTTGAGTGACCCTTGAGGGATCGGAGGGCAGATGAAGCAGATTTTCGATTTTCTCGTTCTCGGTGGTGTGGTCATGATCCCCATCGGGCTGGGCTCGGTGATTGGCCTGGCGATCTTCCTCGAGCGGATGTTTAGCTTGCAGGCCTCGAAGATCTCGCCGCGAAGCGTAACCGATCTGGTGGTCAAGGCCGTGCGAGAGGGCCAACACCAAAAGGGAAGAGAGGAGTGCCTGCGCAGCAACACGCCGCTGGGACGACTGCTCCTAGCCGGTCTCGACTCTGCGAGCCGCGGCCGCGATGAAATGCGCCAGGTCTTCGAGGAGCTCGGCCGGCGTGAGACCGCGCGCATGGAGCGGTTCATCGAAGCGCTCGGCACTACGGCCAGCCTCGAGCCCCTGCTCGGTCTGCTCGGTACGGTCTTCGGCATGATTCAGGTGTTTCAACAGGTGGTGCTCACTGCCCGAGAAGGCGCCGTGGATCCGAGCCAGCTCGCCAATGGCATCTGGCAGGCGCTCATCACCACGGCCGCGGGTCTGTCCGTGGCGATTCCGGCCTATGTGGGCTATCGCTACCTACTCGCCCGCACCGGTCGACGGGCCATGGAGCTCGAGGAGGCAGCCTCCATGCTGATCGACGCGGCCTGGCCAAGCGACGCCCCTGCGGCCAAGGGCCAGCAGCCATGAATTTTCAAGCCAATCGCGCGCGGAGAGGCGCGGCGGTCATCGAGTTGACGCCTCTGGTGGATATCATCTTCCAGCTGTTGCTGTTCTTCTTGATCACCGCCACGTACACGAAAAACCCAACCCTCGACATCAACCTTCCCAAGGCTGGGAGCAAGTCCATGGGCACGCACGACAAAGACATCATGCTCGACGTGCGGCGAGATGGCGAAGTGAGCTACGAAAACCAAAATCTTTCGATGGATGCCCTCGAGGGCCTGCTCACCGCTCAGTACGCGTCGAACCAAGACGCGGTCGTCGTCATCCGAGCGGACCAGGCCTCGCAGCATGGACGCGTCGTCGAGCTCATGGACCTGGCAAAGAAGGTCGGTTTTACCCGGCTGGCCATCGCCACACGGGCTGCTGGCTCAGTGGAGCCTTAAGGCCGAGCGGCTCCTGGCGTCCAAACTCCACTCCGCCTTTTTTGAAAAAGGTCCAAATTTTCGAAACTATGGAGAGAATCGCCATGGGGTCACATTGACAGCCCCGGATCGTTCTCCTAATCTTTTTTATGATAACAAACGCGATTTATTGAACCATCGTGGAACGATCGCGTAGCCTAAAAGAAAGATTGGTTCACCTCGCGCAGCAAGGAGCGTCGCATGTCGACCAAGCATGTACTGGCATTCGAAGCAGACCCCATCTACGGAGAGCTCCTCAGGAAAGAGGTGGAAGGGCGCCTTGGCACTCTGACCATCATCACTGATGCCAACGAAGGCCTGGAAAAAGCGGCGTCGGCGCAGCCGGATCTCATCTACATTTGTGCCGAGCTGCCCCGCACCAGCGGATTCTCGGTGTGCTACAAGCTGCGCAAAAATCAGCAGACCCGGCACATTCCGGTGATCATCACCTCTGCCGATGCCACTGAAGAAACCATAGAGAAGCACAAACAACTCCAGAACCTGCGCGCCGACGAATACGTGCAAAAGCCGTTCGGCATCAATGTTGTCAGCGGCCTACTGGATCGCTACCTCGGTCCGTACGATGGCTCTGGTGAGCTCGTCCTCGAAGAGGTGGAGAACGAACGCCCGCGTACCGAGGAGATGTCCTTCGAGGTCATGGCCGTTGACGAAGAGGCGGTGATGGCCATCGACGAGCTCGAAGAGCTCGATGAGCTCGAACCCGCGCCGGAGAGCGAAGAGTCCGTCGACGACGATTTGGAAGCTTTCACTGATAGGGCTTTTGACTCCATTACAGACGGTGCCGATCGCTCCGCCGCGCCACAGCGCGAGCCCGCTCCTGCGCGGTACTCCGTGGAGCCACGCCGCAGCTCTCTCATCCCGCCCAGACCAGGCGAACCCTCTGGCATGGTCGAAGCGGGGATCGCCGCCGAGTTCGCCGAGCTTCAGCAAACGAACGCCAACCTCGAACGCAAGGTGGCGACGCTGGAGCGCGACCTCATTGAGGCCAAGTCCAACAAGGTAGGAGGATCCTCGGGGCGTGAGCTTCTCGATTTGCGCGAGATCATTAACAAAAAAGACCATGATCTCCTTGATATTAAGGACAAGGCCAACAAGAAGGAGAAGCAGCTCCTCGAGCTACATGAGCGCCTCACGGACGCCGAGCGCATGCGGGCCGATCTCGAGGACCGAAACCTCAAATCGGACAAGAAGATCGCCGACCTGGAGGACAAGATCGAGTCCCAGGCTGCGGAAAAGGAAATGCTCGCCCAGCGGGGCGAGGATGTCCAAGCGCGTCTCAACCGGGCTCAGGAGAAAAATGTTCGCCTCGATCAGGAGCTGAACGAGGAACGAGCACAGCGAAAGGACGACCAGCGGCGCGCTGAGACCGACAAGGCCGAGACCATCTCGCGGCTCAATTCAGAGCGAGAATCCGCCATCAACAACCTGCGGAGCGAGTACGAGGCCAAGGCCGCAGATGTCGCTAGAGCCCACGCCACCGTGGTCGAGGATTGGGAGCGCAAGGCTTTCGAGCTCAAGGGACGCATCTCCTCCCTCAATACCGATATCGAGCAAGAGCGCACCGAAAAGGCGCAAACCAACGCCGTGCTCGCATCGACGCGACAAGAGCTCGCGGCTAGGGAATCAGACCTGGCGACAAGGACGTCCGAGCTCTCTGCCGCCCAGCAGTCCAACGCTGCCCTGCGAAACGATATCTCTGAAAAAGAAGAGCTCATTGCACGACTCAACGCCGACCTCGTCGCTGCTCATGAGGTCCTCGACCGCAACGAGGAGATGGTGGGCAAGTCTCGCCAGGCCCTCGCCATTGCCACACAGCTTCTCGAGCAACTCGAATCCATCGACGCTCTGAGCGCAGAAATCGAAGAAATGGAGATTGTCTGATTCGAGGACTAGCGGGGGACGGGGATGAGCTCCACGCCTAATTGGCCGTGTGCTCGCGAACCATTTTCTCGTAGAGCTCGACCTCGTGCTTGTTGCCGATGATGAGCGGCACGCGCTGGTGGAGCTCGGTTGGCTGAACGTCGAGGATGCGCTTTTGACCCGTGGTCGCGAGGCCGCCAGCCTGCTCGACCAGCATCGCCAAGGGGGCGCCCTCGTAGAGAAGCCGCAGCTTTCCCTTGCCGGTCTTGGCATCGGCCGGATAAAGGAAGATGCCACCGTACAAAAGGTTGCGGTGGAAGTCTGCCACCAAAGAGCCGATATAGCGCGACGTGGTCTTCTTGTACCGCTCGTCCTTGCCTGAGCGCAGGTAGTCGGCGTACTGCTTCGTCGCGGTGTCCCACTTGTTGTAGTTTCCCTCATTGGCCGAGAAGCACTTGCATGTGTTGGGAATGCGGATGTTCTCGTGGGACAGGATGTACTCACCGATCTCTGGATCCAAGGTGAAGCCGTGAACGCCGTGACCTGTGGTATAGACGAACATCGTCGACGACCCGTAGATGACGTAGCCGGAGGCCTCTTGCTTGTAGCCTGGCTGCAGGAAATCAGGGAGCCCCGCGGCCACGGTCTCCTTTTTCTCGGTATCGGACAGGGCTCGGTGAATCGAGAAGATAGTGCCCACCGATACATTGGCGTCGATGTTCGATGAGCCGTCGAGTGGATCGAACATAATGATGTAGTGATCCTCGGCTGGCATTCCGGTGTTGGGCCGCGGCAGGGAGATGAGCTCGTCTTCTTCTTCGCTTGCCATGCCGATGACGATGGGCATCCAGCGGAAGGTGGCCTTCATGATGTCGTTCGCGATGACATCGAGCTTCATCTGGCTTTCGCCCTGAACGTTGGTTGCTCCATGATCGCCGAGCACATCGTTCAGTCCGGCGCGCAGCACCTTGGAGTTGATCACCTTCGAGGCGAGCCCCACGCGGCGCAAGAGGTGGGAGAAGAGGCCGCGACTCTGCGGGTGCATCTTCTCTTCGGCCGCGATATAGCTCTCCAACGTATGAAAGTCTTTCCATCCTGAATCGGGCATGGTTCCTCCAATTCTCGCAGCAGCAGGTTAACCGTGTATTTCGGCAATAACACGGGGCAAGCCCTGGGTTCAACACATTCATGACAACTGCAGCCCAAGTGTAGGGCAATAAAGGGTTCAGAAGCGTTCGGAATGCACGAACTCGTCGACACTGCGCCTCGGCGGCGCGGCTCCAGGGGGAACCGCTGGCCGCCCGAGGGGTACGATTTCCACCACCTGGACGTCCGAGGGCGCTCCGATGAGCTCGGCCACCCGCTCGTGATTGAAAAACCCCACATGTACCGTGCCATACCCCAGGGCATGGGCGGCGAGCGTGAGATTCTGAAGAAACAGCGCGACATCGAACATCAGCCAATCGCCGAGCCCTGTCACCGGCCCCTCTGCTTTAAACCCCGCGCGCCCCTTGCGACCGCAGGCGACGATCACCACCGGAGCCGCGAGGACCGCACCGCGAGCCGGATTGCGCTCGGACAGCTGGTCGGCCAGCGCTGCCTTAGCCCGAGGATCGCGCACGAGCACGATTTCTTGGCATTGAGTGTTGGCCCAAGACGGTGCGAACCGGGCTGCCTCGAGAATGCGGTCGAGATCCTCTTGAGGGATCGGTGTATCGAGCAGTTTGCGAACACTGCGTCGGGTAAGCATGGCTTCGAATGCGTCCATCATGGCTCCTTTCGTGTTTGCCCTTTTCTGTTAGCGCAACAGCGCCGAACAAGGCAAGGCAGGCGGGATTCCCGGGATCGGGCTGGTGGGGCGCAATTCATTCCGACCTGGGCTGGCGTGTCTGGATTGACGCAACGGCAATGATCTACGGTGCGGAGCGGTTGGTCACTTGTCTCGTACGCCGGAATGACTTAGCCTTCGACCCACTGACATTGGCGGGACTGACAATCTGACTTAAGTGGCGTTGACCCGATAGGCGAGGCAGCGCTTTTTCCATGGGGTTCCTTGCTCGATTGCGGAGCGGGAACGGGGCTAACTATGAACGAGAGGCGTGATGGCTGACACCTATGACCGTTGGCGCGGCGACGGCGATGTAGGGGCACCCCTCGTGGGTGCCCATGACTTCGAATCCGTTCGAGAAAAGGGCACCCACGAGGGGCGCCCCTACGAAAACATCCCTGGGTTCTGTTATTCGGCCACCACCGAGCAGATCCGCACCCACCAATACCGCCGCTCTATCCGCCTACGCGGCTACGACTACGCGCAGTCCGGGGCGTATTTCGTGACCATCTGCGCCAAGGACCGCTCGTGCCTGTTTGGCGATGTATTGAACGGGGAAATGCGACTGAACGACGCGGGGCGGATGGTTGCGGATGTTTGGATAACCTTGCCGGCGCGTTTTCCGTCGATCGACATCGACGAATTCGTGGTCATGCCGAACCATTTCCACGCCGTCGTTGTTTTCACCGATTGCGACACCGTGCCCGAACGCGACGTAGGGGCGCCCCTTGTGGGTGCCCCTTGTGTCCTTGAACAACGGTGTGCCCTTGAACAACGGTGTGCCCTTGAACAACGGTGTGTCCTTGAACAACGGGCAGGCACAAGGCCTGCCCCTACAGACGGGACGAGGACGAAACCGACATTGGGGGATGTTGTTGGGGCATTCAAATCGATGACCACCGATCAGTACATTGTCGGTGTGAAACAAAATGATTGGTCCGCATTCCCGGGGAGATTGTGGCAACGCAACTACTACGAACACATCATCCGCGATGAGGATTCCCTGCATCGCATGCGTAAGTACATCACCGACAACCCGTTGCAGTGGGCGTTCGACCGAGAGAACCCGAACGTGCGTCCGTTGGGGCCGACAGAGGAGTCAATCCTACGATGACCGACAAGCCCTCCACCGGCTATCCGCCAGACAAGCAGGCGGCTGCGACAAACACGGTGTTGCAGCAGGCTGAGCTGTTGTCGGAGTATTGGACGGAGGTCGTGCCAGCGTAGCCTGTCGTGTGGACCATCCACAGGTCTGCCACAATCGCTGGGATACGCGACCGTGAAACTAACTTAACCTGCGGGAATGATTAGTGGAGCTAAGCGGGATCGAACCGCTGACCTCCTGACTGCCAGTCAGGGAACATGATGGTGTGACGGGTGTTGACGGATCGGCCATGAGCGTTGATGAGTGATCCTAAAACAATGTAAATAATAGTGAAATAGCCATTCTGTGTTGCATCGTAGTGTTGATGGGTATACCCTGCAAAATGAGACGGGAGAGAGACGGGAACGCGTAAAATGAGACGGGAGAGAGACGGGAGACAGGCATGACGAGAGGCAAACCCAGGGCAAAAACAAAGCTGACGAAGACGGTGATCGACAAGCTTACCGCCGCGGACCCGAACGGCGAACGCCACTACGACAGCAACACCAAAGGCTTTGGCATCACGGTCTACCCGACCGGTCGGAAAGCCTTCTTCCTCGAGTACCGCCACAACGGGCAGCTTCGTAGAATGAAGATCGAGGAATACGGTGCTATCACCGTCGACGAAGCGCGATCTCGTGCCAACGTGCTGCGGGGACAAATCGCTTGCAAGGTCGACCCTCTCCAAACACGGCGTGAGGAGCGTGCAGCCGAGACCTTCGACGAGTGGGTCGAGATCTATCTCAAGGACGTAGAAGCTCGAAAGAGCAAGAGCGGCATCTATGCGGACAAAGACTACCTCGGCCGGGCAAGGCTTGTGTGGGGCAATCGAAAACTCAAAGACATCACAGTCGATGACGTTGAGCGCTTCTTTGTTGCCCAACAAGAGCGCGGCAAGGTAGCGGCCAATAGGGCTCTAGCCTCGGTGCGTACCTGTCTGCAGAAGGCATGGCGACGCAACCTTATCGTTGAGAACGTGGCGATGAAGGTCAAGCCGCTCCCCGAGAACCCGCCGCGGGATCGCACGCTCGATGCCGAGGAGATGAATCGCTTCGTGGCCGCCGTCGAGGCTCTGCCCAAGAAGTACCGCCTCGATGAAAACGGCGCAGAACGTCCACACCTCGAGCATGTGCGTGCGGGCTTTGTCTTCATGCTGGCCACGGGATGTCGGCGCAGCGAGATCCTGAAAGCGAAGTGGGAAGACCTCTTCATCGACGACATGGACAACGCAACCTGGAGGCTGCCCAAACCAAAGGGGGGGCGACCGGAGATCAAGCCGCTGACTCGCGACATCGCCAAGATGCTCTCAGAATTGCCGCGCGTAGGTCTTTACGTCATCGCCGGCAAGGACCCCCTCAAGCCACGCGCTGACCTCAAGCGGTGGTGGTATCGGCTCATCGAAGACGCCAGCATTGAAGGTGTACGTCAGCACGACATCCGGCGCACGTTCGGCCTTGAGGTGGCGCGCTCAGCGGGCCTGCATCTCGCGTCCAAGCTCCTTGGTCACAGCACGATCCGTGTGACCGAGAAGGTGTACGCTCCGCTCGGGATCGAAGAACTGCGCAAAGCGGCTGAGGGTGTCGCCAGCTCGAGGAAGGCGAAAATCATTCCATTCAAGCCCAAAAGCGGCAGAGCGTCGAGCTCCGGATAGCACGAATCCTCCAAGCGAGCACAGACCAAGGCGAAATGAGAAATGAGTGGACCGACCACTCAAGCAACGGTTAACCGATGGCACATCGGGCAGGACTGTGCCGGAGACGATCTTCTATTCTCGTCTTTCATCGGTTCGTTACTCGGCATCGAAGAGCAGCGGACCGCCCCCGAGAATGTCGCGAGCAAGCGCAAGGTCGTTCCGAAAGACGACACGGTTGAGAGCCAGGGGTGAGACGGACTGGGCCACCAGCAGGTGTGGCTTCTAGGACCATTTCTGTCCGCTAGGGGTAGCGGACCGTTTGATACCCTTCCATTCCCAGACCGTTTGAAAAACTCGGGCCGACGCTTGGTCCCTTATGGTGAGGGCCAGACCATGGTGGTCTGCTCATAAAGCGCATTTGTTTCATGCATTCCGCGAGGGGTAAGAAACGGGTTCTTGCCCTTGCACTCATTGGGCACGGCCATCTTCAACTTGCTCGGACCCGTACCGGGTCAGGACCCACTGAACTCAGCGAAGATTACATGTCCCAAGCACGTGGGCATGCCATCCCGCAATTCACCCATATCCCCTAGCGACAGCGGAGTTCGCCTGGTTCGGCGCACAGGTCCAAACTTGCGGTGTCACTGTCGATATGTTCGATGGCCTGGCTGATCTGGCATTCCCCCAACGGACATTGAATGTCACAGGCTTCCTGTCTGGTGGCGAGCTTGGTGCCCCCACAGAGGGTTAGGGAAAGGCACTCCCTGTCATCGGGGTTCGTGAATTCGACGCAGTCATCGTACTGCCACTCGCAGTCGGCGAGGGCGTCACACGCGGCGGCAATGGTGTCGCTACCTTGCGTCTGACTCTCGGTTTCCACGGTCGCGCTCTGCGATTCGGTTTCGCTCGTCTCCTCCGTGCTCGGTGATTGGGACTCCGATTCTGTGGACATCGGGTCAGTCTCATTCTGAGTCTCAGTAGAGGTCTCTTGTTCCGAGGTGGTTGGAGTCTCGTCTTCGTCTTTGCCTCGAAAATCGCAACCAACGATTGCGATCAAGCCGATGACGCACAACAAAATAGGTGCCACGAACTTCATGTCGGTTACCTCCCGAAATTAATAAAAGACTTTCATTAGTCGCCCACTCAAACCAAATGTTAACAATATCGGTGCTCGTCGCGGCTGGCGGGGATTACCCACGGTTTGTCAGCTGCAGGGTGACCTTACTCCTTGTACATTCGATTCGGAATGCCCTTTCCACACCCCGCAAAGTCCAAATATCCGCCGCCGTCGGCCTCCAGCGGATCGCAGACTGTCGACATCGAGGTTTATTGTCAATCCGTCAAACCTATTTGCCATCGGTACTCTTGCCATGTCCTGTGGCGTTCCGTGGTCTGCCTGCCATGAAACGGGTTCTCGGCGTCGCCACCGCCATAATATGTCGCGTCTTTGTCCGTTCGAGACTAGAATTCGCGTGATCCCATGAACCTTGCACCTTTTTATGGCAAGACGTCCTGTTTGATGTTAACAAGCCAGAATCATATTTTCGGCGCACGATGTCCAAACTAGACGTCGCCCCAGCACATGAAAAGGAAAACTCTGATGACCGAACTGCAGACCACCCCCGAAATGTTCGAATTCATGATGAAGAAACTCGGCGGCGCCAATATGGTTCGCGTGGAGTTCTTCAAAGACAAAATCTCCTCGCTGGCCAACTCCAACACCACCATCGACGAAGTCATGAAAGAGGCGAAGTCCGAGGGTTGGGATACCTGGTTCACAGGCCTTCGCTTCTCCGACCTGTCTCGGATGCTCGGCGCGGCAAAAAGCGTTTCAGTAAAAACCACGGCGCGCTCTGGCAAGCGCCTGACCAATACCGAGCGAGACGACCTCCTCAAAAACATATTGGACTTCCTCAAAGACAACCCCTGGTCTTCCGCCAAGATCATCGCCAAGCACGTGGGCATGCCGTCCCGCAATATCGGGTTGCAGCTCAAGTCGCTGCGCGAGAAGAATCAAATCACGGCCAAGGGTGAGAAGGCTTCGATGCGGTATTCGTTGGCTTGAGCCGATATTTCGGCAAGCTCCTCGGTGCGACATGAATTCGGCAAAGCGGGCTTGGACCGAAACCGACGACGTCAATTCGGTGAAAAACTGACTCTCGGTATGACGATAACGGCTAAGAATTACGACGTCAACCCGAGAATCTCCTCAGAATCGTTCGATGTCAGTTCGGCACGACGCTATGATGTCAAAGTGGGCGTTAACACTTACAAAACAACTATGGTTCATTCGAACCTGTATCCTGGGAACCACACAATTCCCCAACGATCTCCGTCAGCGAATATTTTCTT
The DNA here is from genome assembly GCA_025453525.1 of Myxococcota bacterium. Classification (GTDB taxonomy): domain Bacteria; phylum Myxococcota_A; class Polyangia; order JAAYKL01; family JAAYKL01; genus JALOQD01. The sequence goes on from JALOQD010000070.1 coordinate 18,018, forward strand.
TTTCTGCTATCGGAGAACAACAATGCCTCGGAGTCGCCGTTTGGCTTTTCCATAATAGCAATATAATGGTTCTTGTCTCCTCCGCCTGCTCTTATCTCGGCGTAAACCCAACCGGTCTTGGCACGAGCAATAAGCTTTGCCTCATCCTGATTTGTCCGCAAAATAACCGTCTTTTTTCCATTGATTGATAACATGCTAGATATTTCAAATTCGATAAAAGAAAAGCCATTATTAACATTAGATTCCGCAAGCCTATCCCCTCCGTTGGACCATGTTTTGAAATGCAATAGTCTGGAATTCGAGGATTCGTCGTCTTTCACGGCAAAAGTTACATTTAATTCGTTATTTCCAAAAACATATTGAGCCTTTTGTGGTTTTTTCTGAAGTATTTTCACATTAATATGGATGATCTTATTGCCATCATCGTCAACATCTGCCTCCTCAACATAATATGAAATGGTAGAAAACTTCAAAATGGCAGTATTCAATTTCTCCAAAGAAAGCCATTCTCTAGCCTTTTCAATTCCGTAGCCATCTATCAGAGTGCAGATTTGTCCGGCCGTAGATTGCATGCTCGCTTTTTCTCCAGGCTGAGTGTCTTTAGATATTTCATCGGCCTTGTCCATGCTGGCCTCCATATCGGTTTTCGAAGGGTCTTCTATTACATTAG
>JALOQD010000346.1 GCA_025453525.1 Myxococcota bacterium
CTGACGGAAGCCATTTAAGGGCTTTTCGGCAGCGAGTTTGGGGGTGAGCAGGGTGTCAAAACCGGGACAGTAGGCGCGCAGGGCCCGAAGGTGGCGGCGAGGAACATTGCGTATATTTTTCCTCCATCCACCGAGAGAAAGCTCAGACTCCGTCCAGATGAATGTGCTCGTGGGATTCGTGCCAGCCCGCTGGATCCTCGAGGAAGAGCAGAGAGTCCTGGATCGAAAGCATGTGCTCGCGCTCGATGCCGGCGAGAAACTTGAAGAACTTGGCTTCCTGGGGATTCTTGCACTTCGCAGAGAGATCCGCGTAGAACTGAGCGCCGCTGGTCTCGAAGTCGATGCCCTTTCGCAGCGCCTTCAAATCATCATCGTCGTGGTCCTCTTCAGAGCCGTACTGTCGTGGCACGGCCTCGAGCACCTTCTTGATGTTGGTGCCAGCCACCTCGATAGCCACGTTCTCGGGCCAGGAACCGCTACCGACGAGCTTCGCGTGCAAGCCGCGAAGCCGGGTCATGTGCTCTTTCTCGTCCTCGGCCAGGGTCGCAAACAGCGCCTTGGCCACGGGGTTGGTCGAGCGTTTCGACTCATTCAGATAGTACTCCATTTCGGACGATTCATTCTTGATGGCCAGCTCGATGGAAGACATGCGCTCCATGTCCAGGGCTCCTTTCCGCGTCTGTTCGCTCCGGCTTTTTTTTAGCTCCTGCCGAGGCAGGTCGCAGGGCGACCCATTATGCCGTCTCGACTGGGATTGTCTACAATAGAAGCTAGGGTTGGCAGCCGAATCGAAAAACAGCAGCGCTGCTAGAATGGATTTTTCAGGAACACAGGATCCCTTTTTGGGTTGGGTTCTAACAGGCTGGACGACGATCGCTTCGGTTTGGCCTTGGGGGCAGCGCGATACTCCACGACTTGGTGGCGATCCAGTACGAGGGCCACTTCGAACGCCTCGCGACCTTCGACGAATACGCGGAGGATGTGTGGCTCGGACCCTGCTTCCTGGTGGTAGGGAAGCTCGATCCGATGGCCATCCAACTGCGCTACCGCACCTTTGGGCAAGGCGCTGACTTCTAGCCAAACTGTCTTTGGGGCCTCGGACGCCGTTGGAACCACACTATCTGGCACGGCCAAAGGGACTGCTGCCGCTTGGGCGGACGAAGAGGCGCTCACGACAGTTTCTAACGTCGCAAGGCGCTCTGGTGGCCAAAGCACCATCGCCGTGACAAAGGCGATGCCGGCCACAGCCACGCCGCCAGCGAGCAACATGCGGCGACGGCGGACATAAGGAGGCGTGGGGAGCTGCGGAACAACCGAGTCGATGGCCTCCATTAAGGTGGGAAGACTTATCACGGGCTTGTTGGAGCTGTCCGGTCTGCGCATCTTTTTGGTTATTTCACTGTCCTCGGACAACCCTAAAACGTCGCCGCCGAGCTGCAGAGCCTGTCGGACCTGGCTCGACATCAAGGATTTGTCATAGGAGATCGCGGCACTGAGCGCCTCGAGCATGGAAGAGGCCGAAGCGAACCGCTCAGCTGGCTCTTTGCGGAGCGCTCGTTCTACGACGGCGGCCAAGGCAGAGGGAACATGGGGAGCCAGGACCACGAGTCGTGGCGGTGAATCGAGCAGGATTCGGCTAAACGTGTCGTTGTAGTTTAGACCTTCGAACGGCCGTTGACCGCTGAGCATCTCGTACAAGATGACGCCCACTGACCACAAATCGGCGCGACAGTCCACGTCCTTGCGCGCTCGCGCCTGCTCTGGAGACAGGTAACACGCCGTGCCGATGACCGTGCCTGTCCTCGTGAGGTTCATGTTCGTTTCTTCCCGGTCCCGGAACTTGGCAACGCCGAAGTCGAGGAGCTTGACCTCCTGGTGTCCGCGTCCATTGAGCGAAAGGAAGACGTTATCCGGTTTGAGATCTCGATGCACAATGCCAGCGGCATGGGCCACATGTAGACCGCTGAGCATCTGCAGGGCGATGGCGACGCTGCGCTCGAGGGGCAGAGGGCCCCGCCGTTCGAGCAACTCTCCCAGGGACTCACCCCGCAAGAGCTCCATCACAATAAAAATGTTCTCTTTGTCGTCGACCCCGAAGTCGCGTGCTGCCACGATGTTGGGATGTTCCAAGGCCCCGCAGGCTTGTGCCTCACGCAGGAAGCGGTGAAAGGCCTCCTCATTGGCAACGAGACTCCGGTGCATCATCTTGATGGCCACCCGGTGACCCAGCACCGTGTGCTCTGCCTCGAACACCGCGCCCATGCCGCCGTCGCCGATCAGCCGGACTACTCGGTACTTGCCCGCAACAACGGACCCGACTAAAGCCTGCGCCGCGAGGAGGTTCTCCTGCTCGTTGTCTACCGAGTTCCCTGTCGGCGGAAGGTTTTGCCTTATCCTCGAGCTGTTCATATGCTACGACCCATGCTTCATCAAGGAATAACGCGGCCCGAAGACTATTCTTACAACGAGCCTGCCATTCAATCTACTCTATGGCACCGGCACATCCGGGGCGCAAAAGCGCTTCCTATGTAATGACTAAAAAGACTATCGTCAACCCATTTTTCTGTTAAATTATTCAAATCAATGGGGAATACCTTAGAAGGGCATGCCAAATTGGGAGAGCGAGGCGCGCAGATCGGTGATGACCTCGGACGATAGGCGCAAGAAGCTCGCGTAGCAACCCCATGCGTTGCACACACTCGCCGAATGGTGAATGTCCCCCTTGGCATTGAGATAAAGAGACACGTACATCGCCCCTTCGTTGCAATCGTGGGGGGCGAGAGCCGGCAGTGCCTCCTCGCAATGTGGACAAAGCAGGCGTACGATTTCGCCGTCCTCGAAGGCCGGAGCTTCGAGCTGCTTGCGGTGGTCCTTGTGGAATGGGCTCAGGTAGACGACGCCCCGCCCAGCCTTCCCGACACACAGGAGCTTGATACCGCGTTCGCCATCGAATCGAGGGTTGTTCGGATCCACCAGGGAATGGCCGGCATGGCAGAAGGCTTGACGCAGGAGCAGGGTATCCTTTTTGATCACCACCCCGGTTGAACTATCGATCGGAGGACGACTTTCGCGAATCCTAATCCGCCCAGTTTCATCGAATCGATCACCCATATGGGCCTCCTAGCGCAACGGCAGCCGGCGCTCCCAAGAAAAAGTGGATTGCCTCTAGTGTAACCTCCCTCTGTCGTCCGGCAAGACGGCAATGCGGATCACCTGCTTCACAGGCACCCAGGGTTCTGCTACTTCCCTTCTCGGTTGGCTCTGGCGCACAAAAGGCGCGCCGATCACGATGGCCAGCCAGAACCTTGAAGAGGTGAAGCACATGAGCGATAGCGAAACCAACCCCTGCAGCGGCAGCTGCGGCGAGCCTTTGGCCAAAGAGTGCGAGGCGTCGAATTTCATCGAGGACATCATCCGGGAGGATCTCGAAAGCGGCAAGCACACCGCGATCGCCACTCGCTTCCCGCCAGAACCCAACGGGTATCTGCACATTGGGCATGCCAAGTCCATCTGCCTCAATTTTGGGTTGGCGCAAAAGTTTGGCGGGACGTGTAACCTCCGGTTCGACGACACCAACCCCTCCACAGAGGACCAAGAGTACGTAGACTCGATTCAAGAAGACATCCGTTGGCTGGGCTTCGACTGGGCAGAGCGGCGGTTCTTCGGCTCCGACTACTTTGAAAAGATGCACGAGTACGCGGTGGAGCTCATCGAAAAGGGCCTGGCCTACGTGGACTCCTCGACCCTCGAACAGATCCGCGAAATGCGTGGCGACTTCAACAGGCCCGGTGTCCACAGCCCTTATCGCGAGCGCTCGGTGTCCGAGAACCTCGAGCTGTTCGCCAAAATGCGCGCTGGGCAGTACCCAGATGGCGCACATGTGCTTCGAGCCAAGATCGACATGTCTTCACCCAACATGAACATGCGAGATCCCATCATGTACCGAATCCGGCATGCGTCCCACCATCGCACCGGAGACAAGTGGTGCCTCTATCCAATGTACGATTGGGCCCATGGTTTCGAAGATGCCCTCGAGGGCATCACGCACTCAATCTGCACTTTGGAGTTCGAGAATCATCGGCCTCTTTACGACTGGTTCATCGAAAACGTGAGCACGCCCTGCCACCCAAGACAGATCGAGTTCGCGCGGCTCAACCTCACCTACACGGTCATGAGCAAGCGCAAGCTCCTGGAGCTCGTGAAAGATGGACATGTGGCCAACTGGGACGATCCGCGCATGCCCACGATCTGTGGCCTGCGCCGCCGCGGCATCACACCCGCCTCTATCCGCAAATTCTGCGACCGCATCGGGGTGGCCAAGCGCGACAGCATCGTCGACGTGGCGTTGCTAGAGCACGCGGTGCGCGAAGACCTCAACGACTCCTCGCCTCGAGTCATGGCCGTGCTCGAGCCACTCCGCGTCGTCATCGAAAACTTCCCCGAGGGCGCGGTCGAGTGGTTCGATGCGCCCTTCCATCCCGAGGATCCATCGTGGGGCTCCCGCAAGGTGCCGTTCTCCAAGATTCTCTATATTGAAAAAGACGATTTCCGCGAAGAGGCGCCCAAAAAGTGGTTCCGCCTGGCCCCTGGGGCAGAGATCCGGCTGCGCTACGCCTGTCTCATCCGCTGTGTCGACGTCATCAAGAATCCGAAGACCGGAGAGGTCGTGGAGCTGCGCTGCACCTACGATCCCAACTCTCGTGGAGGATGCTCCCCCGATGGCCGCATCGTTCGGGGAACCTCTCACTGGGTGTCCGCAGCCCATGCCGTCGATGCCGAGGTACGGCTGTATGATCGCCTGTTCCAGGTGGAGGATCCCTTGGACCTGGGCGAGGGCGAGCACTTCGCCAAACACCTCAACCCCGATTCCCTCAAGGTGCTCAAGGGCTGCAAGCTCGAGCCGTCTCTCGCAGACGCAGCACCCGAGGCCCGCTATCAGTTCGAGCGCCTCGGCTACTTCTGCGCCGATCGCCTCGACCATGCGCCAGGACAACGCCTCGTGTTCAACCGCACCGTCACCTTGAAAGACGGTTGGGCGAGAGTCGAACGAGCCAACCAGCGACAGGAGAAGGCCGCGCCCATCCCCGCGCCCAAGAAAGAGGTCGCGCCAAAGCCCGAGCCCAAAGCCGCGCGACCCGAGACCGCTCCTGCCGAGATCACCGTCGACGACCTCGCCAAGCTCGATCTGCGCGTCGCCGTGATCCGCGAGGCGCGCGTCGTGGAAGGAGCGGACAAGCTCTTGCGCCTCATGGTCGATCTCGGAGAAGGCCCCCTGCGCCAGATCTTCGCTGGCATCCGCGCTGCCTACCCGGAGCCCGCACAGCTCGTCGGCCGCAAGGTCGTCGTCGTGGCCAACCTAAAGCCCCGCAAGATGAAGTTCGGCATGTCCGAAGGCATGGTGCTCGCCGGAAGCGGAGAGGACCGCCTCTCGGTGGCCACCTTCGATGGAGACGTTTTGCCTGGGGACACGGTGAGCTGAGACAGCGGGAGTTTGGGGGCCGCTCACTTGAAGTTCTGCACAGCCCAGACGCCGTTTTGCCCTTCGAAAAAGCCGCAGGCGACCATGGTGTAGGTTGGGGTGGTCATGTTGATGTAGT
>JALOQD010000347.1 GCA_025453525.1 Myxococcota bacterium
CGAGGAGAGGGAATACTGGTGGTATTCACTGGACGAGCAACGCCGTTGGACGAGATGCATCGGCTGCCCAAACTGGGAAGTTATTTTTGCGTGAGCCCTTAGGTCTTGACCTTACCCGCGCGAGTTTGAATGCACTTCTGAAATACCCATGGCAATGGAACGACCGCCATCGATTCGGCAAACCAAGAAAATGGGGCGCGTATTCAGAAGATAGCGAGGAGTTTGATTGGGCAAGGCAGTCATTGGGTACCAACAGCAGGAATGCCCGAACTGTCGAAGCTGAAATAATGGACACCGCCGACGACATATCGTATGCGGTCCATGATCTGGAGGATTTCTACAGGGCAGGTATGGTACCACTCGACCGGCTGATTAGAGTGGACAGCGGTGGACCTTCCCTGGCCGATGAAGGGGAGGAATTTGTAACCGGGGTCTTCACCCGACGGGCCGACAAACTCCCCGGAGGCGAACAAGCCCTGAGGCAATCGTTCACTCGGCTTTTTGAGGCGGGCTCGATTTCCCATCCATACAGAGGTCTTCGCGGCGACAGGGCGCAGCTACGAGCTTTCACTTCCTCACTCATTGGACGTTACATTCGAGCAGCCAAGTTGTGCCCCAATAACCCGCCAGGAAACAGATTGTTTCTTCCAGAACCGTTTAGGCAAGAAATTTTCATGCTCCAAGAAATGACCTGGCATTTCATGATTCTGCACCCTGCTTTGGCCACGCAGCAACAGGGGCAGAAGCGCCTTATTAGAGAGCTGTTCCATTTCTACTACAACGCTGCGAAAGGCGATGACAAAAACCTGCTTCCCCCTCGTGGGCGTGAGGTGCTTGAGCAGACACTTCAGGCAGGCTCTGAACCTTCGGCTTGGGCAAGGTTTGCGGCAGATATGGTTTCGAGCATGACTGAACCCGAGGTCGTCAATGTAGCTCACAGGATTCTGGGTATCTCCCAGGGGAGCGCTTTTGACCAGTTCCTCTGATCGTCTTGCGTCTAACTCATGCGCTTCGTCCTCTGCCGCGGTGACCAGACGGCGAGCACGAGACGTTATTGGCACCGCACCGCAACTTCGTGACCAAGCCGCCCTAGCATTGTATCGATCTGACGCTAGCCCCCGAGGTTGTGGGCCATTCCTTTCGCCGCATCACGGACCGTGGTTGGTCCACTGGGAGCGGGGTGCGCATCCCACCGTGTGAGAAGACGCAGGCCAACATCGGGGTATAGGAGGGATTTCTTCACGTCCATTCGTCACGCCATTCGTTGAGTTCGGAAGTCCGACAATCCCCCTGGCCCCCTTTGTTCAAAGGAAGAAATCGCCATTTCGACCCGACTGTTTTGAGTTGACGGAGCACTAATGCTCCGTCCAGCCCACTTTGACAGGTTCAAATTGGGGGTTCCCCCTTGAAAAGGAGGAGCCCTTTACCCGACAGGATTCGTTTGACTGGTCACTCGCTCGAATCCGGTCGGGAAGGTCGAGTGAGGGCGGTTCTGACGACCTCGGCGAGCTCGATCATGCTGTAGGGCTTGGGGAGAAAGCCCACCATGCCCTCCTGGATCGCGGCTTCGGCCTTGCCATCCAGACCATAGCCGGTGGAGAGCACGGCGTTGATCTGGGGGTCGAGGCGCTGAAGCTCGAGGAAGCACTGATGGCCGTCCATGCCCGGCATGTTGAGGTCTAAAAGGACGAGGTCGATGATCGGATCCCGCCTCGCATAGAGCTGCAAGGCTTCATCGCTGCCTGACGCGGTGAGCACTTCGTAGCCGAGCCGACGCAGGAGGCGGCTGGCGCTTTTTCGGACCACCGGCTCGTCGTCCACCACGAGGATCGTGCCGCTGCCTCGCGCTGGTTCGGTTCGCACTCTGCGAGGGCGGCCGTCGCTCTCGGCCTCGCCGACCAAGGGCAGGTAGATTTCGAATTTCGTCCCTTGTCCCACCTCGCTGGTCACGGCGATGGCGCCGCCGTGGTTGCGGATGATGCCGTACACCATGGAGAGGCCGAGCCCCGTGCCCTTGCCTTGCTCCTTGGTCGTGAAGAACGGCTCGAACACGCGGCGCAGGACCGCTTGCGGCATTCCAGCGCCGCTATCGGAGACGACGAGAAGAGCATGGGGACCGCCGCTCAGCTCACCGATGGCCTTGGCCTGGCCCTCGGAGAGCTCGGCGCGAACGACGCTGATGGACAGGACGCCTCCTTGTGGCATGGCGTCGCGGGCATTGACGGCGAGGTTCAGGACCACCTGCTGGAGCTGGTTGGGATCGCCCTTTACCAGAGGGCTGCGGCCGGGCAACTCCAGCTCGATACGGATCTCCTTGCCGATGGTGCGACCGAGGAGGTTGGTGACCTCTTGGATGATCTGGTGGAGGTCGCAGGGGGTCTCGCGGTTCTTGCCAGCCTGGGCAAAGCCGAGGAGCTGCCGTGTCAGCTCCGCGGCACGCAGAGCGGCAGACTCGATGGTCAGGACCGCCTCAAAGGCCTGGGTGTCTTCGTTCACATCGAGCTTGAGGATGCTGGTGTGGCCCAAAATGCCGGAAAGCAGGTTATTGAAATCGTGCGCAACCCCACCGGCGAGACGGCCGATGGCCTCGAGCTTCTGAATGCCGGCGAGCCGCTCCTCCATTTGGCGCTCGTGCTCTCGTTGCTGCTCGAGCAGGCGCGCGGCTCGATTCAAGGCGCGCTCGCGGCGGATCGCCAGGCACAGATCGGCGAGAACATGGGGGTCGAAGGGCTTGGGCTGGTACAGCTCCACGCCACGGACCAAAAAGGCGGCCGCCTCTTTGGGCGTGGGTTTAGACGTGGTGAGCACAATCGCGGCGTGGCCTGCCGCTCGCCAGAGAGCATCGGGAAGCTCTTTTTCGTCTGGGAGACGGCAGTTGGTGTCCCAGACCACGACGTCCGGCGCCCGGGATCCGAGCTCTTGCAGGCCTTTTTCCGCATCGCTCGCGAGAATGGCCTCGAAACCGCGTTGTCGGAGGGCCGAGCCGATGATCGTGGCCAGGGCTTTGATCTCATCTACGACGAGCGCCACAGGGGGATGGCCGGCGGGAAGATCGGCGAGCAGGGCGCGTGCCGTCTCCTCGAGCTCTCTGGCATCCAGCGGCAGCCCAATCACCGCGTCTGTTGACAATCGGTCGTAAATCTGACGAGCCGGATCCCCACTCACGAGGCTGGACATCAGGATGATCGGGATTTCCGACACCTTCTCGACTTGAGAGGCCCGCAGCATGCGCACGAGCCGACGTCCATCGAGCCCATCGAGAAGCATGTCCGACACAATGAGCGACAGGCGCGATTCCCGCTCCACTTGGGCCATGGCAGATAGAGCATCATCGAAGCAGCGGACCTCGCAGCCCAAGGCTTCGAGGACGCCGCAGACAGACCGCTGCCGGGCTTTTTCACCGGAAATGACAAAGGCGATGGGGTGCTCGATACTCATTTCGATCATTGTGCGCGAGTGGTCGCGTGTGGGCTGTAAGATTGGACTACCATGCGCTTTTACGCAAGGATGTCCTCTTCGCAAAGGTGCGTTGACCCGTGTTTTTTGCTATAGATCACCCATGGAAAAAGTACTCGCCGTTGCTCGCAACACCTTCCGCGAAGCCGTACGAGACCGGATTCTCTACGGCTTCCTGTTCTTCGCGGTCTGCCTGATATTGTTCAGCCTGGTTATCGGTCAGCTGTCGCTCAACGAGGAGGTCCGCGCCACCATCGACATCGGCATGGCCGGGATCTCGTTTTTTTCGGTGCTCATGGCCATATTTCTGGGCATTACGCTGCTCCACAAGGAGATCGAAAAGCGCACGCTGTACACCGTCCTGTCTCGGCCCATCTCGCGCTCCGCCTACGTGCTGGGGAAGTTCCTCGGGCTCGTGGCCACCATGTTCGTGCAGATCGGCCTAATGACCATCATTTGGCTCATCGTGATCAAGGCACAGGGCGGATCTCCCTCGGCCGGTATCGCCGCAGCCATGGTGCTGGTCTGTGCCGAGACCGTGCTGATGATCGCCCTGGCCATGTTTTTCACGGCGTTTTCCAGCCCGTTCTTGTCGGGTCTGTTCTGCCTCGGTCTGTTCGTCGCCGGGCGCAATGCCGAGTTTTTGTCAGCCCTTGCGCAGCGCAAGGGAATGGAGGCGATGGCTCCACTGCTCAACGGCACGGCCGCAGTCATCCCCAACTTCAACCTATTTTACCCTTCGGGCAAGCTCGTCGAAGGAGCCTGGGCTACGGTGCATGGGCAGTTCGTACAAAGCGGGTACATGGCTTCCACGCTCGCCTACGGCGCAGCCTACACCACGGCTCTGATCATCGCGGCCATGGTTCTCATGGAGCGCCGGGACTTCGTCTAGTGGCAGGGTCGTTGCTCGAGCCAGTGGCAAAGATGGCGGCGATCGCGCTGCTCGGCATTGGTCTGCTCGTCGGGGCGCTCACAGTTCGCCTGCTGCTCCAGGCGAGCGCACATCTTCGAGCCGGACTCGCGGCCGTGGCATCGGGGGATATCGATGTCGGCAGAATGGAGCTCGAGGACGCGGCCAAGGCCTATGTGCCGGCGAGCCCGTACCCCTGCCGCGCCCTCGAAGAGCTCTCCATTCTCGCAAGGGCAGCCGAGATGCGCGGCGACGTCGACGAATCACTCCTCACCTGGGAGGTTCTGCGCCGAAGCGTGCTCGCCACTCGGCACCTCGTGGTCCCCAACCAAAAAGCCCTTGAAGAGGCCAATGCCGAGATCGTCCGGTTGAGGCAATCCATGGGAATGACAAAAAGCGAAGCGAGCGCGACCGTGGCCCGTCCAGCCGATCCCTCGACACCGCTGACCCTCCTGCTCGTGCTGAGCTTTGGAGCCTGGATCCTCGGAGCCGCGGCGCTGTGCGCGGGAGCCGGGAAAAAACAAGGGCTCGTGCTCGCCTACGTTCCGCGTGCTCGAACGCTCGCCTGGGGACTATGCCTTTGCGGGCTAGTCCTCTGGTTGAGCCTCTCCCTTCTCGTGTGAGTGACCTGAGTGACCTATCCGCCTGACCCATTGGTGTGACGTTTCTCTTAAGGTCGCGACACAACCGTCGACTTCAAAGGGGAATGGCTGGTCGAGAAATCCACACCCCATCCCACCCAAAGGGAACAGACGAATATCACGCAGCTTTTCCGAAGCCTGCGGCTCGCGGGCTCAGCGTCGGTGATCACTGAGGCGTCCTTGCTTCGAGCGTGGACTAGATGGGAGCGCGGGGGATGATGTGGCGCCCCGAAATTCGGCGCAGTTGGCCCGACTCGGTTCTGTGCTGGCTCATCTTAGCCCGGATAGCTGGATGCTAGGCGCAGCTCGGCCCATGGCCGATGGGGGTGTCGGTGTTGGGGGGGGGCCCGGGCGCTTCGCTAGTCCTAGCCGATGGGCACGGCGCAGGACGGTGGGTAGCTGCCTCTCGGCCACTCCACGGTCGGTCTCTTGCCCGCTTGCGCGGCGTTGACAAAACCGTAGTAGACCTCGCGATAACCGCCTGCGTGGCGCCGGTAGCTGTCGAGCAGCTCGTCGGTCTTGGCCTTGTCCAAGCTGAACACCTTGATCCGCGGCCGTCGCGACGGCTCGGACGGGCGGTCGG
>JALOQD010000348.1 GCA_025453525.1 Myxococcota bacterium
CCATGAGCCGTATCAACGGAAGAGCCGTATGGTCGAATCGTCCACGTACGGATCTGGCGAGGGCCGGGGTTGGGAAACTGACCCCGGCTACTCAACCAGCCTTGGAGAAGGATGCTGGAAACGGGACTTTCGGGATGAGGCACTAGCTACCGTCTCACCGATTTCATGAACGAGTCGATCTCGGGAAGGCCCCCTTGCATGACGAGGTAGCCGTCGATGGGCTCTCTTTCCGTGATCTCGTGATTGACGGGCTGGAGCATGAGGCGCCTCACCTCTTCGGGGTCTTGCGTCTGTCCGAGTATCCAGCCGAGCTTGACGTAGGCGACTTCGGGCAGGATGTTGGCGGCTGGCACGACGCCAAAGGACATGATGTCGCGACCGGTGTCATAGACGAACATCTGCGCATAACCCCACAGGGTCTGAACGGTCATGAACATGTGGATGCCCTTCTCGTGGGCCTTGCGCAGAGCGGGGTACAGCGGCTTGTTGACGTGGCCGAGGCCTGTGCCGGCGATCACGATGCCCTTGTAGCCGTTGTCGATGAGCGCTTCGACGATATCCGGCTGCATGTTGGGGTAGTAGTAAAGGATCGCGACTTTCTCTTCGAACTTGTTCATGAGGGTGCACTTGCGGTTCCGGTCCCGGCGCACGAAGTCCTCGGTGAGGGGCTCCACCTTGCCAGGCCAGACCTTGGCCAACGGCCGATCGCCCAGAGTTCGGAAGGTCGAGCGGTATGACGAGTGCATCTTGCGCACGCGAGTGCCTCGGTGCAGAAGGCCGTATTCGTCCGAGGTTGGGCCGAACATGCACACCATGACCTCGGAGATGGGGCCCATGCACGCAGCGGTCGCGGCGTGGCGCAGGTTCAGGGCAGCGTCTGAGCTCGGTCGATCGCTCGAGCGCTGGGAGCCCACGAGCACCACGGGCACAGGCAGATTCTGGCACATGAAGGAGAGCGCCGCGGAAGTGTAGTGCATGGTGTCGGTCCCGTGACCCACGATCACACCATCGGCGCCGCCCTCGATGGCCTTGAAGATCTCGGCTGCGGTGCCCATCCAATGGTCGGGTCCGATGTTCTCTGAGAACACGGCGTAGAGCTTCTTGGTCTCGATGTTGCAAATATCCGCGAGCTCGGGAACGGCGCCAAACAACTCTCCTGGAGAGAACGCGGGAATCACGGCCCCAGTGCGGTAGTCGAGGCGGCTGGCGATGGTGCCGCCGGTGCCGAGCAGCACGACCTTGGACTTCTGGGGGTCGTAGGGGAATTCCTTTTCTGGAATCTTGTAATGTGCTTCTTTTCGGGCGTGACTCGTAATCGCCTGGACGTCGCAGGCCCGCACGCCGACGTTGTAGCCGCTCGCCATCTTGAGCACGATGTGGTGCTCGTCATCGGTCTCGCTGCGCGGCAAAATGATGCCCTTGAACTCGCCTCGGGCCGAAGCGATGGTTACGTCGCTCCAGACCGGCGCGGCGTACTCCTTGAGGACCGAGAGCGCTTCGCCCCTGTAACCTTTGAACTCGTCGTTCGACATCGGAGCTCCTCGTAGAAGAAAATCGAAAACCGCGCGCGCGTCCTTGAGCGCGAAATCGCCGGACCAACCTACAGCGAAACGAGATGGAGTGTAAATCCATGGCCGCAGAGCCTGCGCCGCCCCAAGACGACGCGCTCGAGGCGTTTGCCCATCACTTCGGTAGACCCTGGCATAAATCATATGCGGCCTGCGGCTTTCTGATATCTTCTGCAGCCTCTGAAGTAAAAAGCAGAGCCAACCTGACCAAGGAGAGCGCCATGACGACGAGGAAAGAGGTTTACATCGTTTCTGCGGCCCGTACCGCGGTGGGCAGCTTCGGCGGCACCCTCAGCACCATCCCCGCCACCAAGCTCGGCAGCATCACCATTGCCGAAGCCGTGAAGCGCGCCGGTATCCCGGCCGACGCCATCGGCGAGGTGTACATGGGCCAGGTGCTCACCGGCGCTGTGGGTCAGGCTCCAGCTCGTCAGGCGGCGCTCGGCGCCAATATTCCCGTCTCCGTTCCTTGCAACACCATTGGCAAGGTGTGCGGCTCTGGCCTGCAAACGGTGATTCTGGGCAGCCGCGCCCTGGCGCTCGGCGAGTGCGATGCCGTGGTCGCCGGCGGCATGGAGAACATGTCCATGGCTGGTTATGCCCTGAACCAGGCCCGCTATGGCTATCGCATGGGCAATGGCCAAATGATCGACATGATGGTCAACGACGGTCTGTGGGATGTGTACAACAACATACACATGGGCATGTGCTGCGACCTCACCGCCAAGGAAGAGAACGTCTCCCGCAAGGACCAGGACGACTACGCCGTGGCATCCTACACCCGCGCCCAGAAGGCCACGAGCGAAGGCCTCAACAAGAGCGAGATCGTCGCGGTGCCGATCCCCCAGAAAAAGGGCGAGCCCATGATGTTCGTGCAAGACGAAGGCCCCAAGGTCTTCAACGAAGAGAAAATGCGCGCCCTGAAGCCAGCGTTCAACAAGGACGGCGGCACCGTGACGGCGGGTAATGCCTCTTCCATCAACGACGGCGCCGCGGCGTTTGTGCTGGCGAGCGAGGACGCCGTCAAGAAGCACAACCTCAAACCCCGGGCCCGCGTGGTGTCGTGGGGTTTCGGCGCCGTGGAGCCCAAACGCTTCCCGGTCGCACCGGTCACGGCCATTAAGAACGCGCTGTCGGCCGGCAAGCTCTCGGCCAAGGACATCCACTTCTGGGAGGTCAACGAAGCCTTTGCCGTGGTGACGCTGCTGGCCATGCGCGCCTTCGATCTCAGCCTCGCCCAGGTCAACCCGCTCGGCGGCGCCATCTCCATCGGCCACCCCATTGGCGGCTCGGGCGCCCGCGTCCTGACCACGCTGCTCAATGTGCTCGAGCTCAACAAGGCCAAGTACGGCCTAGCCACCCTGTGCATCGGCGGCGGCGAGGGCAATGCCCTGATCGTCGAGAGAGTGTGAGAGGAGAACCAGTCATGAAAATAGGAAAAGTAGGCGTGCTCGGAACAGGTCAGATGGGCGCTGGCATCTGTCAGGTCGCGGCCGCCGCTGGCCACGAAGTGCTCATGGCAGACATCAGCCTCGAGGTCGCGCAGAAGTCCAAAGACGGCATTGCCAAGCGCCTGGCCAAGACCGTCGAGAAGGGCAAGATGACCCAGGCCGACATGGACAAGATCGTGTCCAACCTAAAGCCGGTCAGCGCCATTGCCGAGCTGCGAGACGTCGACATCGCCATCGAGGCTGCCACCGAGCAAGTGGGCCTCAAAATCGAGCTGTTCAAGAAGCTTGACGAGGCATGCAAAAAGGAGGCCATTCTGGCCAGCAACACCTCGTCCATCTCCATCACCCTCATGGCCGCGGCCACCAAGCGCCCGAGCAAGGTCGTGGGCATGCACTTCATGAATCCCGTGCCGGTCATGCAGCTCGTGGAGATGATCCGCGGTCTGCAGACCGATGACCAGACCTTCGACGACACGGTCGCCTTGGCCAAGGCCTGGGGCAAGACCACGACCATCGCCAAGGACTACCCGGGCTTCATCGTCAACCGCCTGCTCATTCCGTACCTCAACGAGGCGTGCAGCGCGCTCATGGAAGGCATCGGCACCGTGGAGGACATCGACACCTCCATCAAGCTCGGCCTCAATAACCCCATGGGGCCGTTCGCCCTGGCGGATCTCATCGGTCTGGACACGGTCCTGGCCATCTCCCGCGTGCTGCACGACGGCTTCAACGATCCCAAGTACCGCCCCAGCGCCCTGCTCGTGAAGTATGTCGAAGCTGGCTGGCTCGGTCGCAAGACCGGGCGTGGGTTCTACACGTACTAAAAAGACCCACTCGTTTCCCTTGGGGTCTACTTCTGACATTTCCAGGGCAGCACGTACTCGCCTGCGATCTTGAGATATTTGTCGCCAAAGTTCTTCGACGGCTCAATATGGGTGTTTTCTGGATACTCGTTCCATGTGTAGAGGCGTATCCACTGGGGACTCGCTTCCAAGGCGGTGTTGAGCTGTCGCTTGAAGTACTGACCGTCTTCGCGATCGTAATAACGCGGATTGACGCGACCTTCGATCAGGCGTTCGTCGAAACCGGGCATGGCGTTGCTCATCCAAATTTTGGGTGACGGCGAGTCTGCGAGCAAGGCGTGGTATCGGATGATTCTTCCTGTGTTGGCATCTGTGCCAATGGCGCCGTCGAAGACGTCAAAATACTCGGGCTCTTTGCAATCCGCGAGGATGGTGGCTTCGAGGTTGTGTGCCTTCATTCTACTGCGAACGTTCTTCCAGGTTGCCACAGGCACGGTGCAGGTGACCCACGGGACGATGAGGGGCTTGCCGTCCACCTTCATGGCAGCCGGGTGATCTCCGTGCTCGGTGACGTAGAATTCGAGCCAGCGGACGAGCTCATTCTCGACCTGCGACCAGTTTTTGTTGGCGGCTTTTATGATCGAGTTGGTTTCCACGAACATCCCAATGAAGAAATTGTTCTGGCTTGCAACGTCGAGGACGATGGCCATGTTGCGATCGGTTTTGGAACCCGGTCCCCACCACGAGGAAATGAAGCCGTCGATGCCAGCGGTCTTGGCTTGAGTGATTTGACGCTTGATGGCAACGGGATCGCTCGAGTCGTAGGGATACAGCGGCTTGTCTTTCAACTCCTTGCTATCCCACCGGCTCAGTTCGTACCAGGGGTAGTAGAGCGCAAAGGCCATGCGCCGCACCTTGGCGATGGGAGCGTTCGTGGGGGAAACGCCCTTTAGGGACGAGAGATCCACCTGGATTTGCGCCTCTCTCGTGTGCGTGACGTCGTGGATGAGCCGCGCGCTGCCGTTCACGATGGTGGAGACGCGGATCGTGCTGGAACCGGTCGTTCCCTTGCCCAGCTTGAGGAGGAGCGGGGCATTGATCGCGGCGGGCCTCAAAGCATAATCCGCGATCACGGTGATCTTTTTGCCTGCGCTGGCATTGGATGAGGTTTGATTCACGGTGATGCCGTCGTATTCCGCCAGGGCCTTGGTGGCCACACCAGAAGTGGACATGGTCCGAACCTTGTAAACCTTTTGGGGCTCGGCAAACTTGAGCGTGGACCAATTGCAGGACGACACGTACTCAATGCGCACGCGGTAGTACGGCACCACGGAATCTCCGTTGATCGAGCCGAGGTCTCGGCAATCTTCTTGCCGGTAATGGCTCAGCTCGTCACTCGTCTCTAGGCAATCGAGAATTCCATTCTTGTCGCTGTCGATGTCCGCAACGCCACAGCCGCACATGCCCGGCTCGGTCTTGTTGGGGTCGCTGGGGCAGGCATCGCCGACCACGAGATTCAGCTTGTCGAGATTCGGCCCGCCGGCGCTGGTGCTCGCCAGCACGCGAATCGTGTTGTTGCCGGCTTTCAAGGCCTTGGTGATGGAGACCGTTTTCCATGTGGTCCACGAGGTTGTGGAAGTAAATGGGACGTTACCCACATTGACGCCGTTGATGAGGACGTCGCAAGGCCTCGAATTTGCGGCCACGGCGTAGCGAAACGTCAAGG
>JALOQD010000349.1 GCA_025453525.1 Myxococcota bacterium
GCCGTTCTCACGAGCGATTCCAGGCCAACACCGGCACGCAATTGTGGGCCTTGGGAGAGCTCGAATTCTTCATCATCAGCGAGGGCGGAGCCGAGCTGTTCGCGCCTTCGCGCAACGCGGGCTATCACACCTCTTCTCCGTTCTTCAAGAGCGGCGAGGTCGTGGACGAGATGGTGCGGATCATCGCTCAGATCACGGGCTGCGTGAAGTACGCCCATGCCGAGGTGGGATTCATCGACTCGGTGCGCTCTGACAAACCTCTGCTCTCGGGCAAGAGGGCCGAGCAACACGAGATAGAATTCCTCACGCGGCCTATCGAAGAGATGGGTGACTTCCTCGCTCTGTCCAAGTGGGTCATCCGCAACGTGGCCTATCGCCGCGGCATGCTCGTGACCTTTGCGCCCAAGCTCGAAGAGGGCGTGGCTGGCAACGGGCTCCATGTGCACATGGAGGTGGTCAAGAACGGCCAGAGCCTGATGACCAGGTCCGATGGCACCTTGTCGGACGAAGCCCTGCGCCTGGTGGGTGGCCTCGTGCATTACGCCTCTACGCTATCGGCGTTCGGCAACACCGTGGCCTCGGCCTTTCTCCGACTCGTACCCAATCAGGAGGCGCCGACCCGCATCTGTTGGAGCCACTCCAATCGCTCGGCCCTCATCCGTGTACCGCTGGGCTGGAACGCGAGCTCGGATCTGTCCCGCATGGTGAATCCGCAACAGACCACTGAATACAAAGATAGCCGCGGACGGCAAACCGTGGAGATCCGCTCGCCAGACGGCTCGGCGCACTCTCATCTTCTCCTCGCTGGACTCACCACCGCGGCGGAGTATGGGCTGACCCAAACTGGCACCATCGATCTGGCTCAGCGCACCTATGTCGAGGGCAACATCTTCTCGGACAAGGCGCTGCTCTCCCGGCTCGAAGCCCTGCCCGGCTCGTGCGTGGCCTGCGCCAGGCTCCTGCGAGATCGCCGCGACATGTATGATCGTTTCGGGCTGTTTCCCGAAAGCGTGATCAACTACGTCTGCGAACTGCTCGAACAAGAGCGCGATGAGAACCTCAACCAGGAGCTCGCCCGCATGTCCGCGGAGGAGCGGCTCGTGACCACGCGCCAAATCATGCACAGCGTCATCCACCGCCACTAGGGTCAGCATGAATCGCAAGAAAACCCTGCCCGCCATCGCCAGCGCCGTTCTCGTAATCGGCGCCGTGGCTTATCTCATGTTCACGAGCTTTGGCGAGTCCATGGTCTACTACAAAACCGTGGATGAGCTCTTGGCGGAAAGAGCCCGCTTCGAGGGCAAGCCGGTGCGCATCAACGGCGTGCTCTCTAGAGGCTCCCTGCGCCACGACGCGAGCACCGACGAATACCGATTCACCATGACGAAACAGGGCCAGGCCCTCGAGATCTCCTACCGCGGCGTTTTGCCTGATTCCATGCAGGACAGCCAGGAGCTCGTGGTGCACGGAGTGCTCGAGAAATCCTCGAATCTCTTCGTCGCCAGTGAAATTCTCACCAAGTGCCCGTCCAAGTACGAGGCGCAGGCCCAGGCCAAGGGGCCCTAGCCTTTTCGCCCCATTTTTTACACACCTTTCTCGCTTTTCTCGTTATTGACAATCTTGCGCAGGGCGGGCAATACTGCCGGCCGCGGCTGCCCCAACGCCTTTTTTGGCGGCGTTTCGAGAGGATTGGCAACATGAAGCTCTTTCCAGGCAAGGTGTCGCTCATCGCTGGCGAGGTCACTCGTTTGCTCGTCGATGAGAAAGACATCGAAACCGATTCCCCTTCCGAGGTCGAGCTCGATGTCGAAGCGGTGCTCAAGGAATACATCCGCACCGATCGCGAGCTGACCGACCAAGCCAAGGACCTTTGCGAGAAGCGCAGCATGCCATTCTCTGCCCACATGAAGGTCAAGCGCCAATTGGCGGAAAAGGCGCGGTTCGTCGTGGGCGACGAAGCGCTCGACTACATCATGGACCAGATCATCCGGGCGTTCATGCACAGCCAGTTCGTCGACGAGATTTTTGCCGAGGACCATGACCTCAAGCGCAAGATTCGGCCGATTCTCAAGCGCCATACAGAAATTGAAGAGCAAATCGACGAAGAAGTCCGCTCCAAAATCAAGAACCTCGAGGAAGGCACAAAAGACTGGGAGATCGAGTACGGACGCGTGCTCTCTCAGGTCAAGAAGCGCCGCAGCCTGGAGTAGCGCCTCTACTCTCCTGGCGTGGCCAGCGCGACAGGGATAAAATCCCGACTATTGTCATTGGTATCGATCCGGCCCACGCGCGCAAAGACGTAGGCCCCGGAGTCGGATTCGAGCGGTGTCCCCTCTCCCATGGAACCTCCCTGGGTCTGCCCCACTTGGACGGCGTCGATCAACAGCCCATCGGCAACGAGCGCAACGGCGAATCCCCCGGCCGCGGGCAAAGCACCGACTTCGTGAACGATATCCGCTTCGCTCATTCCGGCTCCGGCCACGACCAGGAGACCATCGTCCGGGAACTGAGAGAGGGCGGAGGGAAGCGCCAAAGAGGCCAGAGGTACATCGGTTTGCGCGTCGAACACTTCGAGCACCAACCCGTCGGTAGAGCTCCCGGGCTTGCCTTCCAATTCGATGAACGCGGAGCCGGGAACCTGACTCATCTCCCGGATGATTTGAGGACGTCTGACGTTCAGCAAATACTCGCCCGCGGTAGAAAGCTCGGTCGAAAGGACCGCCATGGTGCCGATGTCGAGCTGGGTGCCGATGAGCGGACAGTAGAGCGTGGGATCGGCCTTCGTCCCGCTGGGCCAACCCGCCGACGAAATGGCCGGTTGCAGCGGCAGGTTGTCCGGTCCTCGCAGCTCGATGAAGGTATCTGGGGTGACCCACGGCTGATTCGAGGCATCACGGGCCACAACCACAAAGGCGGTCTCGCAGCTCGTCGCCTCGGTGAAAACATAGGCGTGAGAGTCGAACGCGCCTTTGAGGTTGCCCCGGGCGAGAAAAGGCTGCGCGCAAGGATCGCCAGGACCGATGGGCATCGAAGCCGAGTGAGCCGGTGCATCCAAAACCAGCGCACGGCCCACCAGAGTGGAAGCTCCTTTGACGTCCATCGAGAAGCTCGCCTGAGCAGCATTGAAAACGAAAGAAGTCAACGATGGCGAGATGGGCTGGGTGTCGAATAGAGGTCGAGCGGCCTCGGCGCTCGCCAGCGTGATGTCGATGGGATTTTCGCCGCTCGGATAGAACGCCGCGACCGCTGGAAAGGCTGTGGGCGCGAAGTTTATCGTCTTTCTCTCCGCTTGCAGGAATACCCACTCGGACTGTGGGTCAACCCAGTGCTCGTTGGCTAGGGGCTCGATTTGCATGATACCGACAGCAGCTCCCACTGTCCCGCGGACGAAAACCGGCACGCTCGCAGGCGCCCCCATCGCCACGTCGACGCGCAGTGGCGCCATCGCCGAGACGCGATGCGGGATGCGAACTGACAGATTGGGGTTTTCGGAAAAAGCTTCGACAGGGCCATCGGTGAGATCCAAAGCCTCGGGGAGCACCGCGGTGACTTCCACATCGCGATCTCCGGCGACGAGACCTGGCGATTCGAAGGTCATCGAGAGGCTCTGGTCATCGCCCAAAACCTGGACGTACGCGATGCCGAGGCGATCGCCCATCGGAACGACGATCCCCAACCATCCGCCCGGACCTGTGGGGAGCAAACTGAAATCGACGACCAAGGTCTTCGAATCGGTCGGATCCACCCGTCCGGCGGAAACGTCCACTCCGATTCCCTCCATGACCTCCGGAAGGTAGCATCCCTCTGGATTCCACTGCCAATCCTCGCTCACCGCGCGCAGATGCAACGACATCTTCCCCTGACTTCGGGCCAGAGCCACGAGCGGCGTCTTGGGGGCCAAAAAGATGGGCTTTCGCGGCTCGTATACCCTGATGGACGCGGCGGCCTTCCCTGCCGGCCCACTCGCATACATCACGGACTCCGTGGAGCGGGCGCCTGGACCGAGTCTCAGCGTGACTCGCCCGTTCGAATCGTCGATGCGCTCAAAGCCCTCGAGAGAGACGCCAGGGTCATCGAATTCAAAGGCTGGAGTCTGGGAGGAATCCCACACGGACCTGGAGGTGAGCTCTACGGTCGCGCGCCCATCCTCGCGAGAAACGACACGCTGTCCAAAGGACAGCAGGTTTTCGTCCCCGTTTCCCGAAGGTGCGACGATGATATCGGTCTCATAGGTCGCCCCGCGGTTTTCAACCGTGACCGTCACTGGACCGAGAGGGGCGTCTTTAGCGACGTTGTATTCTATGAACAATTTTTTCAATCCAATGCTGAGCTCAGGCTCGCGCGACCTCGTCACACCGCTGCGCGGCGGGAAACTGACCTCTGGCAAGGTCGTAAGCGAGAAGGTCGCGCCATGAATCAGCAGTGGCAAGGAGCGGCGTGTATCGCCGCGCCTCACAACTCCCGTGGGTGCTTCGATGTACTTCTCTTGCGGATAATCGATCTGTTCTTGGAGAGAATGGATCAGACGAAATCGACCAAAGACCACGCCCTCGCTGGTCACCGCGCGAATCGGGAGAGTGGTCACGCTGCTGTCCAGGGCGGCACTGTCGAGCGCAATCCAAAAAAATCCGTCGTCCGCGGCTTTACTCGGTACGTGGACGACCTCGAAGGAATCGATGGTGCAGCCGTTTTCCAGGCAGGTCAGCGACTGCAGCTCCTCGAGCGAGAAGTCCACGGCGCGCATCCATATCTTCTGACGCGCAGCGTCGGCCTGGACAGCGCCAGGAGACAAGTCCAAGAACGGAACCCCTTCCCCATTTCTCACAGTGACGCGTGCCGACGCCTGCTTGCCTTTCGACGACACAACCATCGCGCTGCTGCGGGTGAATGCCTCTGGATAGACTAAAACCGTGGCTTCGAGAACGTCGGAACGGATGACCTCGACACTCGCGACCTTGAGACCTGGATTGGCGCGGAAGGCGACCGTCGTGCCCGAATGCTCCGCTGTCTCAGTGTCCGAGCCCGTCTCGGTGTCTGTCGAAGGGTCTGTGTCCGGGCCCTCGAACTCCATGTTTTTGGATTGGACTCGCAGAGTGTACTGCAGCGGCGCGCTGAAAACGGATGACGGACGATCAATGGTCGAAGGCGAGACGAACATGGTCGTTTATGCCCCGGGCATCTACGACTGGTCCAAGCACAAGGTCTTCGCCACCAAGCAGTGGTATGACATCACGTGGCAGTGCCCGCCGCCGGCGACCAACCCGGTGGGCAGCACGCACGAGTTCGTCACCATGGTGACGAGGCACTCGGACGGCACCCCGCTGGAAGGCTACGAGGTCACCTACCAGGTCCTCGACGGCCCCGGCGCGTCGTTCGACACCGGCGCCACCACGACGGTCCGCACCGATGCGACCGGCGCGGCCCGCGTCAGCCTCCCCCAGACCGCTCCGGCGGAAGGCACGAACAACATCCAGATCGATATTGTTCGTCCGGCCGACATCCAGTGCTGCAAGCCGGCCGT
>JALOQD010000350.1 GCA_025453525.1 Myxococcota bacterium
GACGTCGCCTCGAGTGAGGCGGGCGAGGATGGCTGGCCGAAAGAGCCCTTGGAGAAAATTCACATCGAAGAACCCCTGGGTCATCGTCGGTGGTTCACCCTGTCGAGGCGACCAATCCAGTGCAGCGCCGCCCGTGGCAGCGGTGGCCTCGATCATTACGGTCAAGGCGCCGCGGAGCAACTCTTCCTTGTCGAGCGCGCGCCGCGATAGACTGGTGAGCTGACGAGACAACGGGAGCAAGTGGCTGACATCGAGGCCGGCGCGAATCCAAGAATGAGGCGTGCCAGAACGGCTGGGTACGGACACCATGACGTCGATGTCATCCGTGCTGGCGCGCTGGAGCATCAACACCAGGCGCCTGCCGATACCGTCGCTGCCCTGGATCGTGCCGTCCATCCGTCCATGGCGTTCGAGCCCATCGGCGAGGGCCGCTATCTCGACCGCCAACCTCGTACGGTGTTCGTTGATGAGGTAGTTGGTGAACTGGTGTCCGAGCATCTCCTGGCGCGGGATGCCGCACAACTGACATGCGGTGGGGCTAGCGTCGACCACATGTCCCTTGAGATCGAATTTCATGGATGCGGTTTCCAGCATGAATTCTCCCTTAGTGATCGCCTTTGGTGGACATCCAGATGAGCCGCGGCGTCAGGTTGCCGGCGCACGAAGCGACGATCGTGACCGCGGAGGTATGCTGCGGGCAAACTGTGAGCACCGCTTGGTCCGAGGGACCTTTCCACGAGGCCAGGGCCGTGCCGTCGGTACTGCGTACTTCGACCGAGTCGATGAGCGTGGACTCCGAAAGCACCGCGATGCCATGGCACTTTCCCGCGTCCAGCGTTGCTTGGGTTTCCCACTGCGCTTGCTTGACGCGCGCGAGCCGAGGCGGGGATACGCTTTCGGTCATACCCACTGACGAAAGCTTGTTGCGCAGCAGGGTCTCGGCGATGCTGCCGACGATGTCACTCGAGGCCGATGCGCTCTGTAGCAAATGAGAGATGAGTCGCACCTCACCCTTGCCGCGCATGCAGATCAGCCGGACGCGCAAAGGCAAGGGCGCAAAGGCGCACAGCCCTACTTGGGGAAGCGGCATGGCCCTTCGATCTGCAGCGAGCAAGCGACCTTCGGCGTCGAGCAACTCGAGGTCGATGTCAGAGACATTGGGATCTCCCACAGCTCGCAGAGAAAGGCACGTTTGATGGGGAATCGAAGTGTTTATTGAGGTCGCATCCCCCTCGCTCATCGTTTTGGAGAATAGGGTATGTCCAGGTGCAAACCCTTGGTCGGTCATCGCTTTCTCGATGAGTTGCGCAGCTTCATCGAGGGGAAGTGGGCCCGAGAGCGGTGGCGTTTCCAAGCTCGTCAGAGCCTTCGCCGATGCTGGCGTGAGGTCGATGCGCGTGACCGTGACCTCCCCCCTGCCTTCGGTCACCTCCAGCCACACCTTGGCCGTCATGGGCCTAGCCCCGGCGCAGGCTATTCCATGGGCGTGGCTGCGAGACATGGAGTCCAGGGAGTGGAGCGCTCCTGCGTTTGTGATGCGCATCGAGATGGACCGGACCCCGCACCCACCGAGCGCGGAAAAAAGAGCGCAGGCGTTGGGCTTGACCTCCACGGGCAATGACTGGGGCTCGGGTGGAGTGACGGTGATTTTCGCGAGCTCCACCGGGGCTCCTAGACCGGTGGCAGAGAGCACGTCGCGGGTCTCGGGCTCCTGTTCGGCGCAGGTCTGCGAGCTCGAGGGAGGCAGCGGTGGTGCCAGAGGCTCGGGATGTGCGGGCTTGTTTGTGGGTGCAGCGGCGCACGCACTGATCATGGAAAAGAGAAGCGTCGCGACAGCGGCGTTTCCGATCGGTTGGTTCGAACGCATCTTCAACATTTCCCCAAGGCGCGGCCCAGTTTTTGCTCCACGGCTGCGATTTTGGAGGTGAGTCTTCCACGAGGACCTGCCCGATAATCGAATTTGACGCTGATGCTGATGCGGTCGGACTGAGCCTCGAGGTTTTTGAAGCAGCGCTCGAGGAGCGCAAGGAGCGCGGACATCTCGCCCTCCACCACGGTGCCCATGGGTGTCAGTTGGTAGGCCAAGCCGCTATTGTCAATAATATCAAGCGATTGCGCCACATAGGACGAGAAGCTTGATCCTTTGTCTAGGGGGATCATCGACAACTCCATCAAGGTCATCTTTTCACCTCTGTGGCGAGATACTACCTTATCTAAGGGTTGAGATGCGAATCATCGTGGTTAAAAGCAATTTGCATTGAATCGAAATAGACCGCATTTCGTTATGTATGGTTGTTAGGTTTGTCTATGAATGGCCTGCTGTGCTTTTTGAATAGGAGACCGATTCATGATTTTACGCAAACATTACCTTCCATGCGCGCTCGCTGTTGTGGTCGCCGCGTGCGTGGGGCTCATGGTCAGTGCCGCAAGGGCGCTCGATCTGACCGAGCAGGAGAAGGCCTCCCTGGCTGCAGGAAAAGTCGTCAAGCGGATTATCGCCGACAACGGCAAGGATCGCTACTTCGGCGGCACGGGCATGGCCGTCATTCCCGCTTCGGCAGAAACCGTATGGGCAGCGATCCAGGATTATTCTTCCTATCCCCGCATATTTGCCAACACGTATGAGACCAAGGAGATTTCCAAGCTCGGCACCAAGACTCTTCTGAGGATGAAGCTGGGCCACCCGATTGTCAGTGTCCAGTACCATGTGGAGATGTCGCCGAATCGGGGGAACTGGACGCTCACCTTCAAACAGGTCAGCACTCATCGAAGCGATCTCGAGGATATTCGCGGTTACTGGCGGCTCGTGCCCATGGGAGCGAGCTCCACGCTGCTCATGTACGTGGTGGGGGTCAAAGTGCCTGACGGAATTGTGCGAATCCTGCCCGAGTCGTTCAAGGCTTGGGCCCTCGATGGCGTGCTCAGCGCGCCGGGTGCCCTCCGCACGTCGCTGGAAAAGCCACGAGAAGCTGCACCCACCACTGCACCCACCACTGCACCCACCACTGCACCCACCACTGCACCCACCACTGCACCCACCACTGCACCAGGCCCCTGCCCACCTTCAGCAGAGCCGAGCCCCGCGGGTCAGGCAGGCCTTGCGACAACCGGAACGAGGTCACTGCGCCGCTTGGATCGATGAGCGCGAGACCGCCCAAGGTCGCGACATACGCAAGACCAGAGGCGTCGGCTGCCACCGCGATCACTCTCTCGTCTGGCAGGCCATCTCCTGCGCGGAAGAAGGTCGAGACCTCTCCTGCGATCTTGGCCACTCCGCTTTGACAAGTTGCAACCCACAGTTGGCCTTTGTCGGTCGAGACGTCCGTGACCCAGGCTTCGGGCAAGTGGACTGGGTCCAAGTACCGCTTCGCACGCTTGGTCGAAAGGTCGAACAGGACGACGCCGTCGGTCTCGCTCGCCACGACGAGACGTCGGCCCATGACACTCAGGCCGGTTCGATGTTTGGGAATGCCGTCACGATTCTTGAAGAGCTCCACGGAAATGGATTCTCCCATGATCGTCACATGTGCCACACCGTGGAGGTAGGAAACGGCCCACTGCCGCGTTCCCAGTGCCACGATCGCCGTGGTCGCGAGCGTTTCCATGTCGCGCAGCGCAGGGGTCCGATCGTTTGACAGGGCGATGGGATTGAACCCCGAGTCGAACCGGCGCAGGCCGTTGGACGTACCTACCCATAACTCGTTGCCGTCGCTGGCGAGGCCAAGCACGAACTCCGAGGGCAACCCTTCGAGACTCTGCCACATGCCCTCGACAAAGGCACACACCCCAGAATCGAAGGTCGCGGCCACGAGCGCGCCGCGGTGCATGACCAGGCGGGTGACATGGTTCCCGCAGATCTCCCCGGCCTTTCGGACCGAGCGCGTTGTGCCAGAAGCATCGATGAGGAAAACGCCGGCGTGGGCAGTGCCGACAAAGATCGCTTTTCCAAGCTTGGTGAGCGCCGTGATTCGACCCTCAAGACCGTCGTGCAGAAGGTCGGGCTCGCCACCAACGAGCCTGAACAGCCGACCATCGGCAGTGCCGATCAACGCTTCTCCCCATTCATCGTTGGCAAGAGCCGTAGCAGGGATCTCGAAGGTTCGGCCTGCTTCGTCTCGCAGGACGAGCGGTTGCATCCGCCCTGCATCGTAGCGCATCAAACGGTTTCCAGTGGCCACGAGGAACCCTCGGCCATCCTCTCGCAGAGCCATGACGGGCTCGCCGAGAAAAAGGGTCGAAGGGGACTGACTCTTCTGTCCAGGTCGATAGTGGAGCGTGCCGTCCATGGCGCCTATGAGAACGCCCCATGGGGAGCGAGCTGCGCAGCGCCAGGATCTTCCCAGAGGTAGGCTCGCCATGGCATCCAGAGCGTGCAATCCAGCCTGCATCTGCAGCACTTCGGGTCGTTCTTGAGCGAGAATTTCGAAGGCCGGATCGTAGCGTTCGGCCCACTGCGCCAACACGCGGACTTGCAGGTCGCCCCCCAGACCGTTCGCGCGCACCTCGGACAGACCGAAATCCCCGCCCACGAGCAAGGCTCCTCGGTAGACCGCGAGGCTTCGCAGACTGTTGCCCGCAAGCCCGTCGGCGCTCGTGATTCGCAACGCCTCTCGACCGGTTCGCGGATCATAAGCCACCAGACCGCCGCCGGTTGCTGCCCACACCGCGCCCTCATAGGAAGTGATGGCGCGGACGTCCGCCGTATTCGTATGTTGCTCCAAGATGCGGAGCGTTGCGGCTTGTCCACGCACATCGGCGAAAAGGACAACCCCGAGCGCGACGGCAAGGGTGAGGGCTTTCATCGATGCTCTCCTGCTACTGTCACGGTGACGCGCTGCTCGATGCGGTTGCCAGCCAGATCGCGCATGACCACCAGCACCTCGTGCTGTCCTGCCGGTGCATCGCGCTTCACTTTGAGCCACTTGTTCCACCGCACTGACTGCGAGGCGGGCTCTGCGACCATGGCCACGCGTCGCCAACCGAGTGTCTCGCAGTGGATGTACACCTCGGCAGCGGCCTCGATGGTGTCGACCCTGAACAGGCGAGCCTTGCCAGGCTGGAGCTCGATGTCGTCGAAGTCGATGATCATCTCCTGCCCCTCACTGTCGAGGTGAAACACTTCTTCATGGTAGGTGATGAGGCCGCTGTGCGTTTCGATGGCCACGACGATGGTGTAGTAGCCGTCCGGGATGCCGGCAGGCACGAGGAAACGACCGCGCCACGCGCCGCGCTGTTCGTCGAGCTTGAGGTCTTTGACAAGACCGAACGGAAAGAACGCAGTGACGCGGCGTGCATCTACTGGCGCATGAATTGTGATGAACGGATCTCCCGGCGGGATCTCCTGACGAGAGAGCTCGCCCAGAGCGTTTCGAGAGACGCCCTCGGGAAGAGGCAGGCGCTGCGCCACGGGAATGAGCGGCTCGGTCGCTGGCCTGGCCACGCGGCGGTCCACGGCCACGAAGGACGTATAATGGCTGAGCAGGTTGTGGCCAAGGGCGAGCGTCGCGATTTCATCTTCGCGACTCCCGGGTTGGCTCGCTTCCTCATCGGACCAGCCCCGGATCATGTCCCTTGCCCAGAGGTTGGCGATGGCCGGGCGATGGGCCTCGTGGGGCAGGTCTAGGGGCACGACCTTGTGCCAGGGTTTGTTTCCGAGCTTGCCTCTGACGACGAGATTGCCCTTGCCAGGCTCTTCGTAGCGAGCGTGGACCAGGAGTGGCTGGCCGTCGAAGAGGTCGGCCACGATGGCGGGCGTTTGGTCCGAGATCTCGAGCCCCTGCCACTCCAGCGAGACATCGGTAAGGATGGGGCTGCGGACTTGGTCGTAGAAGCGCCGGACATACGGCAGGACAGGTTCGTCGAAGCGCATCACGGCGAGCCTGCCGCGTCCTACCCGCGCCATGTTGGACAAGAGCGAGCGGTTCACGGAGCTGCCCACGCCCATGCTGAAGATGCGCGCCTGCGCTTGATTGCGGCCTGCGATAGCCGCGAGGATCTCGTCGTCATTGCCGATGTAGCCGTCAGTGAGGAAGAACACGATGCGCACTCGGCCTGGCTCTGGCTTTCCGGCAATGGCCTTTTCGATGCCCGACAGCATCTCGGTGCCGCCTTCTCCTTGAAGCTTGCTGACGTATTCGATGGCTGAACGCACGTTCTGCGGCGTGTTGGGGAGCGGTTTGGTCGAGAGAGTCGAGACGTTGTCCGAAAACCGCATGATGGTGAATCTGTCGCGCGGGTTGAGGTTCTTGAGCGCTTCGATCACCAGGGCCTTGGAAGCCTCGAGGGGCACTCCGCTCATGGAGCCCGAGGTATCGAGCACGAAGAACATGTCCTTGGGGAGGATCTCGCTCGGTTCTGGTAAGGCCGGCGGCTGCAGCGCGAGAGTCACATAGCCGTCTTCTTCGCCTTGCCGGTGGGTGAGCACGGTCAGCGAAGGGCCGCTGCCGCGTAGGTCGATGCTCAGGATGAAGTCTTTGTTGGGCGCGCGATCGCTCGCGTCGTTGCGCACGATGGCCAAAGAGTCGCTTTTCTTTTCGATACGGATCGCATGAGAGGGAGAGCGCAAGGCGGCAATGGGGACCCCTGGATCGACGGTGACCTCGATATCGATGCGGTGCTGACCGAGCTCGCCTTCGTCGAAAGCTGGCGGAGTGATCGCACTGGCGTCTGGCACGACGCTGGTGTCTGGAATGCGGCCTGTGGGCTCGAGATCCTCGCCTCCAAGAGGGGTTCCAGGAATGTAGCGGGGTCCGACCACGGTGGGGAACACGAACGACGATAGACCGCGCTCATAGGGCAGGGCGTCGACGTAGGTCAGCTCCACGTCTATGCGTTCTCCAGGGGGGATATTGCCCACTTTTTGGGTGAAGATGTTGGGCCGCTCCTGATTGAGCAGGGCGGCTGTCCGTCCGGCATCCACCGCCTCTTCGTAGATGCGCTGCGCCTCTTCTCGCCTCTTGATCTCGGCCTTCACTTCGCGATCGGACAGGCGCATGGTCATGGCGTGGACGGCCGCGGTCTCGGGCAGGGGAAACACGTAGGTCGCTTCAATGAACCCGTCGTAGGGGTTGACGAACGACTGGGTCACCACGGTCTTGGACACGAACCCCAGGATATGGGAGCGCACCTTTGTCTCGATGAGGGGCAGAGGCTCGAAATGATCGCCTACGAGCAGTTGCAGCCCGGCGCCGCTGTACGCGTTGTCCGAGGGTTCGGCCGCGGACCGGGACGATAAGAAGGTCAGGGCGCAAAGATAGAGCGCGAACCTCGAGACAGTGCTTCGCATGGCATCCTCCGAATCGGTGTTGGTATTTCACCGGCGTCGCCGGCTCAAAACAGCTCAAATGCGAAAGCCATGCCAACCGCGCCTGGCCCAAAAAAAGCGCGTTGGTGCCACAGTTTCAACTCTGCCGGTTCGAAGGATGCTGCAAATTGCAGACGATGGCTGCGATTGATGGATAGCCTTAGGGTTCACGCAGGAATTTGTAGGGGGTGCGACTGAGCGAGAACCCCTGCGCTGGAACAAATCCTGGACCAACTCCCACCCTGGACCAACTCCCACCCTGGACCAACTCCCACCCAAACGGAACAGATGAATATCACCCGGTTTCCCGGGAGCGTACCGCTCGCAGGGTCAGCGTCGGCGGTCACGGAGGCTTCCTGGCTGCGGTCCTGGGCTCGATGGGGGCGCGGTGGGTGATGTGGCGCCCCGAAATTCGGCGCGGTCTGGCACGACTCGGCTCTGTGCTGGCTCATCTGGGCGCGAACAGTGGGTTATTTGGTGCAGCTCGGCCATTGACCGATTGGAGTGTCGGCTCTTTGGGGGTCTCTCTCTCTCGCTGCCAGTCCTAGCCGATGGGCACGGCGCAGGAGGGTGGGTAGCTGCCTCTCGGCCACTCCACGGTGGGTCTCTTGCCCGCTTGCGCGGCATTGACAAAACCGTAGTAGACCTCCCGATAACCACCCACGTGGCGCTTGTAACTATCGAGCAGTTCCTCGGCCTTGGCCTTGTCCAAGCTGAACACCTTGATCCGCGGCCGACGCGACGGCTCGGACGGGCGGTCGGTGAAGCTCTGGGCCAGCACCAGGTCCATGCCCAGGCAGGGACGGTTTTCGCGTTGCTCGCGGAAAAACTTCTCCGCCAGGGCTATGTGCTCGTCCACCTTGGCCGCTTGCTCTTCTTGCGGCAGCTCAATCCACATGGGCGGCGGCGTGAGCTTCAGCTCGTGCGTCTCCGTGTACTGGCTCGGGTCCACGGCTCGGCGGCCGTGGCGCGTCAGCTCGTGCTTCTTGGTCCGGTTCACGACTTCGACCGTGCGCACCTGCCCGCTGCGCGCGAGCTCGATGGAGCTCACGC
>JALOQD010000351.1 GCA_025453525.1 Myxococcota bacterium
CCTCCTCGCCATACCCCCAGTATGACTCGTCGTCGCGCCTTACTGGAGATGTCATCTTGCTGCCTGAAATCAGACATTTATTTATGGGCAGACACTAAGTGTTGGGAATCTAGCAAGGGGTCGCGCCTCATCCAACATTGAGGCCCACACTTCCGTCGAATCTCGGTCGACCGGAATCCCTCACCTCCGCAGCGTCCCTTCGTTTTCCAGGAACCATGCGTAGGTCTTCTTCAAACCATTTTCCAACGAGGTCGGCGCCTTCCACCCCAGGGCCGCGAGCCGGCTGACGTCCAGGAGCTTGCGGGGCGTGCCGTCGGGCATGGCGGGATTCCATGCGATGCTGCCCTGATACCCGACGGTCTGTTGCACGAGCTGGGCGAGCTCGCGAATCCGCACGTCCACGCCGGTGCCGATGTTGAGGAACATCTTCTCGTCCTCGCGATCGAGGCTCGCTTCGAAGTGGTTCATGACGAAGACCAGCGCGTCGGCCAGGTCTTCGACGAACAGGAGCTCTCGCTGAGGCGTACCGGTGCCCCAAAGCTCTACGCTCGGAGCCCCGGCGACCTTGGCCTCGTGGAGCTTGCGCATCATGGCTGGCACCACATGGCTGCTCTCGAGGTCGAAGTTGTCCCCTGGCCCGTAGAGGTTGGTGGGCATGGCCGCGACGAAACTCGTTCCATGCTGGCGATTGTAAGCCTTGCACATGAGGATGCCCGCGATCTTGGCGATCGCATAGGCGTCGTTCGTGGGCTCGAGCTTGCCGGTGAGCAGGTGCTCCTCTCTCATGGGCTGGTCGCAGTGCTTGGGGTAGATGCACGACGAACCGAGAAACAGGAGCTTCTGCACGCCGTGGCGATAGGAGGCGTCGATGACGTTGGTCTGAATCTGCAGGTTGATGCGAATGAAGTCCGCCGGATACGTGTCATTAGCCTTGATGCCGCCGACCTTGGCCGCGGCGAGGAAGACGTACACCGGCTTCTCCCGGGCAAAGAACGCATCCGTGGCCCGTGGGTCTGTCAGGTCGAAATCCGCAACGTCGCTCGTGACGATGTTGGGGTAGTCCCGCCGCACACGCCGTTCTATGGCCGAGCCCACGAGGCCGCGATGACCGGCGACATAGATCTTGGCGTTTTGTTCCATGCCGTTTTCCCTCAAGACAACGACGCCAGCAGTGGGTGTTGCCCCTTCTCGGGCGTGCGCACGCTCGCGGTGCGAATGCGATGCACCGCCTCGATAGAGGGCCGCGCGTCCTCGATGCCATAGCCACGACCGGCGAGAATCTCTTCGTAAACCTTGGTATGCAGCTTGGAAAAGCCCTCTGAGAATTCGAGCTCCTCGCCGTCGACGGAGATCGAGCGAAACGTCATTTTTCCAGCGCAGGCGAGTGCCTCGGGCACGTCGTCGCGATCTAAAGACAAGAACCACCTGACCCGGGCACGCTCGAGCTCGAGGACACCGGCCGCTCGTTTCGAATCCCGCACGTGCACCTCAACCCCCTCGATGGGGCCGAAGAGCCAGCACAGAAGGTCGAAGAAATGCACGCCGATGTTCATCGTCACCCCGCCCGACCGCTCCTCGTTGCCCTTCCAGGACGCGTGGTACCAAGGCCCTCGTCCCGTGACATACGTGAGCTCCACGTCATGCCGACGCGCGGAGACGTCCGATGAGAGCCGTTGACGCAGGGCCACGAGCTCTGGGTGCACGCGCAGTTGAAGAATCGTGCACACCCTTTTGCCGTGCTCTTGCTCGAGGGCGGCGAGCTGGTCGAGATTCCAGGGCGCAATGACGAGGGGCTTCTCGCAGATCGCCTGAGCGCCCACTCGCAAGGCGAGCCGCACATGGGCGTCGTGCAAGTAGTTGGGCGAGCAGATGACGACATAGTCCACGCGCTCGGACTCGCTGAGTCTGCGCAGTTTTTCGAGGTGGCGATCGAAGCGCTCGATCTCTGGGAAATAGCGGGCCTGGGGAAAGAACCGATCGAGAATCCCCACCGAATCGTGGGGGTCTGTGGCTGCGACGAGCTCACCGCCTACGTCCTGGATGGCCTGCAGGTGTCTCGGCGCCACAAACCCGGCAGCCCCTATGAGGGCGAAGTTCGTCAATGGGCCATTTCCTCTTGAACCGCGCTCACGACCAAGGCGAGCTGGTCCTGCGTCAGGAGCGGGTCCATGGGCAGGGCCAAGCTGTCCTTGCTCATGCCTTCTGCCACTGGGCAGTCGCCGGGTTTGCCGCCGAGCTCGCCGAAGCAGGGTTGCAGGTGCAGCGGAGTGGGATAATAGACCGCGCAGCCGATCTTCCGAGCCTCGAGGGTGGCCCTCAAGGCATCGCGCCGAGGCGTCCGCACTGCGAACTGATTGAACACATGGCGTTTGTTCGGCGCTTCCCATGGCAAGCGCAACGAGGAAAGCCGGCCGAGGTGCTCGTGGTAGAACGCGGCATTGCGGCGACGGCCCTCTTCCCAGCCTCGCAGATAGGGCAACTTGACGCTCAGGAATCCGGCCTGGAGCGCATCGATGCGAAAATTGGCGCCTAGAATCTCGTGAGCATATCTTTGGACCGAACCGTGCTCGCGGAGCACCTTGAGCCTCCCCGCCAGCGCCGCGTCACCCGTCACGACCGCGCCCGCATCGCCGAGGGCCCCGAGGTTCTTGGCCGGAAAAAAAGACAGAATGCCCATGGCGCCCATGCTGCCGGCTCGCCTGCCCCGGTCCTCGGCGCCGATGGACTGCGCTGCGTCCTCGACAACCCACAGACCGCGACGACGGGCGATTTCGAGCACGGCATCCATGTCTGCGCACTGCCCAAACAAGTGCACCGGCACGATGCCCACGGTGCGCGGCGTAATCGCGGCCTCGATGGCCTGGGGATCGATGTTGAACGAATCATCGAGAACATCGACGAACACGGGCCTGGCGCCCAGCCGGGCGATGCTGCCCGCAGTGGCGAAAAAGGTGTAGGTCGACGTGATGATCTCATCGCCTGGCTTCACTTCCAATGCCATGAACGCCGCGAGCAAAGCGTCGGTGCCGCTGCTCACTCCCACAGCGAACGGCGTTCCACACGTGGTGGCGAGCTGGGCTTCGAGCTTCTCGACTGCCGGCCCTTGGATGAACCTGCCAGAGTCGAGACACCCTTCGAGCACTGCCATGATTTCGGCGCGCAAAGGGGCGTGCAGACGGACGAGATCGAACAATGAAACGGGCATCGACTCCTGCATGTTACCTTGCAAGGACAAACCCACACACCGCACAGCGTCGGTCCGAGGGCAACCTCTCGCCGCACCGGCACATGAAACCGAGCGGTCGCGCCGGCACGCCCATGACGAGCGCGTGGGCCGGCACATCGCGGCTCACCACGGCGCCGGCCGCCACAAACGCGTACTGCCCGATGGTGTTGCCGCACACGATGGTGGCGTTGGCGCCGGTGGTGGCGCCGCGACCCACCACTGTTTTTTCAAAGGCGTGCCTTCGCGAAACAAACGACCGCGGATTTGAAACATTGGTAAACACGCACGACGGACCGAGAAATACGTCGTCCGCGATCTCCACGCCGTCGTAGAGGGATACGTTGTTCTGAATGCGCACACCGTCGCCGATGCGCACCGAGGAAGCCACGAAAACGTTCTGTCCGAGGGTGCACGCCCTCCCGATCACCGCACCGCTGGACACGTGGCAAAAGTGCCAAACCTTTGTGCCCTCGCCGAGACTTGCGGGCTCGTCCACGATCGCGGTGGGATGGATGAAGACGTCGCTCACAGCTTGACGATATTCGGCCCGCTCACGCCGCGTTTGGCAAAGGCATTGCGACAATCGAGCACAAGGCGCGCCTCCTGGGCGATGCCGGCGTAGTCGAACGCTTGATGGTCGGTGACGAGCAGCGCTGCGTCGAACGTCTCGAGCACGCCGGATTCGAGCGGGGTCGACAGCACGGTCTTGCCGAGCAACGACACAAAGCTCGTGGCATGGGGGTCGTGGAACTCCACCCAACAGCCTTTTTGACGCAGCAAACGGTACAGCTCGAGCCCTGGGGACTCTCGCAGATCGGCGATGTTGGCCTTGTACGCCATGCCGAGGATGAGGATGCGCGAACCCTTGAGCGGCTTTTCTCGGTCGTTCAGCAGGTCCGCGAGTCGCTGGAGCACGAACCGCGGCATGTTGCCGTTGATGTCGGTCGCGAGCTCAATGAACCTGTTGTAGAAATCGACGGCCTTGGCCTTCCACGACAGGTACAAAGGGTCCAGGGGAATGCAGTGGCCGCCGATGCCCGGTCCTGGATAGAAAGGCATAAAGCCAAACGGCTTGGTCGAGGCGGCATCAATCACGTTCCAAACATCTATC
Organism: Myxococcota bacterium; assembly: GCA_025453525.1. Lineage (GTDB taxonomy): Bacteria > Myxococcota_A > Polyangia > JAAYKL01 > JAAYKL01 > JALOQD01. The sequence continues at coordinate 4,338 of JALOQD010000351.1, forward strand.
TCCAACCTGTCGCACATCAGCATGAACTCGTTAACAAGGCCGATGTTGACCGCGCGGAACGTATTCTCGAGGAGCTTGACGGTCTCGGCCTCCCGCGCAGAACCCACCATATGCACCTTGTCGAGAGCCGTGGCGTAAAGCGATCGGGCCACCTCGGCGCAGGCGGGGGTCACGCCGCCCACCACCTTGGGCGTGTTCTTGGTGTTCCATGTGGGGTTGCCTGGGTCCACGCGCTCTGGAGAGAAGGCCACGAATACGTTCTCTCCCACCTTGAGTCCTTTTTCCTTTTCGAAGCGCTCGGCGATGAGCTCCTCGGTGGTTCCAGGATAGGTGGTGGACTCGAGCACGATGAGCTGACCAACGTGCACATAGGGTAAAAGGCCGTCCACGGCGGCGGTGATGTAGGAGATGTCCGGGTCCTTGGTCTTGGTGAGCGGCGTGGGCACGCAGATCGAAATGGCGTCAGCCTCGGCCACCGCTGCGTAGTCCGTGGTCGCGCGCAGCTTGCCCGCTCGCACCAGGCGACCGAGCCGCTCGCTCGAGACGTCGCCGACGTGGGAGTCCCCGGCGTTGATCCTCGCCACGGCACGCTCCGAGATGTCGACCCCCACCACGGTGAACCCCGACTGGGCCAGCTCAACGGCTAAGGGCAGCCCCACGTAGCCCATGCCAATAACGACGATCTTTGCGTCTTTGCAATTGATTTTGCCAATTAACACGTCTTGCATTGAGGCTCCGCAGTCTGTGGAGGTGCCGGTGAAGTCGAGAGCGGTGTAGCCAGTGCCTTCGAAAGACAGCGGCCGGTACACGCTGCGAGTGAAGGTCAGGCTCCGCCCCCTTCGGTTACATCTCGGTAGCCGACAGATGATTCAATTTTTAGGGCCTGCATCAAGTACAAAAATGTCTTCCAGTCGTTTAATTGGCGTTGTTTTTACACCAGTCGGCAGGGGCTGACCAGTGCCAAATCGCCCTGCTCATGGCAGGCCGAAGCCTAGGCTTTTAAAGGGGGGAAGAAATCAGAGCTTGTGAAAGAATCTCCGACCGAGCAGTTCGAGACGAATTCGGTGTGGTCGCAAGGCGCGACGACGAGGCGTATCCGTCGATACGTCGAGGAGAAGCAACGCAGCGAACGCCCGAATTCGGCCGAAATGCGACCGAGGAGATTTTTTCGGCGTCGAGGGACAGAAGTCGGCGGATCTTCTTGAGAGCTTGCTCCTGGAGTTGGCGAATGCGCTCCCGCGAAAGATTGTAGTGGTCGCCGATCTCCTTGAGCGTCATTTCCTCGCCATCGTCCAGACCATAGCGCCAGCGGATGATGGTGCGCTCCATGGGCGAGAGGGCCTCGAGCACGGTCTGCATCTCGTCGGTCCAGCTCTTGAGCAGGGTGGATTCGAAGGGGTTCTTGCACTCCTCGTCCGAGAGAAGGTCGACGTAGCGACGATCATCTGAATCGGATATCTCGCGGTCCAAGGAACAGATCGGAACCATTTGGTGCTTTCGCACGCGGGCTAGGCGGCGACGGTCGATCCCTGTCTCCTTGGCGAGCTCCTCGTCCGTGGGGGTCCGGCCCAGCTTGAGGCCGATGGCCTCGGCGGCCCGGGCCAAACGATGCTGGGTGTCGAGGGCGTGCACTGGTACTCGGACCGCATGGCCCTTGTCCGCGAGCGCACGACCGATCGCATGGCGGATCCACCATGAAGCATAGGTGGAGAAGCGGAAGCCACGGCGGTAATCGAATCGCTCCACGGCCTTGATCAGGCCGAGATTCCCTTCTTGAATCAGGTCGATGAGGGGCATCTGGCCGCGATCGTAGCGCCGGGCAATGGCGACCACCAGGCGCAGGTTGGCCTGGATGAATTTGTGCTTGGAGATATCGAGGGTGTAGGACAGGGCTTTGAGCTCGCCGAGATTCGCGGGGCTGGCTCCCCTTCCGGACCTCTTGGCGACCTGCGCCCGGCGATTGACCTCTGCCATCACGGCTTGACAGATATCTTTTTTAACGTCGAGGTCGAAGACTTTCTGTGCGAGCTTGTCGACACATCGCTTGTACGCGTCTTTGCCCTTGGCGTTGCGGGCGCACGTGCATTTTCGTTTGAGCGCGATGAGCAGGGGACGGATGGCCGCGATCTCCTCGGGCTCGTAGCACTCGGACATGGTTTGCTTGATAATCTCGACCAGATCGCCGGCGAGAGAGGAGTCGGCGAAGACGATGTTCCAGCGCTTGATTTCGAGGTCCGCGATCTCCTTGGCGGCGATGGTCTCAGCGTCTCCGTCGAGCACTTCGTGGTCTGCCAACTCCTGGAAGTAGCGACCGAGGGTCGGGTCGTGGCGACGGCTCTGGGCCGCGTCCTTGGGACGCTGCACCACGGCTTTTTTGGGACGCACCACCTTGGTGGTCATGGTGTTCGAGCTCGATGCCTTGACTACTGCCGTGCTCTTCTTCGCCTTCATCGAGACCTCACTCCCTTTTCAAGCGCCGGTGTTCCGGCAGGGCCCACGTCGTCCAAAATCCTGCTCGAGCTGCAATTTTGCGC
>JALOQD010000352.1 GCA_025453525.1 Myxococcota bacterium
CTTGACTCGGTAGGTGGGCGATGGACGGGTGCAATCGGCGCAGGGGAATGAGCCGCCCTTCCCGGGCCGCGCGGTCGAGCAAGTAGGCCTCTTCGGGAACGAGTGGAGCGATCAGGACTTGCTTCCATCTCTGCTCCAGCAGCTTGGCCGTGCCTTCTTGCAGCCAGATAGGCGCTTTGTCGCGAGACGCGCGGGACACGAATACGTGGGTCAGCTCATGGGCCAGGGTTTCCAGCCAGGGATAGCCTGTGGCAAGGCGCCGCGGAGAGAGCAACAGGAGGCGGCCGTACTTGGACACCCCCACGGTGCCGGTGCGCTCGATCTGCTCGGTGGTCAGACCCGAGAGATCGGCCAAGGCGCGCTCGTCGGGGGCAATGACGACTTGCACCTTGAATGGCGGCGCGTGACCGAACGCCTTATCCAAGGCTTGGCGCTGGCTGGAGAGCGCCTCGTCCGCATAAGCGATGAGCAATGCGTCTATGCCTCCCTTGTAAAAATAGGTGAAGTGACCGCTGGTCCCATCGACCTGCTGCATGGCGCTCAAGACCGTAACCGCGGCCTCGACGCGATTGCGCAGGGCCTTCCACCCGAGCTCGGCCTTGGCCTCTTCGATGGCTAAGCGCAAAAGTGGTACCGAAGCCGTGAGATCTCCCTCGTAAAAGCGCAGCCGTCCCTCGGCGAGCTTGCCGCGAGCGCTGTGACGCGTCTTGGCAGGCAAAGCGCCGAGCGCCGTACGCGCCTCCTCCAACAGAAAGGCATCTGCGAGGTCTTCGACGTTCTCCAGCGGATCTTTTCCCTGCGCATGGGCCGGGGGAGAACACAAGAGAGCCGTCGCGATTGCCGCGGCAATCGAGGGCCACAAGACACCGGCACGCTCAGTGGACGAGGGTTTCATAGTATCGCCTGATAGCCTCTCGGTACTGGGTCGGAGATTCGTCCCGCATGGCCTCGAGGATGTCTTCGCGATGCTCCCGCGGTACTTCAAAAGTATTGGGCTTGGGCAGCTCCACTTCCGAGCGCAGCACCACCGGTCGCGTCTCTACGGCCGTGAGCCGGTCGCCGCGCCTAAGATCCTCTCGTAGCCTGGCCAGCTCGTCGAGGGCGCTCGATTGGGCCGATAGAGCCTGTCGCACCTGCCGCGCCTCGAGATCCGAGACGGCCTCTTTCATCCTGCCGTCGACGATGCGCAGGGCCGCTAGCCCGCGATGGGCGAGAAATCGCACCTCGTCTTGTTGCAGATCGAGCCAGGTGTAGGTCTTGCGCGTACGGAACATGAGAAGGCGTTGCTCCTCTTCCATGACGCGCAGCCGCCGCCCTTCTGCGCTGCTGAAAAGCTGGGCGGGCTTGGGATAGGCCTCGGCGATCTCCCCGTCGAGCTTTTGGGCGAGCCGACCCAGCTTCTCGCAGTTTGCCCGGTCCTTACTCGAATTTCCCATGAGCTCTGCGGACGTCTCACCGATTTCGGAAGAAATCTGTCGCGCTTCCTCGAGATCGCCTTGAGAGAGGGCGAGGCGCAGCTCTCGCACTGCCACTCGCAGGCGCGTCAGCTCTGCCCGGGCCAACTCCTCCTCGGGGTCGCCCCAGTCCTCGGTGATCCTGGCCATGGCGTCGACTTTGACGCGGCCTGCTTTTACGAGGGGATCGATGCGGCCTCGCATTTGCTCTGCGAGCGCCTCTTGGTAACGGCGCTGCAAAGCGATGGTCTCGCGCCGCAGTTGAAGCTGGTCCGACTCGATGGCCATGATGCGGTCCAAGAGCTCTCCGGTGACCCGCTCCTGCTCGCCAAATCGCTCGGAGCGGAACGTGCGCAGGCCGGATTCGATGCCCGTGAGAAGCCGAGCGATGTCCGACTCCATCGACTGAACCAACTCCAGGGCAGATTGGGTGTCTCCCGCAGCGATGAGCTCCCGCAGTTTGGCCAAGTTGCTTCGAAGATCGAACCGTAGCTCGGACGCGGGATTCACAAAGGTGTCATCCACCCGACCCCGAACGGTCTCGAGCTCTTTTTCGAGCGCGTCTATCCCCAGCTCCATTCGGGCGATCGCGTCGAGCAGGGAACGGCGCGCTTCTTCGGTATGTGTCTTGGCGTAGCGCTCCAGGAGCCCGGCGACGTCGCCGCGATTGTGGGCTACGTCATCCCCCGCGCTGGACACTCGGTGGAGCTGCTGGTCGATGATGATGTCGTCGACTCTCGACACTGCGCTCTCGAGCAGGCGCGTCTGGACGCGATCGACGCTGCGCCGCTTTTTTTGCTCTGCCAGCGTGTTGTCATAGAGACGGTTTTCAAAAACGAGTTGGTTCGACAGATCCGTGCGAATCTGAAGGTAGACCTCCACGACGCGCTTGGAGGTGAGGGCATCGGCCGAAAGGGTCGCGATGAGGCTGCCGGCTCGGGTGAGAACGTCCTCGGAGAGTCTTCCGACTTGATTGAACCGCCCGAGCTCCTCGCTCTTCTGCTTGGACGGAAGCGGCGGATTCTCGAGGCGCAGTGCGAGAAGGTCTACGAGGGCGTCGAGCAGTTGGGCCTGGCCGTTGAGCGCGTTGAAATGGCGGCCCTGGGGCGTGAGGATTTTCACCGAAAGCGGCTCGCTGCGCCCGTACTTGGGACCGGAGATGGTGTCGTTGTCGAACGCCTCGACCGTGAGCTCCACAAGGGACGCCTCCCCCAGGCGTACGCTCTCGGGGCTGAAACGAGCCTCGGTGCGGAGCTCTCGGTTGCCTTCTCCGAGCTCTATGAGTGTGCGCCGCACCTCGAGCCCGGGCCCGACCCGCAGCACGATATCGATTCTGCCGAGCCCGTGGTCGTCCTGCGCCTCGAGCTCCAGAGTCAGCTCGTCTGTTTCATTCAACTCCACGGTGCCTGTTGGCCGCAGCAACCGGATCGTCGGCGCTCCGTCGGGCTCTACGGACAGGGCATAGGGAGGACCCTCGATGGCGCTTTGCTCGTCGACGAGCGCAATTCGAAAAGATCCTGGGGTGCTCACCACGAACTGACCGCGCATCAGGCTGTCTTTTCCGCGCGTGAGCGGGGTGCGTGACCCGTCGGGCAGCAGGATAAAGCCTCCGGTGGCGCTTCGTAGAAGAGGCGCACCCTCGACGACGACATTCGTGCCCAGGGGCGCCACGAGTCCGCCGGACAGACCCTCCAGCTGTCGGGGCTTGCGATGCAAGTACTCGGGATAGCGCAAGGAGAGACGCAGGTCGGAGACCACCGGCCGAGAGGCCGCCAAGGGCGCAACCGCGGCATTGGGCGGCGTCCCTTTGCCCCACAAAGCCATGGTGCCGCTGCGCATCAGCGCAGGGGCGAGCGAGCCGAGAAACACCGCGGTTCCGCCCGTAGACAGCAAGGCGAGAAAGGGCACGATCAATGACGTCGCCGGATAGATGCGGCGGGGCGGAACCGGGAGCAGCGCGCTCGAGACACGCTCGAAGTGAGCGGTGAGCAGCTCCTGCGAGAACGGGTTCGAAGCAGGCAAGAGCGCGAGCTGTGCGGCAGACAGGATGTCCGAGGCCAAAGTCGGGAGCCGCTTGCCTGCATGGCGCTCCACCGCGAAGGGTCGCGAGAGAGCCAGCAGTGGCCATAGAATGGACAGTCCAGCGACGACGACCAGGACTCCGCTGACGACGATCCAGCCTGCGATGCGAATGTTCTCAGGGCCCCACCATCCGAGGGCCAAGGCGAGAACCACAAGACACGCCACAGCCGCGGCCGTTGTCCAGGTCAAGCCGCGGAGCAGCACGAGAAGCTCGGCGCGGTGTCGCAGGGCGGCGAGCTGCTCGAGGAGCCTGTCGCGGGGATGCGAAAAGGCTCGATTGTCGTGGACGTCGGCCATGGTCTATAACTCTCGATGGAAGGCGAGAGCGGGACGCCACCCTGTCGGAGGCGCTTGTTCCAAGCTGTCGACCTTCTGGAGTGCATTATGGGAATAGAACAGGAAATCACAACACGCCTCACAGAGGCTATGAAGTCGAAAAGCGCCGATGAGCTGCGTACCCTGCGGATGGTCAAGTCTGCGGGCCAGATCGCCAAGACCGCCCCTGGGTTCAGCGGGGAAACGAACGACGCCTTCTGGATCGAGGTCATCTCTAAGTACGTAAAACAACAGAAAAAGGCCATCGAAGAGTTCGAGAAGGCCGGGGCCGGGGCCGCGGCGCAAATCTCTGAGCTGCGCTTCGAAATCGACTACCTCGAGCCCTTCCTGCCCCAGAAGGCGACCGAGGACGAGATAAGGGAGATGGTCCGCAAGGCGATCGAGCAGACGGGCGCGACATCGGCCAAAATGGTCGGCAAAGTGATGGGCGCGGTGATGAAAGACCACAAAGACCGCGTGGACGCGGATATCGTAAAGCGCATCGCAACGCAGGAGCTCGGGTGAGCGGCGGCACTGACGCGCACAGCGGTAGTTTGCGGCGCATTGTGGCCTTTGCCTCTGGCAAGGCCGGGGTGGGCACGAGCATGCTCGCCACCAACGTCGCGGTATTTCTGGCTCAAATCGGCAAGCGCGTCGTTCTAGTGGATGCCAACTTCGAGGGCGCTGGGCTCGGCGCGTGGCTCGGCTGCCCGGCCCCGGAATGCCATGTGGGCCAGGTCCTCTTCGGCGGCGCCGCGAGCCTCGACGAGATCGCGATCGAGACACCTGTCTCGGGCCTGCGCCTCGCGGGCCGGTCTCCCCAGCTCTTTCGCGGCAAAGCCTTGGACGAGGCGAGCCTCGAGCGTTTTGGCCAGGCGATATTGGGCCTCGGCGCGGACTTCGTGCTCATGGATCTCCCAGGTGGACCGAGCCGAATCACACTCGAGCTCGGCGCGATCGCCGACGCCCTCGTGGTTTGTGCCATGCCTACGCCAGACGCCGTGGCCTGTGCCTATGAGCTCATGACCGCCCTGCTCCTCGAGAAGCTCCACGGCGCCTGTGACGCCGTGCCCGCGGCTCGCGCCTGTCTGGAGCAGCTCGGCATGAGACCAGGGCCATATCCCACGGCCAGGGAGATGTGCGCTGCCTTGGGAGAAGTGGATGCCATGCTCGGCAGAAGAGCGGCCCACATCGCCGCTTCGTTTCATCCCCTCCTCATCGTCAACCAGCTGCGCGTCAAGACGGACGAAACGGTGGGCGAGGCCATGGTCTCGGCCGCAACGCGATTTCTCGGGCTTGTCCCGCGAAGCCTCGGCGGGGTCGAGTGGGACGACAATGTCTGGCAGTCCCTGCGACGACAGCGCCCGCTGCTCGTGGAGTTTCCGCAGAGTCGCGCCTGTCGCGGTCTCGAGCGCGTCGTGCGGCGTCTCTTGGGCATCGACCTCAAGGATCTCTGGGCCGAGGTCGTCGCACCGCCGTCCACGCAGGAGCAGAATCTCTACGAGCTCCTCGAGATCTACCCAGGTGCCTCTGAGGAGGAAGTGCGGCGCGGACTCAAGAGGATCCGCGATCTGTTCGGTCACGGCGCCCTGGCCATGAGTGGCGTGTGTAGCGACACCGAGCGCGAGACGTATCAGCGC
>JALOQD010000071.1 GCA_025453525.1 Myxococcota bacterium
ACGAGGACTGTTCGAGTCGTCATACCACGGAAGATCGAATGACCATGTTCGAGTTCCCGCAGGAGCTGCGGTATATGCCACGACTTTTTGAGAACCTACTAGGAAATCTCCTAAGCCCTTGATTTCTTTCTGAGCCAACACGCGGATTTGAACCGCGGACCTGCTGATTACGAATCAGCTGCTCTACCAACTGAGCTATGTTGGCGCCACAGCTCGCCTTGCGGCGCAGTGCGCCCGGTAAAGTACTTGAGCGGGCTTCTTTGTCAAGAAATTCGTGGTTGGAGTATGGTTTAATGCTCCGTGTCGCTTGGGTACTCTTTTACCTCGTTTTCGCTGCTTGAAAACGAAAGGATGAGGCATGAAGGTTTTTGTTTCATTTGGATTTTGGATTGGAATGCTGGGGCTCGTGGGATGCACCTCCACCGCGCCGCTCATCGAATCGGTGAGCGACGACGGCCGAAAATCCATGGAGGAGGTTTGCGACGGGCGGGACAACGACCTAGATGGGGAGGTCGATGAAGAGTTTCGCGACACCCGGGGCGTGTACTTTACCGCGCAGCACTGCGGCTCCTGTAACCGCGCCTGCTCTCCAGACGATCACTCGGTGGCCATGACCTGCGAGGTCGACGACTCTGGCGCTCGGTGCGTGGCCTCCGAGTGTGTCTCTGGGTATGAAATCGACGAAGACGGAGACTGTGTACCGCGATTCGGGTGGCTTTGCGCGGCGTGCACGACGACCTCGCAATGCGGTCGGTTCGAGAGCGCGGGCTGTTTTTGGATCGGCGGAGAGCAGCGGTGCTCCTTTGCCTGCCAGGAGGACTCCGACTGTCCTTCGGGATACGCCTGCTCGGGCGAAGAGCTGTGTGCGCCAAAGCAAGGGAGCTGCCGCTGCGGGCCTGGCGACACGTTCGAGATGGCCTGCTCTCACACGTTGGAAGGCGGGCAGGTGTGCCCGGGCGTGCAGCGCTGCGAGGATGGCGTGCTGGCGCCTTGCACGGTCGCGGAGGAGATCTGCGACGGGCTCGACAACGACTGCAACGGCGTGGTGGATGACCCCTTTCTCGGTCCTTTGGGTACGTACAACCTGGACCCTCGCCACTGCGGAGGATGCGGCGTCGATTGCACCACGGGTCCACAGCCAGAATACGCGGTGACCTGCGGTGGTCCTGTCACGAGCCCGGTCTGCGCCTTGCTCTGTCCTGACTCTGCGGACGGCATTACAACCGGGGATGCGTTGGACGCGGATCTCAATCCCAGCAATGGCTGCGAGTGCACGGTGAACAATGCCGACGATCAACCCGAGGCCACGCGTGGGGGCGACGCCATCGTCGACGAGAACTGCGACGGCGCGGATGGCATTGCGCAAAGCAGCTACTACGTCGCGCCTTGGGGCACGACCGGGGCAACTGGTTCGCCGATCCAACCGCTGTCCTCCATTGCCGAGGCGGTCGCCTCTGCCGCGGCGTCGCTCACCACCCTCTTTCCGCGTCCAGATATCTACGTTGCCGCCGGGACCTACGAAGAAACGCTCCTTCTCCAAGACCTCGAAGGACTGCGCATTCTCGGCGGATATCGACCGGACTTCCTGTACCGAAACGCGACGGCCTACCCCACAGTCCTATCGGCGCCGGCCTACGATACAGCGGGCGCGGTAGCGGGCGCGGCCCTCGTCGTGCGCTCATGCGGCAAGAAAGAGAACGTGCTGTTCGAGGGTTTCGCGTTGCGCGGCGCGAGCGCTCCTGGGCCGCTTTTGCCCGCCATCGGCGCGTTCGTGAGCGATGGAGGGCGCAGGCTCACCCTGCGCGGCCTCGTCGTGCATTCTGGAGACGCGGGCTCGGGCTTTCGCGGCGCCCACGGTGAGGCTGGCCCATCGCCTTCTTCGCCAGGTGGTGACGGCGACCAGCCGCGCGCCGCGGTCGAAGGGAGCAATCACAACTGTATCGCGTCGTCCGCCAACTCCGTGACAGGAGGCGGTGGCTCATCCTTCTCCTGCGGGGGCATCGCGACGAATGGCGGTAGTGGTGGCAGCAGCTCTTGTCCGGAAGGGGACGGCTCTACACAGGCGTCCGGGTCTTCGGGGAGCGGGTCACCGTCGGGTTCCGGAGGCGATGGCGGGTCAGATTGTCGCGGTCCCATCGACTTCACGAGCGGCTGTCCCGGCTATTTGTGCTGCGGCCTCGCGGACTTTCTCGTGCCCAGCCAATACGAAGTGGCGCAGGACGGCAGCGCCGGCGGAAACGGCTCTGCCGGCAGTGGCGGCCTTGGTTGCACCGATGCTCGGGGCACCCTGACGATCGCGGGAGCGTGGTCTGGTGCGCTCGGAGCCAGTGGAACCTTTGGCAGCCCTGGGGCCGGAGGCGGTGGTGGTGGGGGCGGCGGCGGTGCCCGCATCGACTGGTACGCATACGATTGTGAGTTCGCAGACGGTCTCGGCGGAGGGGGAGGAGGGGGCGGCGCGGGGGGCTGTGGCGGCAGCGGCGGCACCAGCGGAACGAGCGGCGCACCGTCCATCGGCTTCGTCGTGGTGAGCGGCAGCGGCGCTGGCGCAGTGACCATCGAGGACTGTCAGATCCACACGGGCAGCGGCGGTCGCGGTGGCGAAGGGGGCAACGGCGGCTTGCCTGGTAAGGGTAGCCCTGGGGGAGAAGGCGGCGCCCTGGAACCACAACAGCAGATCACGCCGACCCTCGCTGGCACCTCGTCCGGCGGCCACGGCGGACAAGGAGGAGATGGTGGCGGTGGCGGTGGTGGCGGCGGCGGCTGCGGCGGAGCGGTCGTGGGCATCTGGACCCTCGGCATTTCGCAGAGCATCGCGCAAGCCTATGACGCGGCCAATGAGTTCTCCCTCGGAACCGCAGGAGGCGCAGGCAATGGCGGAAGCGGCTCGCGCAATGGTCGCCCCGGTACAGAAGGGAGGATGCAGAATGTCGTGGCACAATAAGCTCCTGCTCATCTCGCTCGTCCTAGCGGCCTGCGCGTGTCAGAAGGCGTCAGGCGGCAAGGACGAGGAATGCAACTATTTTGACGATGATTGGAACGGCATCATCGACGACCCCTTTATCGACGCAGAAGGTCAGTACACCGCTGTGGAGCATTGCGGCGATTGCGGAATCGACTGCGCCAAGGTGCTGCCCACGGCGTTGGAGGTGGCCTGCTCGGTCGCAAAAGGCGCCCCGACTTGCGTGGCCACGCGCTGCGCCACGGGAGCTCACCTATCTGGCGCGTCGCTCTGCGCCCCGGATGTCTCCATGGGGTGCTCGCCGTGCACCGACGACGAAGACTGCTCCCATTTCGAGCCGCAGGCGGCCTGCGTCAGGCTCTCCGACGGCAGCGACCGCTGTGCCTCGGCCTGTGACCTCACAGCTGCGAGCGAATGCCCGCTTGGCTACTCTTGTGAAGAGGCGGAAGGGACAGGTCGCTGTCTGCCCACTTCTGGGACGTGCGACTGCACGCCGTCTCAGGCGGACTCGGTGCTCGCTTGCTGGATCGAGGATCCGACAGGCCACAGGTTCTGCCCAGGAGAGCAAATCTGCGAGGGGCAAGCGCTCAGCGCCTGTGAGCCTGCCATGGAGGAGAGCTGCGACGGCGAAGACAACGACTGCGACGGTGAGACCGACGAGGGCTTCACCGAGGACGGACAATACGCCTCAGCGGAGCACTGCGGCGCCTGCTATCACCCGTGCACTCCCATCGGGCCACAGACCGGGGCATCGTGCGTGCTCATTTCGGACAAACCCAAGTGCGTGCGCCAATGCGCCGATGGCTGGGTCGACCTGGACGGCATTGCTCTGAACGGCTGCGAGTGTCAACGAGCGAACTCAGTCTGGCCGCCGCTAGCTCTCGGCGGTGACATGGACTGCGACGGCACCCTGGATCCCACTAACAGTTTCGTTTTTGTTTCCATCGCGGGCAACGATGTCGAGCTCGGAACCTTGGAGAAGCCCGTTCGCACCTTCATGAGGGGACTCGCGCTCGCCGACTCCTTGCGATCCACTGTGCTCGTCACCGAAGGCGTCTACGACGAAGCCGTCACGCTCAAAAACGGTGTATCGCTGTTCGGCGGGTACCGCGCCGACTTCGGCGCACGCGATCCAGCTCTCTACCCGACTGTTCTCAGGCACACGAGCGGCCCGCCCGGCAGCCCGGTTCTTTTCGCCTCGAACATCACGAGCCCCACCGAGGTCGCGGGACTAGCGGCACTCGGCTCGGATGCCACGAGTAGCGGCCAAGGCTCGACAGCCGCCGTGCTCCTTCGCTGCGGCCCACAACTCGAGCTCCACGATATGCGCATCGCCTCTGGTCGAGGTGCCGCGGGCAGCCTCGGTCTGTCGGGCGCGCAGCGTCTCGCGGCCCTTGGACACGACATTCCAGACCTCGACGGAACGAACGGCAAAGGCGGTGAAGACGGTTTCGCAACCGGCAGATACGAGTGTCGCAACTCATCCGCCGACGGTGGCCGTGGCGGCCCAAAAACCTGTCCATGGACAGGCGCTCGGGTCAAAGGCGGCGATGGAGGCGCGGCTGCGTGCCCAGACACTGGATGCGCCATCGGCCTCCCGTGTCCAAACGGCGGCTGCTCTGACTACACCTTTGGCGGCGTCTGCGATTTCGATTACATCAGTCGCCACGCCATCCCCTCCCCCGACGCCGAGCCAGGGCTTGGAAAGGCGCCCGGAAGCGCGGGAAAGCCCACGTACGACGCGCCCACGACCCGCAGGGGCAACAGTTTCTGCGATGACAACCCCACCTTGCGCCGCGAAGGGGGTGAGGGCGGCGAAGGAGGGTCCGGCTCGAGTGGCTCGAGGGGAAAAGGCTGTGGTCTCTCTGGACTCGCCTTCGACTACGCCTCTTTTTTGTGGCGATCGTCCGATGGAACCTTGGGTCAAGACGGGCAGGACGGCAGCGGAGGAGGCGGCGGAACCCAGGGCAATGGATATGACGCCCTGCGAGGCTCTGGCGCCGACGGCGATCACCTGGGTGGGGCCGGAGGTGGCGGAGGGGCTGGGGGCTGCGGCGCGCCAGGCGGCATCGGAGGCCAGGGAGGCGGAGGCGCCATCGCCCTGTTCGTATGGCTACCAGAGGACGGCAAAGGTCCGAGCTTGCACGATCTCGTTCTGACACCGGCCAAGGCGGGGATCGGAGGCGATGGCGGTGCGGGCGCCAGCGGCGGCGCTCCTGGAAGCGGAGGGCTCGGTGGAGTGGGCAACTTCTGGTGCGCCAGACGAGGTGGTCGCGGAGGCGACGGTGGACGAGGAGGCGATGGTGGTGGTGGCGGTGGTGGTTGCGGCGGCTCTGTCTCAGGGCTCCATGTCCGGGCTTCGAGCCAGGAGGATGGGCTGGCCTACGTGGCAGGGACCGAAAGCGCGGGCGTGGAGATCGAAGCCCTCCCCACACCTGCCATCGGTGGCCGCGGGGGCGCCTCTCCCACGGCGCCGGGCACCGACGGCTCCTCTGGCGATGCGCAAAGGACCCGAGTCGTCGTTCCATTCATTTGAGAAATAGTCGGACCTGCGGCTCTGTTGCCAGCAGCCGCTTTTGAAGCGCTCAAGCGGTTGCTAGCTCAAATACGGACAGCCGAGCAACGCGTCGTGGTCGCTGTCCAGTATTTCGAGCGCGCCGAGCCTGGCGCGATCGACAGCCGCTGGCCCTCGGTCCAAGGAAAACGGCCCCAGGGGCACCCTCGCCGGACCAAAGACGAGCACCCTGAGACCCGCTTCCCGCAGCAGCGCCACGCTGCGCCGATCTCGCTCGAGACGCTCTTCGATGGGCGTGCCCACAAAAAAAGACGCTGGACGAGGGAGGAAACCCAGCAACCCAGCTCGCTTTTTATCCGGTGGAGGATCGTGGGGAGGTAGGTATGAGACAATGACCGCGTCGAGCTCGGCTCGCGCTTCATAGTGCGGCGCGAGCGGCGAGCGCTCCCCCACTCCACCGTCCCAGAGAAGCTGACCGTCGATCTCTTGCGGCGTAAACAGGTAGGGGACAGCGCTCGAGGCATACACCGCGTCCACCAACGAGCCGCGGGTCAGATGCCGCACCCTGCCGTCCTCCACGCCGTGGACGCCCACGGCAAGCGGCAGACGGCACTGCTCGAATCCATGCACGGGCAACACTTGGGCAAGCTTGGCCTTGAACCTCTGCCCCGCAAGCAGACTGAAGCGACCCTCGGCAAGCGGCCAGCCCATGTCCCAGAAATCAGAGCGCCGGAGGCCGAGCAAGACTTCCCTGATCTCTTGGGGCTCGAGCCCGCTGGCGTACGCCGCTGCCACGATGGCTCCGGCACTCGTCCCGGTGATCCGCGTCGGACGGATGCCGCACTCGACGAGGGCGTCGAGCACGCCAGCCTGGTGAAAGAAACCGAAGAACCCAGAGGTCAGGCACACGCCGACCCTTTTTCCCAAAAGCTCATGGGACAGCTTGGCCATGGCTACCTCGCTTTGGGGCGCTTTGAGGCCACTGTCGCAACGTCCATGTGCAGCTCTGCCGTGCCCGAGTTGCCAGCCCTGTCATAGGCGCGGACGGCCACGGCATGAGGTCCTGGCAGGAGCGGCGCGGGAAACGCGAAGGAGAACTCCTCGGTGGTCTCGTCGAAAATGGCGTCCGAGGGCGCCACGGGCATCCACGGCTCGTTATCCACCGCATATTCGAGGGCCGCGATTTCGCTGAACCCGTCAATGGCCCGCCCGCGCAACGTGCGACCGTCACAGACGAGCCCGTCCACTCGGGGCGGCTGGTTGTCGATAATGAAAGGCACACTCACCATTTCATCGCGAAGGACGTCTTTAGGTTCGTTGTCCGGCGAGTCGTCGGCCGCGACTCGCACCTGGTACTTGCCCTCTGGCACAGCCTGTACGTCCCACTTGAGCTTGGTCGAAAGGTGGACATCGCTCTCCCTGAGGATGGGCCGCCACAGGGTCTGGCCCACCGCGCGATACCACAGGTGGTAGCGCAGAGTGTCGCCGTCGAGGTTGTCCACCTTCCATGTGAGCTCCACGATGTTCTCGTTTTGGTTGAACGTGGTGAGTGTCACGGTCCGCTTGCTCACTCGGCTGTCGGAGTCTCCTATCTTGCGCGGCTCGGGAAATGGGCTGCCCGTGCCAATCGCGGTGATCACCGCCCGTTCATTCACTGGGCGAAACCACAGCTCGCAGCTCTCGAGGATCGCCTTTGAATCTGGAGCCCAAGAAAAGCGCACTTGCAAGTAGCGAGCAGCCGGGCTCTTTACTTCATCGCCTGACCGACGCACAGGAGTGTAGTCGCTCCAAGAGTCGTCCGGCACCACGGTGTTGCCCGTGCGAGTGCTGACCGCCAGCTGACCACGGCTCGACCAACGCAAGCGACCAAAACGCGCGACACGTTCGGCGTCGAGAGGCGCCGCGAGATACGTGGCCTCGGCCGCGCGGGCCGGCTCCACGCGGTAGACGTTGCCGGCATCTCCAGTGCCAACCGCGACAAGGGCGTCCTTGAAGACGGAGAGGCTCATGACCTCGCGCTCCTCTAGGTCGAGCTCGGTGCGGACGATCCTCTCCCGATCCACCGACACCACGCGACCGCCCATGGCGAGGCCGGCGAGCACCCTCTCACCGACGAGTGCCAGAGCGAGCACATGGGATTTGGTATCTGCCCAAAGCTCTTCGTTGCGGCCACCCTCGGAAAGCCACGCGATGCGGCCTTCTC
Source organism: Myxococcota bacterium (assembly GCA_025453525.1). Taxonomy (GTDB): domain Bacteria; phylum Myxococcota_A; class Polyangia; order JAAYKL01; family JAAYKL01; genus JALOQD01. Next base: position 7,678 of record JALOQD010000071.1, read on the forward strand.
CTGGCTCCTGGCGGCTGCTCGACTTGCTCGAGCTGTCCACGCTGGCCTTGCTGGGCAGGGCCGGCGGGGTCTTGAATTTGTTGACCGCAACGTAGATGTCCTTGCCCCGCAGGGCGATGGCCTTGATCTCGGTGGCATCGTAGTCGGCCAGGGCGAGCATCTTGCCGGGGCCGTCGACACGCAGCAGCAGGGCGCCCGGGCTCGTCCCGGCGAGCAAGGAGCCGCCCGACTCGGCGAGGCTGAGCACATGTTCTTCCTTGGTATCCGCGTACACGTGGGCTGCGCCATCGGCGCCAATGGCGAAGAGCTGACCCAGGGGGCCCGTTCCAACGTACAAAGTGCGTTTTGCCTTGGAGTAATAGAGCGCCCAGAGGTGCTTTACGTCCTTGGGCAGCTTGGCGAAGCTCTTGGCCACGACGGGCTTGCCAGGGCGGATCGATGCGGGCTTCTCAATGCGCCACACGGTGGGCTCGGGCAGCGTCGCGGCAAGCAGGTCGCCCTTGGCGTCGAACACGAGAGACGTAACGACAAGTTGTCCGGTCTGGGCCACGAGCACGGCCTTGCCCTGCTCGACCCGGTAAATCGCGCCGTCGAGTCCTGTGCCGAGGTAGACAGTGCCTTTCTCATCGACCGCGCTGCTCCACACCATCCCGATGCCTTCTGTCGCGAGCCGGTTCGCCTCGAGCCCCAAGGCCACCTCACCGCGGCTCGTCAGCACTGTGCCGTCGAGCTCCCCATTATCGAGCTCGGGGTAGCCCGCGAGCTCGAACGCCCGCGTGCCCCCTGCCCATGCACAAGGCGAAGCGCACAGCATCCCCAACGCGAACGACCAAGATACGGCTCTTCTCATCTGCTCCTCCGCCCTTCCACATTCAGTCGCACGCTCTGACTCCCTTCGATCACGTAGGGCATGGGCAACACCTTTCGCAGAGCGGTCTGATAGGCATCGCTCTCGTCGACTCCGCCCAGAGGCGACAGGGCGTCCACGGCAAAGCTCGGCAAGCGCTCGAGCAACTGCCCCCTCACGCTGATCCCCTGGCCTGGCACGGTCACACCCACGACCAACGAGCGGGGTGGATAGAACCGTTGCACGTTCGCGATGAGATCATCGACACTGCGCGGCAAGGGCAACACCGGTGACTGGTAGTCGCCTCCAGCAATTTCTATTTGTATTCTCTGACCCGCGGCAGAGGCCGGAATCTCGACTTTCGTTGTGTAGATCACCTCGTCCTTGCCATAGGGACGCAGGCGCACTGCCAGGCCCACTTCCTCGCCCGGAGAGGGCTCACTTGTCGTGAGATACGCGCCGGTGAGCGCCGCCACTTCGAGACCGTAACCGAGCCTCACGTCGAACTGCGCGCTCTCGACGACGACGTCTTCAAACGGATTTGCCAAAAGCCCGGCCACCAGCCCCACGGGCCGAAAGAATCGCGACAGGGAAGCCAGACCGCTGCGAGACGCGCCGCTATCGGACAAGACGATCTCGGGCCTTCCGGAAACGCGGATGCGGCCCACGACATCGGCCGTTACGTCCTCTGCATCCGAGGCGCCGTACATGATGACATTCACCAGCGCCGCTTGCAGTAACTGCGGCGTGAGCATTCTGTGCGAGGCCACCTCGGCGCGATAGGTCTCGTCGCGCTTGCTGCGGTCGTCGCGCAGGCGAATGGTCAAAGGGATCATCGAAGAACGCTCATCCGTACGCGCTGCTATCCCCGCTGACCGGTCCTGCACCAGGGAGCCCACCTCGACGAGCGGGCTGCCCAGCTTGTTGGAGCGAGCAAGAGACGCGATGACCGTGTGAATCTGCGCGGTGGTGACCGGGAAATAGCCCTCGCCGAGGTTGAACATCGGATGGCCAAAGGCGAGCACATCCTTGCCCTCGACCACGGTCACGGTGCCGATGCCCGTGGCGCTCATGTCGCCCCGGATGAGCTGTACCCCGAGCGCACCGCCTTCGACGAACACCGAGCTCGCCTTGCCGCGACCCGCTCCACCGCCAGCGACCGGATCGATGCCCAGCGGCTCGAGAGCGTGCGACAGCAAGTCCAGGGCGGCGCCTACGAACCCGCCCATGGATAGCGGGGTGCGCACTGCGCGCAGGCCACCGCTTCGGGCTGAGGTCTCTTGTGTATCTTCGCCGCGCAGGGCGAGCACGGGTCGGCGTTTGTGCACCGAGTCCATGACCTCTGCGAGCGGCAAGAGGCGAGAAGGCGCCCTTGGTCCACGCCTGGGTCGCTTGAGAATATCGAGCATGTCCGCGATGGCCGTGACGCCCGCCACCGGGTCTTTTCCGAACTGCCAGCCATAGGCCAAGGCGCCTGCCAGACGCCCTTCGATGTAGATGGGCGAGCCGCTCATGCCACCGATGACTCCCGCATTGTCGGTCACCGGATGCTTGCAGCGGATGAGGATCACGTCCTGTCGCAGCAGAAACTGCGGCACCACGGAGATCACTTCGACATCGAAGCGCTCGGGGACCTGTCCGCTGAATACGGTCAGGCCGTAGCCCTTCATACCGGGTTTTATCTCGTCGACGCCGATGGTCTTGGGCAGAGCCGCAACTCCTCCACAGGACAAGAGCACCGCGAGAGCAATCGCTACTGAAAATCGAAACAGTTGTAATACTCGCATGTTGGCGTCATCATGAGGTCAGTTTTGGACATTGACAAGAGCAACATAAAGGTCCGATCAGTTCTCCTCGGGCAGGGCGTTCATGCGGCGCACGACGGTCGCCGCCGCCCCAGGGTCTCCGGCCTGGGTGTGGATTTCGACGACTTTGGACAGGAAAGCACGGGCTTGTCCGTAGCGACCGTCCCGCTCTGCGACCGCCGCGAGACGGGAAAGAGCCTGCGCCTCGCCGCGTGCATCGAACAGCTCGCGAAAAATCTTGGCCGAAGCCTCGAGGCTCTGACGGCTCGCGGCATCCTTGCCCTGGGCGTCGTCAGCACTGGCCATGAACAACAATATCTCTGCGCTGTGCCGCTTGTCTCCCGAGTCTTTATAGAATCGATAGGCCTCGGAGAGCTGCTTCGAAGCCTCAGCGTGAGCGAGTTTTCGCAGACTCAGACGTCCGAGCTGCTCCTTGTAGCGCGCCAGCAGCGCACGGTTCTTCAGCGCTAGGGTCAGCGGCTCGGCTTCTTCCAAGTGTGCCCCGGCCGCGGCGTTGTCCCCTTTGCGCATTTCCAAGCTCGCCAGAGACACGAGGGTAGCCACTCTTCCCTCATCGTTCTTCAAGACGTGGAACAGCGCCGTGGCGTCGGCGTAGTAGCGACGCGCCTCCGGGTCCTTGCCGCGGCTCTGCTCGAGATCGCCTCGGAGCAAGAGCAATCTCCCCTTGGAGATTTCGTCCTTGAATTTGTCCGCCAGCTCGAGTCCTGACTCGATGCGTCCGCTGGCCGCGTCGTCTTCTCCCGCATCGATATCCTGCGCCGCGAGAGAGAGCACCCGCTCCAATTGCTTGGCGTCGAGCGCGGCTTGCGCCGCATCCGGTTGCGGCTCCCGGAGCTGAGCCACACCCTTCAACGCCTCTTCTTTCTGCCGCGTTTCGTCGCTCGTGCATCCGATGACGCCGACGAAATTCAACACCGAAAGCCCCGCCACAACGACTAAAAGCTTGCACATAGCGTGACTCCTGCAGTGGCCAACCTGGGCTCGCTGTCCGGATTGGGAACGATGTACAAGGCGATCCCGGTCACGGCGCTGCCAACGCCGCCAGAGAGGAGTGCCCAGGCGTATGGCTCGACTTCTGACGGCCGACCGTACACCCGGGCCAGAACCATGCCGGTCGTGAACGCCGCGATGCCCACAACCAAAAACGTGGCGGCAACCCCGTCCCTGAACCAGGGCCTAGTCGCCGGCAGCGGCGGCGGCAGGAGCGGGAGGAATGCCCTCGCCGGTTCCTCGGCGAGCTCGGCCGCCTGCGCGAACGAAACGAAGCGAACCTTGGCTCCGCTCGCGACGTCGAGCCACACCACGAGCTCCTCTTGCGATAGCACCACGGCAAGCCGCGCTAGGCCAGCTGCGCGACCGATCTGGATCGCGTCCAAAAGGAGGTCCTCCGAGGTGGCGTTCGATTCGAGCCAGGGCAGCTCTCCGAAAAGCGACAGCTCTCCATGGTGCAATCCGAGTAGACCCACTTCGATGGATTTGTCCTGAAGGTCGAAGACCTTCACAGGTCCAAGGCGCTCCCCGCACCTCGCCCGCGCCGCATGCCGCCCTGGGACGAGAGACGCGCTGAAACTCGGACCGCGCCCCACCGCCGCGCCATCCAGGAAAACCTCGCATTTCGCATCGACCTGAAAGCTCGCCTGGGGCAACGCGGGATTGCTCTCCGCTTGCGTCCGATGTCTTTCCCGAAGCCAAGGCGGGAAGTCTCGCGCCTGCGGCACGACCCCCGAAAACCGAGACGCCGCTTGAGCAACGAAGCGCTGCACCGCAGCATCATCGCGGTTGCCAAAGGCCACCTCGGCCCGATGCAGCAGCGCCGAGAAGAGCGCCTGCCTCAGCGTAGGCTCTGCGAAAAACGACGCTGGTTCCGCCTCTAGGGCCGCTATAAAAGCCGCGAGCCCTTCATCGGCGAGGCCGTCGCGACCCGCGTAAAAATGATCGACTGCTTGCTCGAATTGCCTTTGCAGTTTTTCAATCTGTGCGGTGCCGGGCAACTCGGCCGCCCCCAGCGCTTTTGAGACGTCTATCGCACGCATGGTCGGAGGAGGGATGTCACGGGCTGCTTTCATTGCCGCGACAGTGACTGGCTCTGGCCCAGCGATGAGCACGAGGGCATCCATCCCGTCCGCGCGAGCCCGTGCGGGCTGCAGCGCCAGACAAATGCCGAGGATGAGCGCCGCTTCTCTCATCGACGACCCTCAACCGCAAGAACGAGCTTGTGAGCACGACGAGGCCACAGCCACCAAAGGGCCACAACTTCGAGCAACGCACCTGTCGCCACCGCGACGGCGCCCATCGCCGTCGTCTCATGATACCGAGGGCAGAACCCTTGTTCATCGCTGGGGCGGGCGCAGCTTCCATCCCGCCACAGAAGGAATCCACCGACGGCGCCGAGGGTGAGTCCAGTGCCCATGGCGGCCACGGACCAATGAACGTAATTCCTCGGTCTCGAGGCCAGCACCCCATTTTCGGGCGGCGCAGCACTGGCCGTGGCGACGAGGCGCTGCCCAGGGCGCGCCAAAACCTCGACGCTCGCGGTTCCCTGAGCACACGATGCCTCGACAAAGTGCCTGCCTGGCGCCAGAGGAATAGAATCAACGCCTGGCGACAAGGAAACGCCATCCAGGGTGAGCTCCATTGCTGGGAGGCCAGCCTCGAGCTCGAGACTCGCGCTGGGCTGGTTCGTTTCGGCCTGAACGATGGCCGCGCCGAGTCGATACGCTGCGTCGCGGGCCTCGGTGTCGGTGCACAGCTGGCAGACGAATTCCCGCCCCGATTTTGGCTCGCGAAGCCGCAAAGAGGCCCCGCTGCGTTCGATTTGTAATGAGCAAGACCGGCCTTCGAAGGCGGTCTGCAAGCTAGCGTCACAAACGCGCTGGAGCGTCGCAGCCTGCCTCGCGTTGTCAGCGGCCAGCCCACCGCCGATGAGATAGACGGCTGCCCCGAGGACCGTTGCCCACGGCCTGCCCAACGCTAACCCACGTGCTTGGTGAGGAGACGGGCGATAGCCGGTATGGCCATTGCGACCTGTCTCTGCGCGATCTTCCGCATGCCCTCGTAGATCTTGCGAATCATCGCCACCTTGGCCTTGGCGATCTTCCGATCCGTGATCCCCAGCAGGTCGTCTGCGAGCCGCTCGTCTCGGCGCACTGCCCAGCTCTCGAAGGACACGGCGCCGCCCTGGCTTTCGCCCTTGTATTCCTCGTAATGCTTGTCGAAAACCTGCACGAACTCATCGAGGAGATGGTCTACCGCCTCTTTTACGATGGACGGCTTGATGGCCTTGAAGCCCTTGTATCCCCCCTTGATGAGCATACCGGTGACACCACTTTTAGCTTCGACCTCGGCGTCTATGAGCTTGACGCAATCGTTCACCACGTTCGGGCGATGAGTCGCGGAAAGGAGCTTTTCGCAAACGATTCCCATATTCGACCTCCTAGCATACATCTCCCCAAAGCCGTCTATCCGGTACCAGGAGTCGAAATCATTGGCAAGGGCTTGCCAGCTGTGCGCGGGACGATCCCAAGGGACGGAAGGAAAAAAAAGGGGCGCCTCTTTCGAGACGCCCCGTCCGACACGCGGGACTCAAACAGCGGAACGGAAACACGAGCTTCTACTTGGGCGCGGCAGCTTCCACGGGATCACGAGCAGGGTCGCGAGACGATGAGCGACTGACAACCGGAACCTCAATAGGAACATGCAACTGGTCGAACGAGCGGTGAATCGGAGCCTGTGCGAGCGTTGTCTGAGCATTCACGTTTGGGCCGATCTTGGAGCGGATGAACCGAACGAGATCTTCGAAGCTAAAGGGCTTGGGCACGAAGCCGATGACCCCTGTGTCGGCACGAGAGAGCTGCGCCGGCGAAAGATGGTAGGCCGACATCAGCATCGTAGCGATATTGGCGAACGAACGCCGGATGGAACGCGCCAACTGCAGCCCGTTCATCTCGGGCATCATAAGATCGATAATGACGAGCGCGAAGTCTCCCTCCTCGAGGAGGCGCAGGGCCTGCTCTCCGGCCCCGGCGCCAATGGCGTCAAAGCCCTCGAGTCGCAGCCCGATCACGAGCGAACGCATCTCATTGGTGTCGTCATCGACGACTAGTATCCTTGGCCCGGTCTTTTTTTCTAATGAGTTTATCATCTTGTGTTCTCCCAGGAATCGCTTCCCAGTCTCGCCAGCAGCTAAGCAACTACCGTGCCGCTTGGACGCCAATTTCGTCCATAGCTCAAAATCCCGCGAATACTCGCGATGTTGGGGCATCCTTCGGGATCCCAGCGCGGCAGCTAAAAAAAGTTGGACTTTTCATGAGTGAAATGGAGCTAGCGAATGTGCAAGCCGCTGACCCTCGGCTCCTCGTCCCCACCAAAAACGCAAAGAACCGCGATCTCCGCTGCACCCGTGCCTCCCCAACCGCACAGATTCGTGGCATAAATACGATGACAACGAAAAAGGGCGACAGCGCCCGGACAGCGGAAAACGACAATGCTCGAACGAATCGGCAATTGCAGGATCCTCGAGGAAGTCGGCGCCGGCGGCATGGCAGTGGTTTACAAAGCCGTGCAGGAGCCCCTGGGACGCACCGTCGCGATCAAGGCCCTTAAGACCAGCATCGCCAGCGAGGCCCAGTTCGCCGAAAGGTTCGAACGCGAGGCCAGATTCATGGCCAGCCTTCAGCAAGAGAACATCATCAACGTCCATGACTTCATCAAGTTTGGCGGAACGATGTTCATTGTTATGGAATACGTGCGCGGAGTAGATCTGTATGATCTTCTCGACAAAGCCGACGGCCTGCCGACCGAAATCTCAACGATCATCGCGTTGCAGGTGGCCCGGGCCCTCAACCATGCGCACTTTCGCGGCATCATCCACCGGGACATCAAGCCAGCCAACATCATGCTCAGCCACCAGGGGGAAGTGAAACTGATGGACTTCGGCATCGCCCATGCCGATAGCCTGTCTGATCTCACCGAGACCGGGACAGGGCTGGGAACGCCCTCCTACATGTCGCCGGAACAGATCCTGGGCGAGAAGCTCGACGGTCGCAGCGACGTGTGGTCCTTGGGCGTGGTGTTCTACCAGATGCTCACTGGCCGCAAACCTTTCTTGGAGGACGCGACCAAATCGGTGCTGCAGAAGATCCGCACCGAGCGCTACGTCCCGGCCCGCAAGATCAATCCCAAGGTGCCGCGCCCCATCGAGCGCATCCTGTCGCGCTGCATGGCCAAGCTTCCGGCGGATCGATATCCGTCCATGCAGGCCCTCATCCACGATCTCGAAGATGTCCTCGCCTCTCAGGTGGTCGTCAACTACAACGCCTACATGGTGAGCTTTTTAAGGGACCAAGGCTTCCTCAGCGAGATGGAGGCCTCCGAGATCCTCGCGACCGGCGCCGTGCGCGGCGGACAGCAGCAGCAGCGCCTCGTGCGCGAAGACAAAACCGTGCTGCGCTCGATGGGCCTTCTGCACGCCGTGGTGCTCGCCATCTTGGTGCTCGGCGGCATCGTGATTCAGCTCATGTCCAAGGACTCGTTCGCCAGACCTGCGCCCGCTGCCACCACAGCGTCCATCGACTCGAATCAACTGGGTTTCTTGTCTGTGACGGTCAATCCCTGGGCCGAAGTCCTCATCGACGGTGTCCACCGCGACACCACGCCTTTCGCCAAGCCCATTGCCCTGACTCCCGGCGTGCACTTCGTGGAGCTCGCTCACCCGTACTTCCAACCAGTGAAAAAGGAGATCCTCATCGAGCCGGGCAAGAAAGCGACGATCTTGGAGACGCTGATTCTCAAACAGACCCAGGGCAAGGGGGCACGGCAATGAGGCGCGCCAAGGCACTTCTGATTGTCATCGCAGCGGCAGTGGCATGGGTTTCGCCGGCAGCGGCCTACACCCATGTGGCACGCTCGGGTGAGACGCTGCTCAAGCTCGCCCAACGGTACTACGGCCGAACAGAGCTCTCCATCGTGATCCGCGCTGCCAACGGCTTTGTCCATCCGGACGACGGCAGCATTGCCCCTGGTGAGCTCGTAGATATTCCGGAAGTCCTGTATCATCGGACTCGCGCCGGCGAGACGCTCGAGATCCTCGCAGATCGTTACCTCGCCACTCCCAAGCGAGGCCCTTTCCTCGCCGAGATGAACGGCATGAACCCAGATCAGTCCCTGGCCGAGGGCACGATCGTCAAAATCCCTTACCACCTCAGGCATATTTTCGCCTCGGGCGAAACCGTCCAACGCGTGGCCAAGCTCTACTACGGCAATGCCCGCCAGCCCACGTTCCTCAAGTCCTACAATTTCGTCGGTCGCAATACGCGCTTTTCCCGCGGGGATGTCGTTATCGTTCCGCTCATCGATCTCGAGTTCACCAAAGAAGAACACGACCGCATCGATGCGGAACGCCGCCAGCAGTACTCTGCCGCAGACGCCGAGCTACAAAGGAGCGCGGTGGGGTCCATCGCCAAGCTCAAGGAAGTCAGCGAGGCTGGTCGATACGTGGAGGTCGTAGCCCTGGCCTCGGGATTGCTCGCTCGATTCGAGAGCCTGACAGTGCCTCAGCAGATCGGAACCCACAAGTACCTGGCGATAGCCTACGTGGCCCTCGACGAGCACAGCCTGGCCCAAAGGCATCTGACCGAGGCCTTGAAGCTCCAACCGGAAATGGAGCTGTCGCCGCTCACGACCTCGCCCAAGGTTCTCGACTTGCTCAAGGAAGTCAGGGGCCAGCTCGCAAAGCCCGGCACGTTGCCCCGCGAAAAGTGATCGGACTGGCTCTCGACAAAAAATTTCCCGCAAAGACCGGCGGTCTATAGAATCATTTGAATAGCTAGGGAACGCCCACCGCGTCCACCGAAGGGAGATTGCCATATGAAACCCATTTTGCTCGGCCTGTTCGTCCCTGTTGTCGCCTCGTTCCTGTTTGGATTTGCCTGCGACTCGGAGAGCGAGATGAAATACGATGTCGCTGTGGGATGGACCATCACCGACCAACAGATTTGCGCCACCTCCATCCAATCCGCCCCTGGAAGCCTCGAGACGGAAACCGTCGCCCTCGACCACCTAGAGATCACGCTCTACACGGATGAGGATTACCGGCAAGCCACCCATATCGACGAGGTACGAGTCGCCTGGAGCGGCGAAGTGAGCTGTTCCGACCAGGAGTATGTCTTCGAGAATCTGCCCCGTGGCAAGTACTGGGCCGTGGTGTGGGGATACGCGCAGCGAGCCGCCGATACGGAGGCTTATCAGTATTTCCAAGCCGAGGGTGAGCTCCTCGTGCCCGCGATAGACAATGACGTGACTTACTTCGACCTCGGGATCGGCAAGGGCGATATCGACGTGACATGGGACTTCGTCTCTTTTGGGGAAAGATGCGGCGCCAATGCGACCGTCAAACTAACCCTCGAAGGGTTGTCGCCCAAGAACAACTACACCTCCAGCGAGCCTGTGGACTGCAATGCCCAGAACATCCTTTTGGCCGGGCGTTCGTGGGACATCTACGAGGTCAAGCTCGAGGCCTTTGATAGCGACGGTTTGCTGACCCACATGGGCACATGCGTCAATAAGGACATGGAAGACATCGAATCGTTCGAGCTGCACCCGGGCGAGAAATTCCCCTGCACCGTGGCGCTGCGCGAAATCTGAGACTATAACGGCACCATCATGAGCCACACTCCCTGTCGCGTCGCCGTGCTCCTGTCTGGAGCCGGCTCCACCTTTGTGAATTTGCACGACCACATTCAGCGCGGTGATCTCGATGCCGAGATCGCGGTGGTGGTTTCGAGCCGCACAGACGCCCTCGGCCTCGAGCGCGCAAAAGAGCGAGGCCTGCCGTGCCACACGCTCGGCCGCAAGGCCTTTTCTCGAGGGTGCCAGTTCGATGTATCGGCGTATTCTCACGCCCTGGCCGAGCTCATCGCCCCCTACGCTCCACGGCTCGTGGTGCTCGCTGGGTT
>JALOQD010000353.1 GCA_025453525.1 Myxococcota bacterium
GCTCGTACGGCTTCCGTCCCGGTCGCAGCGGACACGACGCCATTAAGGCGCTGAACAAGTCGATACGGCACGGTGAGGCGAATTGGATCCTCGAGGCAGGCATCGCATCGTTTTTCGACAGCTTGGTTCGCCCCAAGTTGAAAGAGATGCTCGAGGAGCGGATCGACGACAAGTCGCTGATGCGGCTAGTCGGAAAGTGTCTGCATGTGGGAGTGCTCGACGGAGCGGAGTTTTACACACCGGATGAGGGAGCAGTACAGGGGTCGATCTTGTCACCGCTGCTCGGCAACATCTACCTGCACCACGCGATCGACCTCTGGTATGAGCGAGAGGTGAAGCCGAGGATGAAGGGGAGGTCGTGCCTGGTGAGGTACGCCGACGATCTTGTCTTTGGTTTCGAGCACAGAGAGGACGCCGAGCGAGTCATGGCGGTGCTGGGCCAACGTCTTGAACGGTACGGGTTGCGGCTCGCACAGGATAAGACGCGCCTGCTGGACTTTCGGCGACCGCCGCCGGAACAGCAAGATGGCAAAGGGCCAGACAACTTCGACTTCCTAGGCTTCAAGCACTACTGGCGACGGAGCCGTGGCGGCGTGTGGCATCCGGCTTGGAAAACGCGGACGAAGAGCCTGCGCAAGGCGATCGTCGCGCTTCAGGATTGGTGTAAAGCGAACCGGCACTTGTCGATCCCCGAGCAGCACAAGGCGCTGACGCGCCGCGTCCAGGGGCATTTCAACTACTTTGGCGTCAATGGCAACTCTAGTTCGCTGTCGGCACTGAAGTACAAGGTTGAGCGCTCGTGGTTTAGATGGCTTCGACGCCGAAGCCAGCGGACGGGCCTGACCTGGAAACGGTTTGGGCAGATTCTCAAAGCCCTGCCGCTTCCGAAGGTCAAGGTCTACAGGAATCTGTGGGCCTCTCCGTGAGTCGTGCCGACAGAGGAGCCGGATGGGGTAAATCTCCTTGTCCGGATCTGGTGAGGGCCCTGGCCTGGAAACGGGCCGGGGCTACTCGACACCCCCATAGATTTCGACCTTGGCGCTCATCATCGCCGCAGGTGGGTCCATGTAGCTAGATTTCGGCTGACGGCTACTTGCGCGAATACTCAACTTGCTATTGAAGCCGGCCACGCTCCCATTGGTCTCGCGTTTTCTGGATCTCCTCGGCGAGCAGCTTTTCATCTGGCAGAGCGGTGAGGTACTGGCTGACGAGCATCTTGTTCGGCAGGCCCTCGGTCGCGTAGCGGGCGAGCGAGTGACCCTTGGTGGCGCACAGGAGGATCCCCACGGGCGGGTTCTCTCCCTCTCTGGTCCATTGCTCCTTGGCGTAGTTGAGGTACACGTGCATCTGGCCAGCGTCAGCGTGGGTGAATTTGCCGAGCTTGAGGTCGATGATCACGAGGCAACGCAGCTTGCGGTGAAAGAACACCAAGTCGACCCTGTACCACTCGTCGTCGATGCGCAGCCGCTTCTGCCGGCCCACGAACGCGAAGTCGCCGCCGAGCTCGAGCAAGAAGGACTCGAGGTGGCGGATGAGGGCATCCTCGAGATCGCTCTCGGAATACTCGTCCTTGAGCCCTAGGAACTCCAAGACGAGCGGATCCTTGATCGCCTCTTCGGGGGTGACGGCGTCTTGGGCCAGCGCCTTTTGGCCCTTGGCCAACATGGCTGCCTTGTTCTTGGACAGTGCCGTTCGCTCATAGAACTGCGAGTCGATCTGCCGTCGCAGCTGGCGGACGGTCCAGCCGCCTCGATGGGCTTCGGTCTCGTAGAAGCGGCGAGCGTACTCGTTGTCCACTGATATCAGCTGGACATAGTGCGACCAGGGGAGCGTGAACCGGGGCAGCTCCAAACGCGTCGCGGCAGGCGGCGCTGTTCCTCCGTCACTCAATTCCGCAGACGCTGTCTGCGAAATCGCTGCGTCACTCAATTCCGCAGACGTCGTCTGCGAAATCTGCCAGAGCAGATAGAAGCGCCTCATCTGTTCCAGATTTCTCTCGGAGAATCCGCGACCCAAGCGCTCTGAGAGGTCCACGGCAAGCCGCTTGAGCAGCCCTTCGCCGTATCCTGCGCGCTTTTGGCCTCCCTGCTCGTGGACGACGATGCGGCGGCCGATCTCCCAATACGTGGCAGTCATGACGGCGTTGACAGCCCGAGCCGTTGTGCTGCGCGCTTGTTCGAGGAGATCCACGACGCTGGACAACAGGTCGTCGTAGCCGTGAGAGACCGCCTCGGAGGTGTCGGATCTCTTCTTGACCTTCCCCATGACGGGCCGACATTAGCAACTCTCCCCTTCCGCGTCGAGTATCTCCCTGACGAGCCAACGAGCCTTGTCCAGCCTTCCTACAGCGAGATACGATTCGATATCTCGGAGCTGACGAACGACCCTGCACCACCTGCACCATCGACTCCTGTTCTCGCTGTCGGAATCCGATATCCGGGGGTGGTCACCTCTCTGGTTTATAAGATATGAGCATGCTGCGGCATTCGATTGAGATCGGCCTCTTAGTAACTCTCGCTAACATCTCACCGCCAGATCTGGGGTGACTGGCGTGGCCGAGCGCTTCATGCCTCTCGTGCAACTCTTCGACGGCCGAGGGTTTGAGGATCTCGACATCGTTCTTGATCACACCCCCTATCTCGACGGCCCTGCCATGGCCTCAACGGCTAACGGCGCTTCTGCCGAGCAGGGAGCCGGCTTGGCCGGGGGGCCCAACGACCGGCACCCTTTTAACATCTCACAGCCGGAACTTGGGGTTTGTTGTTGACATGTTCCGCTGGCTGCCTCTCTAGTTACTACACTGGCGGGCTGGCCCAGCGATTGGATTGACTGAGTTTGAGCACGTGTGAGTGGCCATCTGAGGAAAGCATGATTGTTCATTTCGGAAAACTATTGGGTCTAACCTTTATGGCGCTTGGCGGCATCTGGCTCGCGCTTGGTTTCCGCTCTAGTGAGCTGTTTTGGTTCCACCTCGCGCTCGCGGGGCTGATGTTCTTTACCGGTGGGTTGTCCCTCATCGTACGCGCGCCACTGCTGAAAGTGAATTCTGATACCGTGTTCGTCTATGGCATGCTCGGGCTCTTCCACCGGACCTTTCGACTTGAAACTGGCGATCGGTTGATTACCGCTAAAGGCCGTCTTTGGATCGTGACCAAGAATGGAGCGAGGAAACGGGCGCTAGCCTCGGTGGCTTTGGCTGATCGTTTCGACTGGGACCGAATGGTTGAAACGCTTGCGCGGGAATCCGAGCATCGGTGACCCGGTCATCCAACTCCCCGTGAACAATTGGCATCATTGGAACACTGACCCTTACTAAAGTCTCACAGCCGGATTGGGAGGTCCCTCTTGGGAGGCGCAGCAGTGGGGCCCACGCCCGCCTTTGAGTGTTCCGTCCGCGTCGCGTTGACGTGATACAATCGCCCAAACTCAAGGAGGATGTTGCCATGCGACAGGTCATCGTAGATCTCGGGCTCGCGGGCTTTTTTTGCTTCGGCGCCGTTTCATGTGGCGGCAACGGCGGTGCTGCCGTCGGTGGTGGGGAAACGGACACCGGCTCAGCAACGGCATCGGACACTGAGACCGGCACCGGCAACGACAGTGACAGCGACCCGGACCCGGATACGGGCAGCGATAGCTACACAGACACGGATATGGACAGCGACAGCGACAGCGACACGAATGCCGATTCCGACACCGAGGGGCCTTGCCCACCGGACATGGTTCCCGTGGACGCCTTGTGCATGGACCGCTATGAAGCGCCGAACCAGGCGGGTGCGACACCGTTCGTGATGTTCCATTTCCTCGAGGCCGACGCCTGGTGCGTTGCCCGTGGCAAGCGCCTGTGCTTCGACGACGAGTGGACTGAGGCCTGCGCCGGTCCCGATGGCTGGACCTACCCGTATGGCGACACGCATCTGACCGGCCAGTGCAACGACGACAAAACATGGATCAGTCCTGATCAGGCATTGCTCAACGACTGGCCTACCAATGCGTGCACCCCCGATGTGACCGACCTCGACACCCTTCTCGCCAAGGTGCGGCTCGTATCACCTGCCGCCAAAGCCTCGGCGGACCACGTGGAGTCGCTCTATCAGGCCGACCCATCGGGCGCGAACGCCCTGTGCGCAAACTCCTTGGGCGCGTTCGATACCCAGGGCAACGTCGAGGAGTGGACCCGCCGCCGCGACGGTGGGGAACCGGGCTTCCACGGGAAGCTCATGGGCCGGTACTGGGCGCAGGAGGGCACATGCCAGGCCGGCGTCGCCGCGCACGGCGACCTATTCCGCTTCTACGAAACCGGCTTCCGCTGCTGCATGGACCAGTAAGAACTTGAGGGACGAGCAGAAGGACGGTCAAAGCTCATTCACTTCGGCTTGAAGCAGCGCGATCATATACTCACGAAGGTCGCCCCAAGGAATCGCCTCTGAGACGTGAGAATGGGACTTGAGAACGGGCTGTTCAGTGGTCCGTTGTCATGGGCAGTGGTACCTCGGGGAGCCCATCCCCGCGCTTGAGACGTTCGCAAAAGTCGCCGGTGAAGCGCGCGAGCGGGCCGCCGTCCACGAGCTCGTGATTGGCGCTCACGGTGAGGCACAAGACCTCGCGCGGGCTTGGGTCGCTCGGCGAGAGCGGCGGCCGCTGGGCGATGCCGCCCACGACGACGCTGAGGTTATGGAGGCCCGGAGCGCTCAGGCCCCAGCCCGCGGGTGTCTCTCGCGCTATCCCCGGTTCTCACCGTGGGTCTGCGGTCCAGGGTGGGATGTGGCACGACGCTGCGCCGTCATTTGCCCAAGGCTTGCCGGACGAGCCCGAGCAAGAAACGGTGCAACGGCACCATCTTCTGATATCTCTCCATCAGATAGTCGATGAGCTCGGCGCGATGCACGACGTCCGGCACCGGCCCTCGCTCGCCTACGGTGAGCCCTTTGAAGCGCAGCAGCCTCTCTTGCGGATGGTCCGCAGAAAACCCCCGCGGCACTTTCTTGGACGTCTCGCTCTGCATACCGCCGGGAAACGCTGTCTCGAGCTGCGCGACGAGCCTCTTAAGGGCCTTGCCGCGCTTCGCGTCCGCCGCGCAGTCGCGAAAAGCGGTGAGGAGGTGCGGCGGGAAGATGTAGATGCCACCTCCGATGAGCAGCATCTGCGGCTCGAGGTGCATGTAGAACCCCGGACACTCGAGCTTGGGCCCGTCGCCCTCCCACAGAAACACCGCGAGGTTGGACTTGTAGGGCCGCTTGTCCTTGGAGAAGCGCGTGTCGCGGTGCAACCGGAATATCGAGCGGTCCACCAGCGGATCGGCATGCAGGTCCTTGGCCAGGGGACGCAGTCTCTGCCCCAAGTCGCTCACCAGTGCCCGCGCGGGCTCGAGCACGTGAGCCTCGTATTCACCGCGATGGGCCTCGAACCACTCTCGGTTGTTGTGCTCGGACAGGGCGTTAAAGAAGTCGAGGACTGCCTTGGGAAAGCCATGGAAACGAGTGC
>JALOQD010000354.1 GCA_025453525.1 Myxococcota bacterium
ATAATCGAGAGATACACCCGGGAATCGAGTTGATTTTCGGAGCGGGCCATCATTTTAGACAAGGCTGTCAGACTTTGGCCGTGAACGAGCTCGGCCACCATGAAGTAGAGCCCATCGTCCTCCCCCACTTCGTAGATCTCGGTGGCGTTTGGATGGTGAATTTGGGCTGACAGCCGCGCTTCGTCGAGGAACATCTCGACGAAGTCTCTCTGGCTGGCGAGCTCGGGATGAATGACCTTGATGGCGACGAGCTTTTCAAACCCTGCGATGCCAGACAAGCGGCCCAAAAATACAGACGCCATTCCGCCCCGGGCCAGCAGATAGAGGATTTCGTATCTTCCGACGGTTCTACGCCCCAATGGGTATGCCGGAAGCGGATTGTCTGACTTGGACCTCATTGACTCAATTATTCATTCTAAATGCGGGGCGGCCAGATGCTACAGACAGGAGCCGCCAAACGGCAGGCGAACTCTCAAGAAATGGGTTCGCTCGCACATGGGCAGGGCGAGCAGGCGCAGGATTTGAGCTTCGAGGGCAAGCTCGCTTTCCGCGGCGAGCGCGTGGAGTTTCTCTTCGCGGGACGGTTGCCTCCGGCGGGGCCTAGTCGTCGTCATGGCTCAGTCTCTTCGTGGCTTCGAGGATGTCGATCACCGCGATATCCCGAGGTCTTCCAGCGGCTTTCTTGGAGCGGATGATGTCGTCGAGGTGGGCGACGAGGAGTGGCGCCGCTCCGAAGGTGACAGCGGTCGCTCTCTTACGCAGGCCCTCGAAAGAGCGAATGCCGTGGGCCGTTCCCATGAAGTCGAGCTGAAGGCCGGTGTCCTCGCAAACGATGCGATAGAGATCCGACACTGGGTAAAACGGGCGGAGGATGGTGGCGTTCAGCTGCTCGGCCAGTCTCTTGAGTTTTACAATGTTGCCCCGCGACTTGCGAAACATGAAGTCGAAGTCCAGCGTGGTCACTGGCGCGCCCCGGAGCGCAGCGGCGGCGTTCCCTATGAGCACGGCCTCGAGCCTTACTTCCTGTAGCGCCGCGGCGATTTGCCGCAGAAACGGCCTCGCATTCATGGAGTCGAGTGTAGCACCGTGTGGGGGAAGTGACGAATCGGGAGTGCGTCCTAGAGACGTGAGAGCTCGTTTGGCAGGAACGCCCCCAGTTGCTTCATCATCGCGTTGTCGCGGTCGCTCAGTCCCAGCCGAGCTGGTCTGCGATGAAGGTGCTCACGGTCTCTAGCACGGCCGCGCGGTTCGTCTCGGCAAACAGCTCGTGGAAGTAGACTGGGCCAGTTTGGAAGTTAGAGGTGAACTTCACGAGCTGGCAGTTGCTCAAGCTGTTGCAGAAGTTCCCATGGGCCGACGCGTTCACGATCGGGTCGATGGGGCTCGAGAGCACGAGGGTCGGGATGTCCCGGATCTTGTCGAGCTCGGTCGGGGTGTTCATCGCGTCGATAGCGGCGAAGCTCTGCCAGAGCCAGCCGAAGGTCATCGACGGGCCAGCCAGCGGGTTGTTTTCGGTCCAGTAGCAGTAATCGTAGTTGCTGGTCGTGCCGTTGAATCCTTCGCCCGGGAACCTGCAGGAGTACTCGGGTGTGCGCGCGTTCTGGCAACCGATGGATTGATTGCTGGAGAGGAAGGCCCATGCCGCGTGGAACGAGCTCCAGTCGATGCCGAGCTGATCGCAGCCTGCCTGGGTCGGATTGGAGAAGCAGCTCCGGCAGAAGGCGTTGTTCATGCACATCGCGATCCCGCCCAGGACTGGCACCGGCAATTGCGGAGAGAGTGCGCAGCGGTTGGCAAAGCCCAGCCCGTAGGGGTTGGGCGTGGCGTAGGCGCCAGCGAGCTGTTTGAGCTGATCGATCGACACACCCGCGGGTGGGTTGAGGCCGAACATCGGGGAGCCGAGGATGAGGCCGTCGACGAGCTCTGGGTAGGTCTGCGCAAAGCGCGTCGCGATCAGGCCACCCATGCTGTGGGCCATCAAGAAGATGGGCTTCTTGTGCTTTTTGAGGTCATTGACGCGATTCATAACCGCGTGGAGGTTTTCCACGAAGATGTCGTAGTCGTCGATGTGGCTTTTGAGTCCGCCGGAGCGGCCTTGGCCCTCGTGGTCGATGGCGTAAAAGTCCACCGGCAGGTCAGAGAGGGTTTGCTCCTCCGAGGTCGCCCAGCTCTGGTTGTAAAGAGAGGTGAACATGGGATCGTACTTCTCGACAAACTCCGTGCGACCGTTGAGAAAAATCACGGATGCCTGCGCGTAGCCCATATACTTGTAGCTCTTGTAGCGAATGGCCGTATTGTTTGGGCCGGTGAAGGATTCATCGATCACGCGGCGGCCATAGACCCAGTCGATTTTGCGGCTGGTGCTGCTACTGGCCCGTTCAGCGCTGTCATCAGACGCGGCGCCGGGTTGGATATCGGGGCTCTCGCACCCTAAAACAGGTAAAAGCATGGCTGCGACAGCGACGACTAAAAACTGAGTGAACTTCATAGAAACCTCCTTGTTGGATTTTGGGGTGCAGTCTATGGAGTGCACCGATAAGCGAGAAGTGTGTTTGAGTAATATCCCTGCTCGCAGGTTTATTTAGTCAGTCATGCTTTCCGGGTCAATGGGTGGGGGTGAACAAAAAAAATTGCAATATCATATAGATATACACAATTAGCGCAATATTGCACTGGCGGCGGTCGTCGCTGGCGATAGTCGGCAACCCTGGCGCGTTGCTGGTCCTGCAGCCGGTGCTGTGGGATGGAGATTTGCCCTGGCAGATGAGCGCTGACTCCGGCTTGACAAGGTCGGCAGAGCCCACCTAAAGATGGTTCATTCACGAGCGCCGACTTCGTGCGGCCGCCATTCGAATACAAGGAGAAGTGCTATGGTGACCAAAGAAGTCCTGGCCGAAGCGCTTGGCAAGACTCTCAGCGAGACCGATTTTTCAAGCGGGCTAGGCCCCCTGCAGCGCGGCAAAGTGCGCGACTCCTACGTCGCAAAGGGCAAGCGCTATATCGTGACCACGGATCGCATCTCCGCCTTTGACCGGGTGCTTGGAACCTTGCCGCTCAAGGGGCAGGTGCTCAACCGCGTGGCGGCGTTCTGGTTCGACAAAACGAGCTCCTTGGTGTCCAACCACGTCCTCGAGGTTCCAGATCCCCAGGTCATGACGGTCGAGGATTGTGAGCCCCTGCCCGTGGAGATGGTCGTGCGCGCCTACCTGACGGGCTCCACCTCCACCTCGATTTGGACCCATTACGAGAAGGGCGTGCGGATGTTCTGCGGCAACGTGCTACCCGACCACATGCGCAAGCACCAAAAGCTCGCCTCTCCGATCCTCACGCCATCGACCAAGGCAGAGCAAGGGGAGCACGACCTTTCCGTGTCCCGCGAAGAGATCCTCGCCATGGGCCGCATGAGCGCCGCGGACTTCGACACCATTGCGCAGATGAGCTTTGCCCTCTTCGAGGCTGGACAGAAGCACTGCGCCCAAAACGGCCTCATTCTCGTGGATACCAAGTACGAGTTCGGCAGGACCAAGGATGGCCGCATCGTAGTCATCGACGAGGTACACACTCCCGACTCCTCGCGGTTCTGGATGGAGGGCTCCTACGAAGCGGCTCTGTCCGGCGGCAAGGACCCGCAAGGACTGGACAAGGAATACGTTCGCACATGGCTCAAGAGCGAGCGCGGTTTTTCAGGGGATGGGCCGATTCCTTTCATTCCCGACGAGATCAAAATCGAGGCTGCGGCCCGCTACATCAGGGCGTGCGAGCAGGTGACAGGTGAGCCCTTCACGCCTGACCTCACCGAGCCGATCGGGCGCATTCGCCGCAACTTGGGGCTCGGTTGAAAGTGGACGAGTTGTCCAAGCCGTTTGAAAGGCCGGGCATCGAGGTCTTGTTCGATGAGCGCGCCATTGTGACGAGAGTCGCGCAGCTCGGCGCCCAGATCACGCAGGACTATGCTCAAAAGACGCCGCTCACCTTGGTCCCTGTGCTCAAGGGGAGCTACGTCTTTGCCGCGGATCTGGCCCGTCACATCGACCTTCCGGTCCATGTGGAGTTCATCGGCGTGCGCTCCTACGGTTCTTCCCAGGTGAGCTCCGGAGAGGTGCAGATCACCCTGGACACCAAGCACCCTCTCGAGGGTCAACATGTGCTCATCGTCGAGGACATCGTCGACACAGGCCTCACCCTCGCCTATTTGCGGGAGAACTTCGCGACCCGACGCCCCGCCAGCCTGGGCATCGCGGCCTTGCTGCGCAAGCCATCCCGCACACTGATCGACGTAGAGGTGGAGTACGTGGGGTTCACCGTGCCCGATCGGTTTGTCGTCGGCTATGGGCTCGACGACGCTGGGCTGCACCGCAACCTTCCGTATATCGGCGCGTATCGGGCTTAAAGCCTGCCTACACCGCTCGCTCTTTCATCTCTTGGATCTTCTCGCCGAGGATGGAGCCGACCACGGCAAGAGCAAAGCCGATCGCGAGTCCTGCGCCGAGCACGAGCCAGCCGATGTCGTGGCCAAGGCCGATCTTGAGCGCGAAGAAGCCGCCGACCTGTCCGAGAATGGAGCCGAGGCCCGCTTCGATGATCGTCTTGCCATCTGAGATGAAGCCGACCACGGCGCCGCAGAGCACGAACAGCAAGGCCGGCAGGATCCACAGCAGCATGCCGCGGATGACGGCCGGGATCTTGGCCTTGTTTTTGGCAATGGCCGCTGCCTTGGAGGCGGCGAGCTCGTCGGGCTTGATAGTCGAGAGGTTTTCGAACGGGATGTTCTTGGCCGCTAGGATGACCTTGGCCTCGGCGATGACCGCCGATTCCTCGGGAGCGGCGGCGAACTCCAGCAAGGTGGCGCCGACGATCGAGCCAATGGCGTAGGTGATGAGGAAGAACAGGGCGCCGCCAAAGACCCAGTGCAGGTAGAAGCTGCGCGGCGCGGCCGTGGTGCCGCCGCAGTTCGTGCATTGGTCGGCGCTTCCGGGGTTCTTGGTGCCGCAGCTATAGCAAGTCCAGGACATCTGTGTTCTGCCTCCTCACCCTTCGCAGGTGCACTGCTTGTACTCCACGGTGGTGGCCGCGTCGGCGTCGTTCAAACACGCCTGCTCTTTGGGGATCAGCGTCGCCGCACTGCAATCGCAACATTGATATCCGGCCTGACACCCTCCTGGGCTGCAATCGATGGTGGTGCAGTAGGCTTTGTCTGGGGCGAGAGGGTTGACGACGCAGAAGTTCGCTTCCTTGCCCTCGCACTCATTGCCGTCTTCGGTGCACGGGTCGCCCAGCCCTTCGGGAGGTTCGCTGGTGCTGGTGTCCACGTTGGTGTCCTCGGGGAGAACCGCCTCGCACCTTTTGCCATCCCACTCGACAGGGTTGCTGTCTGCGTCGAACTCCAGGCAGCAGGCTTTGATCGTTGAGATGTACTGGTAGCCATCTGGGCAGCGATCGCTATCGCTCATGGTGCAAGCGGGCAGCGACCAAG
>JALOQD010000355.1 GCA_025453525.1 Myxococcota bacterium
GTCCATTGCGATATACTTCATCTGCGGCGTCTCCTCTCGCTGGTGTTTCATCACCCTCAGCGTAGCAGGAAGGACGCCGCTCTTTCATCTTGCCCTTTTAGAGGTCGATGTGCTAGGATGGCGCCCTCGCGGCCTTCGGCGGGCCAGTCATCTTTTAAGGAGCGCTTTGCTTGCGGCGGCGCTCATTGCTCTACGGAGAATACGGACGTGGAAAAGAAAGAGCATGATCTCGTTGTCATCGGCGCAGGTCCCGGGGGCTATGTCGCTGCCATCCGCGCGGCTCAGCTCGGCATGAACGTGGCTTGTGTGGAGAAGGAAAGCGCCCTGGGCGGTACGTGTCTGCGGGTGGGTTGCATCCCGAGCAAGGCGCTGCTCGAGTCATCGGAGCGGTACGAGATGACTCAGCACCAAGCGGCTGAGCATGGATTGCTCGTAGGCGAGGTGGGCATCGATGTCGGCGCCATGCTGAAACGAAAAGAGAAAATTGTAGATAACCTCACAAAAGGAGTCGCTTTTTTGTTCAAGAAGAACAAGGTGACCCTCTACTCGGGCGCAGCTCGTTTTACCTCGCCAGACAAAATCGTCGTCAAAGGCACGAGCTCCGTGGAGGTGATGAGCAAGCGCTTTCTGATTGCCACCGGCTCATCGCCTGCCACGATTCCAGGCGTGGCCTTTGATGGCCGTCGCATTGGATCCTCCACCGAGGCTCTGTCGTACGACACTGTTCCCACTCATCTCATCGTCATCGGCGCTGGGGTCATCGGCTTGGAGCTCGGTTCAGTGTGGCGCAGGCTCGGGGCCAAGGTCACTGTGCTGGAGTACCTCGATCGCATTCTTCCAGAGATGGATGAGGAAATCGCTAAGACCGCCCAAAGATCATTCAAGAAACAGGGCATGGACATCCGCACTGGATGCAAGGTCACGGCCGCCAGGGTCGTGGGCGATGAATGCGTGGTGGAAGTCGAAGGCAGCGAGCCTCTGCGCGCCGAGCGCGTGCTCGTGGCCGTGGGTCGTAAGCCTTTGACCCAAGGGCTCGGACTCGAGGCAGCGGGTGTGAAGCTGAGCGACAAGGGCCGTATCATCGTGGACAAATCCTTTAACACCACAGCGGCAAACATCTACGCCATCGGCGATGTCATCGGCGGCGCGATGCTCGCTCACAAGGCCTCGGACGAGGGCGTGGCGTGCGTGGAAAACCTCGCGGGCAAGCACGGCCACATCAACTACGACGCCATTCCGTCCATCGTTTACACAGATCCAGAGGTGGCATCCGTGGGTCAGCACGAAGCACAGCTCGCAACGCAGGGCGTACCGTTCAAGAAAGGCTCATTTCTATTCCGCGCCAATGGCCGGGCCATGTGCCTGGGCAGTGTCGACGGCATGGTGAAGATCCTCGCCCATGCGCAGACCGACAGAGTGCTCGGCGTGCACATCGTGGGTCCGCGGGCAGGCGAGCTCATCGCCGAGGCCACCGTGGCCATGGAGTACGGCGCGAGCGCCGAAGATCTCGCCAGAGCCTGCCATGCCCACCCCACCTTGTCGGAAGCCATCAAAGAAGCGGCCCTCGCCGTGGAAGGCCGAGCCATTCACGCTTAGTGCCTCGTTCTCGCGTCGCGTCTTCATAGCGCGTGTCCATCCCGAAATGTGAGTTTTCGGCGTCCTTCGGAAAGGCGAGGACTGTTTGAGTCGTTTAATTCGATGTTTGAGTTCCTTTAGCCTTGGAGAAGGATGCCGGAAACGGGACACAACGAGCTCGGCTTTGTTCGGCGATCTCCTTTGTCCCCTTGTCACAAGAACGAGACTCAACGGTGTGACAGTGTCATATCCCTAAGACGATTCCAGTGACTGATCGTCCCGCCTGCTCTGTATTTTTCCACGGAAATGCAAGTTAATTCCATGAGGGAGCCTATCGAAGCGCCTGGCATGGTACTTGAGTATGTTTGAATAGTCGTTTCGGAGGGGAACTGTAGACCGCGGGATGCACCGCACCAGAGAAAGGAATCACGATGAAGAAATCTGTTCCATTCGCAGCGATTGCCGTGGCTTCTGCCCTCCTGTGGTGCTTTGGGTGCGAGGTTGGAGAATACCAAGATCCCTTCGAGGACGATGCATCGGTTGGGAACGAAGCTGAAGATGTGAGCGCTCGTTTTAGCACGGCAAATAACCTGAGCAGTTCTTTGCTCAAGCAAATCCACCTTGCGGCTAGTTTGCAAAATAGTAATTCCATTCAGTATCCATTCTGCATTTACACAATCAATGTTTCGCAGAATGCCCAAACCGAAAGCAATGTGCAGTCGTGGGCGACAACAGCCATGAACACGTGGATTGCACCCCTCGTTGGTCAGGACGGCTGGAAGGTCACGCAGGCCCAAGCCTATCGCGTGCAAAGGTCGGGTGGTAGCTGTCCAACCGAGCACAACGGACTTCGCGTGTATTCCATTGAAATCAGCGATATGAAGGGCGCCAACAACTCCTTCCCCGGCTTCAGGATGCGCATGGGCGATTGGGGGATCAACAAGCTCGTGGTGCTCCATGAAATGGGTCACGCGATCGGGTTGGGCGATGGCTACACCTATAGCGACGGCAGCCATACCCCCATCGGTCAGCCAACGTCTACGATGAAGGACCAGTGGAGCCTCAAAGGCGTGCTTCAACAGGACGACATAGACGGCATTCGCTTTCTCTGGGCCAGAATCCGCGGTGCCAGCGAACCGTGTCCCAGTGGATACAAAATAGGCGGATGCAATGGAAGTGGGTGTTCGGGCGCGGTCTACTGCGTTCCTACAGGGACCACGACCGGAAATGCGCGGCTCGAAATGTCCAAATCCACGTATGCGGTCAACGAGACAATTGTTGTGCGCACCTTCAATCTGCCGGGCAATAGCACGGACTGGGTGGGGATCTACGCGGCCGGGGCGGCAGACACCGCAGAGCTCCAATACATTTACTCGGGCGGCGTCAAGAACGGCACCATGCAGTTCACCGGACGGGCTGCCGGGAGCTACGAGGCGCGGCTGTTCTTCAACGACAGCTACACCCGAGAGGCCAAGGTCTCCTTCAAGGTCGGCTCCTCGTCGGTGGACAACTGCCCCAACGATCCGAATAAAACCGAGCCTGGGATTTGCGGCTGCGGCGTGCCAGAGGGGACTTGCAGCCAAGGCCCTTCGATCTCCATGAGCAAATCGACCTTTGCCGTGAGCGAGACGATTAAGGTGAGCTTCTCTGGCATGAGCGGAAACAGTACGGATTGGATAGGCCTGTACAAGACAGGAGCGGCCAACGAGAGTTACTTGGTCTATCAGTACACGGGCAGCGGAAAGAAGAGCGGCACCCTGTCCTTCGCGGGTCGCTCTGCCGGAAGTTACGAAGCGCGGCTGTTCCTCAATGACAGCTATACACTGAAGAAAAAGGTCTCATTCACCGTAAAATAGCCTTCGAGCCCACCCCAATGGGCGCCGCAAGCTCAGTATAAAGCCCCCACCGCGATGTTACGTTGCTCGACAGGGTAACAGGTATTGTAACTTTCCCAAAGAAGCAGCGAAGAAGATTCCATTGCCGCGTTAAAGTTACAGCCTTCCCCAGGGCATTTCTGTCATAGTCAAAAGTCATTGTTGCACTTAGTCATCAGGCGCGTTACCTATCCCCGCGGCCCTAAAGCCACTCCCGTTTTTTTTATTGAGGTTCAGTCCAAGATGAAAAAACAAATAGTTGGGCCATTTGCGGAACGCTTTCTTTTTTAATAAAAAGGAGACCATTATGACTCAGAATCAAACCGATTTTACAACACCCAATGCGGAAAGCGCTGTGCTGCGACGTCTGGCCGTGTTTCGCAAGAACGGCTTCTTTGGCCACGACACCCGTGGTGCTGTGGTGGAAAGAGCCACCACGGCGAAGGACTACTCCCAGGTGTTTCGCTTCGTTCACGATACTTACGTTCAGTGCGGATGGGTGAGACCCCAATCCTCTAGACTTCGCATGAGGCCTTGGGATTTTTCTCCAGACACCGCCGTGTTTATGGCCAAGCACGCTGGCGAGGTCGTGGGGTCGCTCATCGTGGTCGGCGACACACCAGAGCTCGGTCTTCCAGTGGACTGGGGCTTTTCGGATATTACCAACAACCTTCGGGGCAAAGGACGCTCCTTGGCAGAAATGGGGGTACAGATCGTGGCCCCGGCTTTTCGGCGCGGCTCCCTGCTCACCGAGCTGCAACGGTGCGCCTTTGCTCACCTGTCGTACAAGGGCTACACCGACTTGCTGACCATCGTCACCCCTGTGCAGCGCCACTTCATGGAGATCATCGATCTGCACACCCTGTGCGAACCGCGGCGCTGGAACCCCAGCCTGGACGACCTCGTCGTCCTCGTGGCTGGCGACCGACCCTCGTTCGATGCTCGAATGGCGGCGCGCTCAGATGAAGCAAGCCTCGACGACTTTAGGTTCCGTTTCCTCGTCTCTGAAAACCCCTACGTAAGCCAGGTGCCCCAATGGGATGCGCAGAGCCTGGCTCTCTTCGAGGAACCGAGCTCATTGCGCCTCCTTGCGTCCGAGTGTCCAGAGCTCTGGAACAACGCCAGTCCTTCCGAGGTACGGACCATGCAGCGGATTCTCAACCGGGCCCCTTTGCGGCAGTTCAAAGGCGCCCATTCAAGCCCAACACAGCGCCTAAAAGCGACGTCGAATGCGGAGATTCATCATGTTTGAACTCAGCCAACTGAGCTCCAGAAACGCTGGATACATCTGCGCAAAAACCCAGGACGCGATCGCGGCTTGCGCAGTGCTGGTCGCTGGCTGCGGCATTGGCAGCGCTATCGCGGAAACCGCTGCCCGGCTCGGCTTTATGCATTTCGTGCTCATCGATCCCGATACGGTGAGCGCGAGCAATCTCAACCGTCAGGCCTACACGGCGGCTGACATCGGAGAGCCCAAGGTGGAGGTCCTTTCGCGCCATCTGCGGCGTATCAACCCTCACATCGAGGTGTGTGCCCTCAATGAGAAGATAGGCGCTCACAACGCCGCCTCTCTTTCGGCCCGAGCCGACTTCGTGTTCGATACCATCGATTTTCTCGATATGAGCGGTATCGTGGCGCTCCACGATGCCTGCGCTTTGGCCAAGGTGCCGGTGGCCACTGCCATCAGCGCTGGTTTTGGCGCGGTCGCCACGTTCTTTCCACCGCAGTGTCCTGTGACGCTGCGCGAGCTCCTCGGCTTGTCCAACGATGTCAATGCTCCACCGCCGAGCGCTTCGGCTGCCTTCCAGCACCTCGTCACCGCGCTGGCCCGAGTGTTGGACCCCTCGTGTCTTGCGACCATGGTGAGCTCCCTTGAGCAAATGGCGGCGGGCGTGCCCTGTCCAGCGCCGAATCTCGCTATCGGAGCCTCTCTCGTGGCCTGCCTGTGCACGACCATGGCCGTGCGCTACCTCGGGGGTGAAAAGGTGGCAGCTGCACCGACGCTGTGTGCCGTGGATCGATGCAGTACCTGGTCCTAGCGCCCCCTGTCCTTCCGCCGTCCGAGCCGCCTTCTGGGGCGTTTGCTCTCGCTGCAGGGCTAGCGGGACACGGGCGCGAGGTGGCGCTCCTCGATCTGTCGCTGGCCTTCTTCGAACGCGTGTTTGGAAGCTCGAAAATGGCAAGCTCTGCTGCGCGAGAGCTGGCGTACTTGCGCAGCACCATCGGCTACGAACCAGGGCGTCATCGCACGGCCACCGGCCTTCTGCACAAGAGTCTGAGCGACTGGGGGGGCGACCATCCGGGGTGGCGATTGACGCTCATGGATATCGAGGGTCCTGCCCTGGCCCATGATCCGGTCGGCCTTGCCAAGGCAATGGCCAAAGGCTCCAGTCCCTTTGCTGGGCTCTGGGAAGAGGTTCTCGATCCGCTCCTCGACGCGAATCGACAGGCGCAAGTGCTCGTATCCCTCGCCTACTTGTCACAGGTGCCGGCGACGATCGAGCTCATCGCTCATTTGCGGCATCGCGGCCGACGCTTTTTCGTCGGTGGTTCTCTGCCCACGAGTCTCGCAGCGACTGGACATGGCCTCGAGGTG
Source organism: Myxococcota bacterium (assembly GCA_025453525.1). Taxonomy (GTDB): domain Bacteria; phylum Myxococcota_A; class Polyangia; order JAAYKL01; family JAAYKL01; genus JALOQD01. The sequence goes on from JALOQD010000355.1 coordinate 6,046, forward strand.
CTGCAATCCGTGCTCGGACCGCTGGAGCTCGGGGATGGCTCGACACTGCTCGACCCCGGGGAGCGACTTCTCGACAAGCTCGCCTATCCGCACGTGATACCGCCTTCGGCCTATTTTACGAGTCGTCCAATCGTGCCTGTGCCGCTGTCGACCGGCTGTCCCTGGAGCCGCTGCCTCTTTTGTCCGGATCGCGGCGCGCCTTACACCGCAGTGCCCATGGGCGCTATCGAGAACCTGCTTTCGACCATCCCGTCCGAGGTTCTGGCTCGGCATCCGGTGCTGCACCTGACGGACTCGGCTCTGCCTCCCCAGCAGCTCGAAGGCCTGTTGCCTCTGTGCGAGCCGAGCGGCCTTTCCTTTTACGGCTTTGCCCGTCCCACCAAGGCGCTGCTTCGAAACGACCTCGTCGAACGCGCGGCGCTTGCGGGTTGTCTGATGCTTCAGCTCGGCGTGGAGTCAGGCAGCGCTTCGCTCCTGGCCCGCTATGAAAAGGGCATCGATCCCGCCGAGGCGAGGCAGGTGGTGCGGCGGGCGGCCCAGTCGGGAATCCGCACCTACCTCTACATGCTGTTCGGCCTGCCAGCGGAAACCGGGGAAGATCGCCATGCGACCCTCGACCTCCTCGTACAAGAAGCCGACCATGTGGATTTTCTCAACCTCTCGCTCTTCAACCTGCCGCGCTTTTGCGAGCTCGCCGAGCGCGCGCACGAACACGATATACGGACGGGCGACTATCCCATGACCGGTGGAATCCGCCTCTATACCCCCTTTGTCACGAGCCATGGAAATCCCCGACGGGAGGCGAGGCAGTTTCTCGCAGCTCATTTCCGGACACATCCCAAAATCCGCGCTGCGGTGCTGCGAACCCCGCGCTGGCTGCGGCCCGCCCATCTCGGCCTCATGAAGCTGCCGGGACGCTCGAATCTCTGTTGACACCCCTCGACCTGATTCATAGGCTGCAAGCATGCCTGTGAAACCTTGGCAGCAGCTCGACCTCGACCTGGAGCATCCTCGTTCGAAGGAGCCCGCTCCCTTCGGCGTTGCTGAGGACCAGCCAGAAGCGCAAGCCAGGCCCACACTCACTCCTGCGGCGAAAGTCGAGGCCCATGTCCGACGGATCGCCGGTCACCTGACCGTGAAGCTGCCCGAACCGGTGGATCTGGTGCTCACAGACAACCGCTCCACCATGATTTCCTATCGCCGCCGCGGTGGTCGCCTGCACCTTCGGCTGCACCGGATGTTTCAACACGCGGACCACCAGGTGCTCGACGCGTTGGCTACCTACGTCTCTCGTCGCTCCAGTCGCTCGAGTCGGGTTTTGGATACGTTCATCGCAGAGCACCGCGACGAGCTGGATCGCAGCGCCAAACGCAAGTCGCCTCGACTGCTCGCGCAGGGCCGGTGGTTCGACCTCTCAAAGGTTCTCCATCGCGTGGGCAGTACCTACTTTGGCGGACCCATCGACGTGGGCATCGGATGGGGACAGGTGCGCAAATCCACAAGGCGCAGGCGCAGGGGGGTGCGGAGCAGGGCTCTGGCCACCTATTCTTTTTTCGATAAGTGCATTCGAGTGAGCCCGGTTTTGGACGCGCAGTTCGTGCCCGAGTTCGTGATGGATTGGATTGTCTACCACGAGATTCTCCACCACGTGCTGCCGGTCGAAGGCGACGCGAGCCGCAAGGTCTACCATTCCGCGCGATTCCGGTGCCTGGAGCGGGCCTTTCCCCGATTCGAAGAAGCGCGGAGCTGGGAAAGGGCCAATCTCGACAAACTGCTCTCCTAGGGAAAAGGCTTTTTTTTCACTACTGTCCAAAATAGCGAAGAGAAGTAGGGGCGGGTTTTAAACCCGCCCCTACAGTCATCCCAGCGCAGGCTGTGGATACAGGTCCCCTTTTAAATGGATTCCCGCATACGCGGGAATGACGAGGGTTTGCGCTCTTTCGGACATTTTGTTTTGGACAGCAATGCTTTTTTTTACAACGACCCGCTAAGAGACCTGAGATCGGAAACAATAAGCGGTAATCCGACCGCCTGAGAAGGCGGGAACGGAGCTTCTTAGGAGTCACAGGGGTCGGATTACCGTGTTGGACATGCCCGCCTGA
>JALOQD010000356.1 GCA_025453525.1 Myxococcota bacterium
CGGCGTCGGATGTCGGTTTGAGCGGCCTTGTACCCATTTCGATCAATCTCGCCCTTGCGGAGGGCTTCCTTGACCTGCCTCATGGTGTCGAACGCTTTGCCGGGTTTGGAGCTGTCTTTCGAGGCGGCGGGATCCTTGGTCGCCGAGTCGCCAGGAGGAATGGGCGTCGCCGGCGCGGGCGAGGAGGCATTGGAGGAGGACTTGGACGAGCTCTTGGCGCTGCTCTGCTTGCGCGGTGATTCGCTGCGCGACGCCTTGGTGGTTTTGGGCGCTGCTGTAGGGGCGATAGGACGTTGGGTTTCGGCTGCCGGCGCGGGCACCAAATCGACCGAGAGATGGGGTTGGCTCGAAGGTGTCAAGAGGACGGCTTGGCGCACGTACCCAGGCAGATCCAAAATCAAGCTCGTTTGCGCTGTGATCTTGATGGTCATGGGGGTCGTGCCGAGCTCTGCCTCACCCAGAAGGATCTTCGCGCCAGGGGGCCGCGACTCTAACCGCACCTCGGTGTTGCCCGAGGGAGCAGGAGGGTCGGTGGCCACGGGCACTGGGTTCGAGGACAAAGAGCAGCTCGCGAAAAACACGGTGGTGATGACCCAACCTCTGTGCATGAGGTCTCCTCTTCATTGGCTTTGTACGGAGCGTGCTACAAAGCTCGTCTCCATGTAATAATAGCCCTAATATGGCGCATATCGAGGAGGAGGTACTGTTGGCGCGAGCAAGGTTTGTTTGGGGACTGCTCTGGGCTCTCGCACTGTCTAGCCCTGCGGCCGGTCAAGAGCAGCGACCGAAGGGTAACCCGCCAAGCGCTGACGATACGGACGACCTCGAAAAACCCGTCGAGATGGAGTCGTTTGCACAGCCCCGGTCCGTCATCGAAATTACAGACGAAGACCTCCGGGAAAGCGGGGCGAGAAACGTTCCCGAATCGCTCCTCCGGGCGACGTCGGTGTCCGTTCGCCAGAGGCGTTCGGGCAAGGCCTCTTTCCTCCTGCGAGGGATGGACAAAGGCGCGAGCCTCGTGCTCGTGGACGGCGTTCGGCTCAGCGCCTCGGACTCGAGCTCGAGTCCCTTGCTCCTCATTCTGGATCCCTTGACTTTGGAACGTATCGAGGTGCTTCTCGGCCCCGGGAGCGTCCTATACGGAACCGGCGCCGTGGGCGGAGTCGTGCAGCTTTCGACCCACATTCCGACGTTCGAGAAGCGCTCGGATTGGGGCGGATCCCTCCTTGCGCGGGGCGCTTCTGCGGACGCAGCGCCGGGAGGTGGCCTGTGGCTAGCAGCCAAGGCCGAGGCGCTGACCTTGGTGAGCGGCGGAGCGCTTTCTCATTTTGGAAGGGTGCGAGACGGCTTCGGGGTTCAGCAGCCCATGTCCGACTACCGCACAGGCGGTTGGCGAGCCCGCTTTGTCCTTGCCCCGCCGCGCAAGGCATTCACTCTTTCCGGCGCCACCCTCGGAGGAGTGGTCGCTGGCGCGGGAAGAGCCGACAGGCTCGACAGAGGCGACCTCTCAATCGAGAATGATTTCGTTACACTCTCGTATCTCAGGCTGGCACTCGTTCCCAAGGGTGCGCTCGAGGATCTCGCCTTAACGGGTTCCTATGGGCGAACCGAGCAGCGCTCCAACCATTACCAATGCGAAACGGACGACAGCGGCGCCGTGCAAAGCGCCCCTGGCTGCGCAGCGCTCGCCGCAGAAGAGCTGCGCAGCCGCAGGCGCGGCGAGGATCGAGTCGATACCGTGGGTGCGAGCGTGAGAACGCGCCTGCGCCTGTGGGACCGCAGGCTCATGATTCAAAGCGGTTTCGAAGTCATCCAAGATTTTGTCGATTCCTCCCTCGAGGCCAGCTCGCCAGACAGCGGTCTCGCCCTTGTGACACAGCCTCGCGGCGTTCTCTCGGACGGCTCGCGCTATCGCACCTTTGGCCTGTTCGTGGCCCTCGATGTGGCTGTCGTGCGGTTTCCCGAAGACAAAGGAGAGCTCCACATCGGCGCCGGAGGGCGGCTCTGGAATGTGGTCATGCAAGCTCCCGACGTACCGGGGATCGGAGATTTGACAAAGAGCTTCACGGGCTTTCTCGGAGCCGCGGCCCTGCACTATAGCTGGGCAAAAAAGCTGACCATCTACGGCCGCTTCGACCAAGGTCTCCGCGCACCTAGCCTGCACGAAGCGACAGGCCAAGGAGACCGCGGGAGCGTCTTCGCGGTCCCTGGAGGTGCTTTGAGGCCAGAGCGCTCCGACACCGTCGAAGTCGGCGCCAAAACGTCCCTCGGCCCTGTCCGCGCGAACGGCGCATGGTTCTTTTCCTCTGTCAAAGACGCGCTCGTCGAGCAGGACGCGACCTGGCAGGGCCAGAGCGTCGTCGAGGGCAAGCCGGTACGCCAAGCCATAAACGCTTCGCGAGCGGAGTATCAGGGCGGGATGGGGGAGATTTCCGCTCGATTATGGCGGCTCACGCCACGGGTGGGACTGTCCTTGAGCGAGGGTCACGTCCGGGTAGCAGGGGACTGGCGAGAGGTATCCTTGGTTCCGAGGCTATCCGCACAGGCTGGGCTGCGCTACGACCATCCTGCGCAGCGCTTCTTTGTCGATGCGTTTGCGTTGTACGGCGACCAAATCAACCATTGGTTCACACTGAATCTCACGGGCGGGGTAAAGCTGACCGACGCCTTCCGGTTGGACCTCGCGCTGCTCAATATCCTCGACCGCCACTACAAGACCGTCGATGCCGGCTTCCACGAGCCAGGGATCGACGCCCGCGCTACTTTTACGGCTCAGTTCTAGTTGGTTCCCGTCCCGAAATGGGAGTTTTCCGGCGTCCTTCGGAAAGGCGAGGACTGTTTGAGTTGGATAATTCGATGTACGAGTTCCGCAGACTTGGAGGAGGATGCCGGAAAACAGGACTTTCGGGATGGGAACTGGTTGACAGCCCTGGGTCGCCTGACACTACACTGTTGGCACTTGGGCGAAAGGATCTGCCATGACAAAGACACAACTGCCGATTTTCTCGCTCTGGCTTGCGACGTCTGCGCTCTGCCTCGGCTGCGGCGATGTCAATGATGCGTCCAAAGACAGACCGGTTCGCAGCGATCAATTCCTCGTGCAGTCCTTCACTTTCAAGGGCACGACGGCAACTCCGGCCGAGGTGCGGATCGACGGCCAGAGCGACGCCGACGGCCTGGTCGACACCTCATGGCAGGCAGAGCTCAAGCTAGACGGAGCACAAAGTCCAGGCAGCTTGCCCAAAGATGATGGCTATACCCAAACCCATACCGCGAACGTGCAGATCAAGACCGCCGACGGTAAAACCTCCACCAAAAAGATCACGATCACCTTCCACGAGTAGCGAGAGGTGTCTACCCCCAAAGGCGCCTACAAAAGCGCGCAGACGTCTTCGATCTCCGTGCGTTGATTCTCGATGAGCTCAATGGCCTGCTGCTCCAGGGCCCGCACATTCGCCGCAGAGGCGTTATCGATGTCGTCGCTGGCGAGATGCAGGGGAATTTGAAAGCGATAGTACTTGTTGCCTAGCAGCTGCCTCATTTGGGTGTCGGCAGCGGTGGCCATGCCGTCGCTGACCACTGAAAGGATCGGCAGCGCCCACTGTGCGAGCCCCCAGTTGCGCGCCTCCTCGTAGCGAATGGGCCGAGTCGAAGCCCCCACGCCGATGGACACGACCAGCAACGAGAGGTCTGGTCCGAACAAGCGCATGGCCTCGGAATAGGCGCAGACAGCCGGGTTGGGTAGACAGATGCCACCGTCGATGAGAACCCGTTTCACGCCTTCGACATGGAGCAATGCAGGCTCGAAGTACGTTGGCGCCGCGCAAGTCGCGCGGGCCGCGTGACGCATGGCCAGTCCCGCGTAGGAAGTCTCCCACGACTTGATGACAAAAGGGGTGCGCCGCTCGATGTCGTAGGAGGTGAGCATCACGCGCGTCAACGCTTGCCCCATGGTTGCGTCCCCCAGGTACTCTGCTAGGATGGCCTCCAGTGCAGCATGGGAATAACGCTCATCTGCGAGCCCTGCGACAGACGCGACTCCCTTCCACACGGATCGGCGAAAGATCTCCTTGGAACGCTCGCGAAACAGCCGCACCGCGTTGTCGGCTCTGTGCGCGGGGAAACCGTTGCTCCCCGGACACGCCAGAGCCGTAGCGGTCAGCCCACCCGAGGAAGTTCCGGCGATGAGATCGAACAGCTTTGCGACCGGCCGGTCACATTGGCGCTCTATCTCGGCGAGAATCATGGCAGGGATGAGACCGCGAACGCCGCCGCCGTCGATGCACAAGATCTTCTTCATCTTCGTCCGCCTGTCTCAACCGTTCTCCAGGGAAAACTCGGCCACGTCGTACCAGTATCCCAGGCCGCTGACGGCCTGAATCTCGGCATCGACCAGCGCGAGGTGCCCTTCCTCGATTTCCAAGAACCGCTCGAAGAAGGCTCGACCATCCGGTCCCATCTCGCTGACCATCCGGCGGTAGAAAGCGCTCGTTTCGAGCTCCAGCTCCCTCGCCTTCTCGAGCAGCTCGAGGCTGCGCGCCGTATCCGCTGTCGACAGATGCGTTTTCATCTTGGTCACAGCCGCACGGATGGCGTCCGGATTGGGAAGCTCGGTGATGAGGTCAAAGGCGGAGAGGTGCCCCTGGATCACCGCGTCCGCACGCTTGGTTATGAGGTACTGCACATGGCGTTCCTCTTCGTCGGCCATGAGGGAGAACATCTTCTTGCCCCCCTCGTCGGTCGTGGCCTCCACGGCCTCGCAGTAGGCGTCGCGCACGCGGATTTCATATTCAATGGCCTGCCCAATCGCTTGTTCCAGAGTCATGGCCTGCACCTCCTTTGTTTAGAATCCACATCTTTCACCACTCGAGAGAGGATTGTAAAGCTTTGGTGAGGCGAAGGTGGAATCAGATGGGGACGACAGGCGCGCAGGTAGAGACGCCAGCGCCGACAATCCGCTTGCCGGAGTTGGCGATGTGCGTTGTCATCGTGCCATCATATTCGACTTTATACACATAAGTCGAAGTACCGGTCTGGTTGTGTTGATAGAACACGTAGAACGAGCCACCCCAATAAGCAAAAGCCCAGGCGCTCTCGATCGCACCGACCTGACTCGGCAGATCGAGGACGATGGTCTCTAGGACGCTGCCGTCCTCCTTGTCGATTTGCTTGACAGATGGACTCGCCTCGCCTGGAAAGAAGCCCCACAGCTCGCCATTGGCGTTGCCGGTGAACTCGGGATCGCCGACGAGATCGCCCCGAAGGTCGATGGACCAATCGTCGAGGTCGACGGCAGCAAAGCCAGAGCTGCTTCCACCTACCACCTGCGAACCGGCCAGATACAGCGTCTCGGCGCTCCCGCCCTTTTTCTCCGTCGCGAATCCCATGCCAAAGAGCGTGAGATCTTGCGTACCGCAGACGAAGTCGGTCTTGCCCTCGCACTCCCCGGTCGTCGTCGAGACGCGG
>JALOQD010000357.1 GCA_025453525.1 Myxococcota bacterium
GCCTATCAAGCACACCTCGCCGGACACATCATCCCGTCCATCGTGCCCAATCTCAACTAGGCAGAGACGGCCTGACAGGGGTGGGGTGAACGGTTACGCAATCAGGACCCTCCTGTTGACATATAGGGGGAACAGGACGGTGCTAATCTCTCCGCAATTATCAATAAATGTCTTTAGGGGGACATGTGAAGAAACGGCAATAACCTCTTGACAGGCTGGGTCGTTTCGTTCGTGGCTGATAGTTGGCAGGTAACTGAAATCGAAGGCACAGGAAATAGAGGCGTTGAACCCCATGGACAGGCTGCCTGATTTCGACGAGGTGCTGAAAGCACGGGAGATGAGGAACGGTTTCCTCAAGTACACGCGTGAGGCCCTCGCTCTGCTGCCTGCGATGGACCATCCTCGGATCCTTGACATCGGCTGCGGATCCGGCTCAGCGACGATGGAGCTTATGCGCCTCAGCGGCAGCGAGGTCGTCGGAATCGATACGGATGCAGCCGCCCTCTCCGAAATGAGACAGTGCCTCGAAACAGACGGGCTCGGCGACCGCGTCGAGGTGGTGAACACGTCGCTCTTGGACGTTGGCTTCCCAGCCGAGAGCTTCGATGTGCTCTGGGAAGAAGGAGTGCTGCATCTGCTCGATAGCGGGAGGAGCCTGCCGGTTTGCCACCGTCTTCTGAAGCCCGGCGGCTTCCTCGTCATGCACGAGACCGTCGCGTGGTTCGAGGGGATCAAGGCACACCTCCTGGCCGGCGGTTTCTGCATCGTCAACGAGCACCTGCTACCGAAACGCTGCTGGTGGACGGACTATTACGCCCCGCTGGAGGAACGCATCCGGCGACTGCGAGAAGAACGAGGCCATGACATTGCCTCGGCGGCGCTCGCCCAGCACGAGCGAGAGATCGCCATGGTCAAGGCGGATCCCGATCGGTTCGACTGTGGCTTCTTCATCCTTCAGAAGGCCCGATCAGAATAACGGTGAGAACCTCCTCATCTGACTGACCGGGCTACCCGATCACCCGTACCCCGCTCGGTGGTGCGCGAGGGGGCCGGGCCGCGCTCCTTCTGACAGGCGAGCGGGATCGCCCAGAAGCGTTCGGCGTGACCGCCGCGGGTGGAGCGCTCCGCGTCGAAGCTCACCTTGCCGGGGAGATATTGGGGACAGTATTCTTAAATTTGCTGAACGGTCACGCGAAGGGGCAGTCATGCCACTTTGAGTCTTTTGCGCCTGAGGTACGATTTGACACCGAGAATGACCCACTGCACGAAATTGAAAAGATAGGTCACATACGCGAAGAGCATGACCAGCATGATTTCTTGCTTGCTGAACCCCATGTACAGAACGACGAAGTACACGTTATGGGTAATGATGGCGATCAGGTTGCCAATGTCCTCCCAGAAAAATTCCTTCCCCAGGAAATAGTGATTAATGACATCTTTTTCCCAGAGCATCCCGGTAATGGTAACCGCCCACATCAGCGCAATTTTAGTCCACACGCTGATCGTTGCTGCGAAATACCCCTCTCCTGTCGTGACAAACCGAATGACCAAGGTGAAACCCACGATATATGCCAGGAGTTGCACTATTGCGATTATCATCACGACACTATACCACTTTGACTCCCTGCCTTTCTGCATCATTTCGTTGTTGCCTATATAGCCCATATAGAGACCTCTTTAGCAAAAGTTGAATGATGAAACATTTCGATCTGTCAAAAAACTTTCAGAAAAAGAAGACTGTGTATTGAAATTGATAACGCTATTTGATCGTTAAAATTAAATTTCTTGGATTTGGTGTCCGAATGGAGTGTCCCAGTTTCGACACCCCGTTCAACCCCCGACGCGTCGCCAAAACGCCCTGAATGGCGTCCGCCAGGCCCGATGTTGGCCGTCTGTAGCATCATGATGGCGACGACGGTAGCAGAAAAGGCGGGAACGTGCGTGAAAAAGCGCCAGAGATCAGCCCTCAAGATGCAGTTCTGCGCCGCTTCGCAAAGGAGCCTTCGAAAAGAGATCGCTGTCGTCACGAGTCGAAGTCGAACTCGGCCTGTAGCGACGCTCTCGCCGGGGCCGAGGTTTTGGGGATATTGAGGACAGGAGATATTGGGGACAATATTGGGAATATTGGGGACAGTATTCTTAAATTGCCTTCGCGCAAGTTCTCTGCTAATGTCCTCGTTCACAGGCCCAGGCCAGAGCCACTGGCTCTTTGGCCGCTTCCCATTGGAGGCCAAACACCATGCCCAGATGCGCACGTCTCAAACCCGAAAGTGGCGGCGCCTTCTATCACCTCTACTGCCGCGTGGCCGGTCGGGCGGACGAGTACCATCTCGAGGGCGAGCGGTGTCGACGCAAGATGGTGGAGCTGTTTCGCTTCTTCTCCAAAGTCTATCAGTGTGAGGTCGCGGGCTTCTGCGTCATGGGCAATCACTATCATCTCGTTGTGGCGTTCAAGGAGTATCGAAAGCTGGTCCGGGAGGAGCTGTACGAGCTCGCCTCGCTGCTCTACCCAAAGCCTGTGCTCGACGGGTGGCGCAAGGCCAAATGGGAGCGCTTCAATGAGCGGGTCTTTGACGTCTCTGAGCTCATGCGCAACCTCCAGGCCTCCTTTGCCCGCTGGTTCAATCAGTCCTTTGCCCGCAAGGGACGCCTGTGGGGCGACCGGTTCAAGAGCACGCTTCTCGAGGACGACAAAGCCCTGCTCGACTGCCTCATGTACGTGGAGCTCAATCCCGTGCGCGCCGGCATGGTGGAGCGCCCCGAGGAGTACCAGGGTGCCTCGTTGTACTACCGAGAGGTGGGCGATGATCGCTGGATGATCCCGCTGACACGCCTCACCGGCCGCGCGGAGCGCAAGGACGCTCTCATCGACTACCGGGCCCGGACGTACTACCGCGGCAATGTGCCTTCCAAGGATAAGCAGCGGGCCATTCCAGACCGGATCATCCGCGAAGAGGAGGCTCGCGGTTTTGCTTCTCAAGGTCTGTTCCGAAAGCGCCTGCGCTACTACGTGGACGGCCTTGTGGTCGGAGGCGAGGAGTTCGTACGAGCTTACCTCGATCGCCTGCGAGACAGCGGTCATTACGAGCGCCGCTGCAACCCCATCGCCCAACAAGGCGGATTTGTCATGACCCTGCGGGAGCAACGAGGCGTCGCGTAAGACATTGCCTTGATTAATTTCTGTCTCGTCGATTCATCGATCCGGTGATCGTCCCATCGATCCCTCGATGATTGAGGAGTTGGCTGCAGCCATCGCTCGTCAATATCCAGGGATGAGAGACGACTATCGGTTGGGATTTTGCGATTGCTTGGTGCGGCCCCTGGCGCGTTTTGGCATCGTGGCTGCGCGTATCTCAGACTGCTTGGCGGTGAGCTGTGTATCCTGTGCGTTCCAGAAAGCGAGCTCTTCATCCATGGTCATCCCGTCGAGCTGCTCGTACACCCGCTTGGAACCCAACTCCTTCATCGCCACACAGTCAATGTTTCGCTTCGTCATAATTCAGTACCTCCGATGGTGAATGAATGCCGATCGACCCGTACCCCTTTAGCGTATTCACCGCGTTGTACAATGGCACCTTCTGAAAATGCACGATGTGCTTGAAGTTCCAGCTCACAATAACGGCACAGTGCGACACCGTGGCCAGCGCCACGTGTAAAGCGTCATCTGCCCAACGCTCGGTCACGATTTTCGACTCGAGGTACGCCTGTCGCAAGAGCAACGCATCCCGGCTCACCGACAAGAGCTGCGCCGTCTCGAGCATGCTGTCGAAGAACGCGCGTACACAATCCGGCGCTGGAACAATCTCGGCGCGAACCACGGCCGAGGTGCATAGCTCGAATCTCCCGTTTTTGACCTCCGCGAAGAACTGCTTGCTCGGGGTCTCGAACTGCTCATCAAAGACGCCACCATACACGGAGGTGTCTGCGTAAACTCGAATGGGTCCAGAAAAAGCTTTGCCCTGGGTCGGTTGTCGTTTGAGTCGAGGCATTGGATTTCTATCTCATACTCTTGGGCATTGTCGCCACTGCAAATTCGAAACGAGTGTAGGGCAAATAAACGCTATGTTCGTCGCCGCCACCGGCGGGCCGCCAGCGCCTTTGGCCTCGGTTTCGACACCCCGTTCAACCCCCAACGCGCCGTCGAAACGCCCTGAATGGCATCCGTCAGTGCCGCATAGGTCTCTCCAGGGCATCATGTTGGCGACGACGGTAAAATACGGGCCAAAAGAGCAGCCCACGCCAGCCTGTAGCTGCGGGTCGTGGGGCGACCGGCCTCGGCGCCGGAAGCTGGAACGCTCACGGCCTTCTCGCCAGCGGGGACGATCTTGTCCCGGTCCTTGGCGTTAACTGCGGTGGCTTGCCCCATCCTCGTTGACCCGGCTGTAATCTGCCAACTCCACGGACTTGCGTCCGTTGCGTATTGGCAGTTTACAGCAACGGGTTTGGCGCCAGCACGCCGTGGTACCTGACGAGGTTGACTCGCCGCTCTGGAAGACAAGGTCGTCCAGAGCGCCACGGTTGAGGTGTTGAACGCCATCTACGAAACCGACTTTGTCGGCTTCTCGTGCGGGTTCCGTCCGGGCCGCGGCCAGCACAACGCGCTGGACGCGGTCGACATGGGAATCAAGACGAGAAAGGTGAGCTGGGTGCTCGACGCCGACATTCGCGACTTCCTTGGGTCTGTTAGTCACGAGTGGGTGGTCAAGTTTCTAGGAGCACCGGATTGCGGATCGGCGCGTCGTGCGGCTCATCCAGAAATGGCTGAAGGCCGGCGTGCTGAAGGATGGGGAGCGAAGACCAATGGAGGAAGGGACGCCGCAGGGTGGTAGCGCATCGCCGCTCCTTGCGAACATCTACCTTCACTACGTATTCGACCTCTGGATTCAATCATGGCGTCGGAAACATGCCCGCGGCGAGGTCATCGTCGTGAGGTTCGCGGATGACATCGTGATTGGGTTCCAGCACAAGTCCGACGCCGAGCGATTCTGGAAGGAGCTTGCCGAACGTTTTCGGAAGTTCAACCTGGAATTGCACCTTGAGAAAACGCGACTTCTGGAGTTTGGCCGATTCGCGGCTGACAATCGGACGAAGCGTGGACAAGGGAAGCCCGAGACGTTCGAGTTCCTTGGCTTCACGCACATCTGTGGGAAGACCAGGAACACCGGGCGCTTCACAGTGCTACGGCAGACGGCGCGCAAGTGGTTGCATGCAAAGCTTAAGCGAGGTGAAAGCCGAGCTCCGGCGGCGTATGCACGATCCAATCCCGGAATTGGGCAAGTGGCTGGGCTCGGTTGTCAGTGCACACAGCCGGTACTACGGGGTGCCCATGAACAGCGCAGCCCTGGCAGCGTTCCGGCACTGATATGGACCGACCTGTCAACTTTAAACCGAGCCCTTTTATTCGGAGGCCTCGCTCGAAAATCCGAGAAAACGAATGAGGGCGGATGCTTCG
>JALOQD010000072.1 GCA_025453525.1 Myxococcota bacterium
ACCATCAAGAAGCTGGAGGAGCAGCTCATCGAGGCGCAGAAGTTCGAAATCATGGGTCGCCTCATGGCCAGCACGGTGCACAACTTCAAAAACCTCCTCTTTGTCATCATGGGCAGCACCGACCTGTTGATGGGCGACCACAGCATCAGCCTTCCCCAGCGCCAGCGCCTCGAGGCCATTCGTCAGGCAGCAGGATGGGCGAGCGGTCTAGCCCAACAGCTCATGGCACTCGGCCGCAAGGAGCGAGCGGTCTTGGTGGTGCTCGACCTCAACGGCATCGTGAATCATGTGGCAGGCATGTTGCGACAGCTCCTCGACGGAAACACTGGCATGACCATCACTCTTGGAGAGCATATCCAGCAGGTCAAGGCCGACTCCGGCGAGCTCGAACAATTGCTGCTCAATCTGGTGATCAACGCGCAGGACGCCATGCCGAGCGGAGGGGAGCTCACGATCGCGACGAGCAACGAGACCCTCAACGTCGACCCGGCCAACGCACCACGCGGTGTGGCTCCCTCCAACTACGTGCGAATCAGCGTCAGGGACACGGGAACGGGCCTCGCCGAAGACGCCAAGGCTCACCTGTTCGAAGCTTTCTACTCGACAAAGCCCAAGGGCAAGGGCACGGGCCTCGGGCTCGCGACCTGCTACGCCATCGTCCATCAATGCGGCGGTCACATCCAAGTGCACAGCGTCGTCGGCCAAGGCACCACCTTCGACGTGTATCTGCCCGTCGCGAACGGAGCACCCCTGAGCGCGAGGTCGGAAGAGGACCAGTCCAGGCCCTCTAAAACCCCATCGAAATGAATGACCAACCGTTCATTTTGATGGAACGATTTGCCCTCTTCGGATCGCAGCGAGGGCAATCCGCCTGAATCTGGGCCCTTCGTCCCATGGCACGAGATCTGCTCTCGCACCGACCGACTTTCGGACGATGAGCGCGGGAGGGATAGCCCCAGGGCGTCAAAATCTCTTCGACATCGAGTCATGTGTTCGTCGAATCCGAAAGTCGCCATTTTTTTTCGAAGGAGGATGCCATGACCAACATGATCGTTCGCAAGGGAAGTGGTGAACTGTCGCGCCATCCGACCGCGGGGGATCCGTATCACTGGATGCGGTGGGATCCGTTTCGCCAGATGTCGTCGTTCGCCACCAACGAAGAGCAACCAGCGCATTTCACCCCGGACTTCGAGATCAAGGAGACCAAGGAAGGCTTTGTCTTTCGGGCCGATGTGCCAGGCATCAAAGAACGGAACATCGAGATCACCATGACCGGCAACCGCCTCACCATCAGCGGTAAGCGCGAGGCGGAAAAGGACGAGACCTCGGACATCTTCTTTGCTCGCGAGGTCTCCTACGGCAGCTTCACCCGGGCGTTCACGTTGCCCGACGGGACAGACGGCAACAATCACATCCGCGCCGAGCTCGCCCACGGCGTGTTGACCCTGTTTCTCCCCAAGCGTCCTGAGCAGCAACCGCGGCGCATCGAGGTCCTGTCCACCGAGAAGCCGAAGCCGTGATCCGTCGAGGGCGGACGCTCGACATCGCAACAACCCACCACCGCGCTCTGAAGGGGCCGATTTGCAATGAGATCCCCGCGCTGCTGCTCAAGGCCAGCGGCACGGATACTGCACGCCGATGATGAGTGGCCGAACGAGTCGGTTTGCGCTCGCCGTGCAGGTTGGCGAACGCAAACAGGCTCTCGTTGTCATGCGATTCACAGCCAAGGGAGCAGTCCATGAAGACCCAGGCTCACATGAAGGCCCTGCTCGTTTCTCCTCTTTTTCCTCTGACGTACTGGGGCTTTCAGCACTCGCTGGACCTCGTGGGGAAAAAAGCCGCTCTGCCGCCGCTCGGCCTGTTGACGCTCGCGGCGATGCTGCCGAAAAACTGGAGCCTGCGGCTCGTGGACCTCAACGTGAGCGCGCTGCGCAACGAAGATCTCGCGTGGGCAGACCTCGTGCTCACCGGTGGTATGCTCATACAAGTGGAATCGATGCACCACATTATCGCGCGCGCCCATGCCGCGGGCCGTCGCGTGGCCGTGGGCGGCCCGGCGCCGACCTCGAGCCCCGAGCTGTTTGACGATGCGGACGTGGTCTTCCGCGGCGAGGCCGAGGGCAGGATCGACGAGCTCGTGTGCGCCCTGGCTCAATCGTCGTTCAGCCACCGCATTCTCGATGCGCCGAAAAGCTTTCCCGAGCTCGAATCCCTCCCACCCCCGCGCTTCGACCTGCTCGAGCTGCCGAAGTACACCTCTCTCAGCCTGCAATTCTCGAGGGGCTGCCCGTTTCGCTGCGAGTTCTGTGACATCGTGGAGATCTTCGGTCACAGCCCGCGAGTCAAGACAGTGGAGCAGGTGCTGGGCGAGTTCGAAGCGATCCACGAGCTCGGGTACAAAGGCAGCGTGTTCTTCGTCGATGACAATTTCATCGGCAACAAGGCGGCTGTGCGGCGACTGTTGCCCGCGGTGAAGCAGTGGCAACGCTCCAAGGGACAGCCCTTCGAGCTCTACACCGAGAGCAGCGTCGACCTGGCAAGCGATCCCGCGCTCATGCGCGACATGGTGGAGGCGGGATTCACCACCGTCTTTGTCGGTATCGAAACGCCTTCGGTCAAGGCCCTCGAGCAAACGGGAAAGGTTCAGAACCTACGCCTCGACCTGTCTCAGGCCGTGGAGCGAATCACTCGATCCGGTCTCGAGGTCATGGGGGGCTTCATCGTGGGCTTCGACAGCGATGGCGCAGACATCTTCGCTCTGCAGCGAGCGTTCCTCGAGCACCAACCCATTCCGCCATTCCGCTGGCCATGGTGGGCCTGCTCTCGGCGCTTCCGAGCACTGCGCTGTGGCGTCGTCTCGAGACCGAAGGACGGCTCCTGGGGAGCGCCAACGGAGACCCCTTTTCGCGGCCCAACTTCACGCCGGCGATGGATACACGGGTTCTCCTCGTCGGGTATGCTAAGCTTCTCGCGTGGCTCTACTCTCCGAATGCGTACTACCACCGCTGCGAGACCTATCTCGACCAGGTGGGCTCGCGACCCAAGACACGGCCCGCGACGGCAGACGATATCCGCGCCTTTCTCCGCTCGCTTTGGCACATCGGTGTTCGCAGCCCCCGTCGTCTGCTGTTCTGGCGACTGCTCGCTCGCTCTCTGCCTTCTGGGCTGGCTCGCACGCGACAGGCCGTGGTTCATGCGGTCCAAGGCGAGCACCTCATCCGCTACACCGACGAGCACGTCTTGCCGCGTCTCGCCCGCTCGCTGGCCGAGTTGTCGACCGAGGCGGCGCACCGAGTAGACGCGGTCCCGACTCCGACGAACGCGAGAGCTCTGGCCCGGGCCGCCCTCTGCGGGACCGTGCTGCGATGATCCTCCTTCGCAGAGCTGCCCAGCGCCACAACCTGGGTTTCGAGGAACAATCGAGCTGGCTCACGTTCAAGCCCCCGAGCGGGAAAGACCAGGGCCTTGACCACTTTGGCTCCCTGTCCGCGCTCAACGAGCACCGCGTTCCCCCGGGCGCCATCGTCGCGCCCTACCCGAGTGGAGAAGCGGAGATCATCACCTACGTGCATAGGGGAATTCTCGCCCAAAATGACTCTCGTGGCCGCTCGGACGTCATCCGCGCCGGCGAGTTTCACCGCGTGACCACGGGGAACGGCATCCGCATCAACGAAAGAAATGCCTCGCAGGAGACCTCCGCCCACTTCTTCCGCATCTCCTTGCATCCCATCGTCACCAATCTCGATGGCCGCCCGGAGCAGCAACACTTTCCCGTGGCACAGCGCCGCGGCAGACTGTGCATCGTCGCGTCACAGGACGGGCGAAAGGGGTCGCTGCGACTGCAACAAGACGCCCTATTATTCTCAGCCGTTCTCACAGTCGGACACCACCTGGTCCACGAGCTGTCGCAGCACCGCATGGCCTGGCTCCACATCGTCGCCGGCGAGGTTGTGCTAGGAGATCTCGTTCTCGCCGCCGGCGATGGCGTCGGCCTGGCCACTAATCCTTCGGTGTCGTTTACGGCTCTCGAGGAATCCGAGATCCTGCTCCTCGATCTGTGCCATCAACCGCTGCCTTCGCTCGGCAGCGCAGAAATCCTATGAAGGCCTCGCCTGCGAAAACAGGCCAAGCACCTACCTCGGCCGAGCTCTCCGGCTGGGCTCAGAGTCTGTATCGTAGAAGCGTCGATGATCCCTTGCTCAGCGGCGCTGTCTTTGCCATCGAGCAACTGGAGCTGCACGCCAAGGGGCTGGCCATCTCCCATGTCCTGGGCCGCCATCGCGGCCGGGATCAATTTCTCGGTCGACTCGCCGATTCCGAGCGCGTCATCGGTCGCTGCCATGAGCTGATGTCCAGGGCCCATGCCGCTGGGCGACGGCTCACCCCTGCCGCCGAGTGGCTCCTCGACAATCACTACCTCATCGAAGAGCAAGTCTTCCTGGCGCGAAAGCACCTGCCGAGGGGCTACAGTCGCCAGTTGCCGCGGCTCGAAGCCGGGGAGCACGCGGGCCTGCCCAGAGTCTATGACCTGATACGCGAGTTCATCGCGCACGTCGACGGCCGGGTGGACGACGAGGCCCTGGCCCGCTACACCGAGGCGTATCAATCCGTTTCGCACCTGACCCTGGGCGAGATCTGGTCAGTGGCCATCATGCTGCGCATCGCCCTCATCGAAAACCTGCAGCGCGTGGCCGTGAAAATCAGCTGGCAGCAAGCCCACCGGGACAGCGCCCTGGCCTGGGCTCAGCGGATCGATGCTCCGTCGGAGCAACACGAAAGCGCGCTGCTGGTACTGGCCGAAATGGTCCGCGACAACCCCATCCTGTCCACTCCGTTCGTCTCGCAGTTTACCCAGGCCCTGCAAGGTCGGGGGGCGACCACGACCTTTGTGCTGGCGTGGCTGGAGCAGCGATTGGCCGAGCAAGGCCAAACCATCGAGGAAGTCGTTCGCGCCGAGAGCCAGAGCCAAGCGGCCAGCCAGGCGTCGATGGCCAATAGCATCGCCAGCCTGAGGCTCGTCAACGCCACGCGGTGGAGCGACTTCGTGGAGGCGCACAGCGCGGTCGAACGGATCCTCGAGAGCGAGCCCGCGGGGGTCTATTCCCGCATGGACCTTGCCACCCGCGACCAGTACCGGCATGTGGTCGAGTCCATGGCGCGACGCCTGCACCTCGACGAAGAGACCGTCGCTCGCGCCGCGGTGGAGCTCGTCGCGCGGCGTCACGAAGCGCAACCAGGCGATGCGGCGGCCCATGTGGGGTATGTGCTGATCGACGATGGAAAACGGCAGCTCGTTCGAGCCCTGCGGGGTCGGCCGCACTCGGAGCCTCGCCCACCACGGCTCATGATGGGGCTGCGCCTGCTTGGCTACCTCGGCCCCATCGCACTGCTCAGCGGCGCTGGCACGGCGGGGTTCATCTTCGCCATTGCCGGGGCTGTCGGCCGCTTGTGGCCAGTTTGGGCCCTGCTCGCCGCGGTCGTGCTGTCGCAGTTCGCCATCGGCCTTTTGAACTGGCTCGCCTCGGTCCTCCGGGCGCCCCAGAGCTTGCCGCGAATGGACTTCGAGGGCGGCATCCCCGACGAGCATCGCACGATAGTGGTCGTTCCCACCCTCCTGTCGGGACACAAGCGCATCAGCGCCATCATCGAGGGCCTGGAGCTGCGCTACCTGGCCAACCGCGATCCGAACCTGTGGTTTGGGCTCCTCACCGACTTCGCCGACGCGTCGGAAGAACACGTCGAGAGCGACGACTCTCTGCTCCAGCTCGCCGCCAAGGGAATCGAGGAGCTGAACGATAAGTACGGCAATGGCAAGCACGGGAGGTTCTTTCTCTTCCATAGGCCGCGGCTGCTCAACCGGCAAGAAGGCTGCTGGATGGGCCGGGAGCGCAAGAGGGGCAAGTTGGAGGACTTCAACGCGCTCCTGTGCGGGGAAGATCGAAACTGCTTTTCCAAAATCGTCGGCGGGGTGTCTGAGCTTTGCACCCTGCGCCATGTCATCACTCTCGACACCGACTCCGACCTGCCGTGGGGGTCTGCGTGGCGACTGGTCGGCGCCGCTGCGCACCCGCTGAACCGACCGGTCATCGTTCCGGGCACCCGTCGGCTGGTGCGCGGGTACGCGATCCTCCAACCGCGAGTGAGCATCTCTCTGAGCAGCGCTGCCCAGAGCAGGTACTCGGCCATGCTCGCCGGCGAGGTGGGCATCGATCCCTACACGCGCCTCGTTTCCGACGTGTCCCAAGATCTCTTTGGCGAGACCTCGTTCATCGGCAAGGGCATCTACGATGTCCTGACCTTCAGGCTCTTACTGGACGGGCGCTTCCCCGACAATACGGTGCTGAGCCACGACCTGCTCGAGTCGTGCTATGCGCGCTGTGGGCAGTGCAGCGACGTGGAGCTCCTCGAAGACTCGCCCTCGAGCTACCTGGCCGACGTCAGCCGCCGTCATCGCTGGATGCGCGGTGACTGGCAGATCGCGCCGTGGCTCGGCCGGAAAAGGACAGACGCCGCAGGCAGGAAAAGCGCTGCCTCCATCGGCGTTCTGGGCCAATGGAAGATCTTCGACAACCTGCGCAGAGCCGCGGTGGCGCCGGCCTACACGACGCTGCTGGCGCTGGTGTGGTTCTTTCTCGGCGCGCCAGTTTTGTGGACCTCGGCGTTGCTGCTCTTGCTCGTCCTGACCGATCTCCTCCCAGCCTCGGTCGAGCTGTGGCAACGCCCGACAAAGCTGCCACTGTGGCTCCATGTCACCGCGGTCGGCCGCGCCACTTCTCGACGCCTCGCCCGAACCGCTGCGTGGCTGGCCTTTCTACCGTTCGAATCCACCGTGGCCCTCGACGCCACCGGGCGTTCCCTGTGGCGAATGCTCGTCAGTCGCAAGCACCTCCTTCAGTGGCAGACCGCCGCGGCGGTGGAGCGCGCGACGACCGCGGGCTTCGGACATGTGCTGCGGCGAATGTGGGTGGGTCCGCTTTTGGCCTTGTCCATCGTCGCTGCCCTCTTCGCGGTGGGCGCGGGCGATGCCTTTGTTCTCGCCGGTCCGATTTTGGCGCTGTGGTTCGCCTCGTCTGCCGTGGCGTGGTGGATCAGCCGACCGCAGCCGCCGCGCGCCCTCCACCTCGACGAGGCCGACACGCGGTTCTTGCGCCGCATTGCCCGGCTCACCTGGCGCTACTTCGAGGTGTTCACCGGACCGCAGGAGAACTGGCTGCCGCCGGACAACTTTCAGGAAGGCTCTGGCCACCGCGTGGCTCATCGCACCAGCCCGACGGACATCGGCCTCGCCCTGTTGTCCAATCTGTCCGCCCATGACCTCGGCTATGTCAGCCTTGGGCAGCTGCTCGAGCGCACCAACCGCACCTTCGATTCGCTGGATCAACTCGAGCGCTTTCGCGGTCACTTTTACAACTGGTACGACACCACGACCCGCAAGCCCCTGCGTCCCCTCTATGTCTCCACTGTCGACAGCGGCAATCTGATCGGACATGTCCGAGTTCTGCGCAGCGGGCTTCTGGAGCTCGCCACGGGCCCGATCTTGCCTCAGGACGCGGTGGAGGGCCTGCGGGACACGTTGAATGTGCTCACCGAGTTGGTCAGCCCAGACCTACGCCCCAAGCAAGCCCTGAAGCTCCTCGTCGATCAGGGCAGCTCCCTCCGCGCCAGCGCGGCATGGCTAGCCGAGCTCAAGGGCGCTGCCGCGCGACTGTGCGAATCGTTCGACCGTCACAGCCACCCCGAGGCCGCGTGGTGGGCCACCGCGTTCGAACGCCAAGTGAGCTCGTTTCTGGCCGACTTGCACGAGCTGTCCCCTTGGCTCTTCTGCCTGCCCGAGCCACAAGACGCCGCATCGCAGCTCGCGATATCCCGCCTCGACCAGGCCACAAGCCTCGAGGAGCTCGGCGAGCTTTGCCAGAGGGCGGCCGAAACGCTGACCCGCACTCCTCCCCAAGGCGCGGCGCATCGCCTGGCCGAAGCTCTCGAGTTGGGCGCCCAGCGCATCTCTCACCGGCTGCTCCAGATCGATTCCTTGGTTCAACGATGCTCGGGCTTGACCGAGGTGGAGTTCGGCTTTCTTTACAACAGTACCCGCAAGCTCCTCGCCATTGGTTATTTTGCCGCTGACCGCCGCATGGACAACAGCTTCTATGACCTCCTGGCCTCAGAGGCACGCCTGGCGAGCTTCGCGGCAATCGCGTCGGGACAGCTTCCATTTGACCATTGGTTCGCCTTGGGGCGGCGCCTGACCATGGCCCGCGGCAAACAAGTGCTGCTGAGCTGGAGCGGCTCGATGTTCGAGTACTTGATGCCCAGGCTCGTGATGCCTGGCTTCGAAGGGACGCTCCTGGATCAGACCTGCCACGCGGCCGTGGCCCGCCAGATCGAGTACGGTCGACAGAGAGGCGTGCCCTGGGGCATCTCCGAGTGCTGCTACAACCTTTGCGACCTCGAAGGCACCTACCAGTACCGCGCCTTCGGGGTTCCGGGACTGGGACTGCAACGCGGGCTGGGCGACGACGTGGTGGTCGCGCCCTATGCCTCGATCCTGGCGCTGCTCGTCCATCCCCAAGGGGCCTGCGCCAACCTGCGGCGCATGGCCGACTCCGCCTACGTGGGCCCGTACGGCTTTTATGAGGCCATCGATTTCACGTCTGTCCGAATGGGGGAAGGGCAGCGGGCGGCGGTGGTCACGGCGTTCATGGCCCACCATCACGGAATGAGCCTGCTCGCCCTGGAGCACGCCGTGCTGGGCCCCAAGATGCAGGACAGGTTCCTCTCCAACCCGGATTATAGAGCCGCGGCCCTGCTGCTCCAAGAGCGCATCCCCAAGGCGACAGCGCTCATCTCGCCCCATGCGCGCGAGGCGCAGGCGTCCCGCCGGATCGACCAATTCGCTCCGAGCCTGGCCATGCGCGTTTTCACTAACCCCAGCGGGCCGATCCCAGAGATCCAACTTCTGTCGAACGGACATTACCATGTGATGATATCGGCTGCTGGCAGCGGATACAGTCGCTGGAACGACCTGGCTCTGACCCGCTGGCGAGAAGACCCCACGGCCGAGTCCTTCGGAGTCTTCTGCTTCATCGGCGACAGCGAGTCTCATCATGTGTGGTCCAACTCGTTCCAGCCGACCCTGCGAGCTGGCCGTCGCTACGAGGCGGTGTTCACCTCTGCTCGGGCGGAGTTTCGCAGACAGGACGATCAAATAGAAACGCACACGGAGATCGCCGTGTCCACCGAAGACGATCTCGAGATTCGCCGAATCAGGCTGCACAACCGCTCCCGGACCCCTCGTTCCCTGCTCGTCACCGCCTACGCCGAAGCCGTTCTGGCGCCCGGCATCGCCGACGAGCTGCATCGAGCCTTCAGCAACCTGTTTGCCCATACCGAGCTCGCGCCAGAGCAGAGCGCCATCCTCATCACGCGCCGTCCTCGCTCGGCCGAGGAACAGTCCCCCTGGATGTTCTGCCTGATGCTGGCGCCGGAGAGGGAATGGGGGCCGTGCAGCTACGAGACAGACCGCGAGCGGTGCCTCGGCCGTGGTCGCAGCGCGCGGCATCCCGCCATGCTGGACGATTGGGGTCCGCTCAGCGGCTCGGCAGGGACAGTGCTCGATCCCTGTGTGGCTCTGCGGCGGTCGGTCGATATTCCGATCGACGGAACCGCTCAGGTCGACCTCATCATCGGCGCGGCGGCGTCCCGGGAAGGCGCCATGGAGCTCATTCAAAAATATCAGGATCACCGCATGGCCGATCGCGTGTTCGAGGTCGCGGCGACTCACAGCAAAGCAGTGCTCGGCCAATTGGGCACCAGCGAGTCAGAGGCTCAGCTCTACGGGCAGCTCGCGCCTGCCGTGATCTTTCCCTTGAGTGCTTTCCGGGCTCCGAGCAGCATCCTGCGGCGCAACCGCAAGGGCCAGGCAGGGCTGTGGCCCTATGCGATATCCGGCGACCTCCCCATCGTGCTCTTGTGCATCCGCGACGCCGACAGCCTAAAGCTGGTGCGCGACCTGATCGCGGCGCACGCCTTCTGGAGATCGCGAGGCCTACTCGCCGACCTCGTGATTTGGAATGAAGGCGCCTCGGGCTACAGGCGGGATCTGACTGAGCAGATCCTCGGGCTCGTCGCCGCAAGCACCGAGCCCCAGCTCGTGGACAAACCAGGCGGGGTCTTCGTGCGGCACATCGACGCCTTTCCCGAAGAGGACCGCGTGCTGCTGCAAGCCATGGCGAGAATCGTCATTCGGGACACAGATGGTCCGCTCGATCATCAACTGGAGCGCTGGCGGCTGGCCGCGACGACCTCCCGAACGCCGATGTTGAATGCCCCGACACAAACGGCGCCGCCGCCCACATCCCTTGCGCCGATATCGCCCCGAACCGACCTCATCTTCGCCAATGGACTGGGCGGCTTCACGCGAGACGGTCGGGAGTACATCATCGACCTGGCCAGAGGGCGTCATACTCCAGCGCCGTGGATCAACGTCATCGCCAACGCCCGCCTCGGCACCGTGGTCAGTGAGAGCGGCAGCGCCTACACCTGGTATGGCAATGCCCAGTTGTACCGACTCTCGCCGTGGAGCAATGACGCGGTCACCGACCCGAGCGGCGAGATCATCTACCTGCGCGACGAAGCGACCGGTCATTCCTTCAGCCCCATGCCCTGGCCAAGAGCGAGCGATGCGGCCTACACATGCCGCCACGGCTTTGGCTACAGCATCTTCGAGCACCGCGAGGATGGGCTCGAGACCGAGCTCACAACGTACATCGGAGTGGACTCGCCCGTGAAGTACTCGGTGCTCAAGCTGAAGAACCTCGAGGCGCGCCGCCGCACCATCAGCGTGATGGCCTCGGTCGATCTGGTGCTCGGCGACCTGCGTTCCAAGCAGGCCATGCACGTCGTGACCGAGCTCGAGCCGCTGACCGGGGCGATCCTCGCTCGCAACAGCTACAATAGCGAGTTTCCCGGCGCCGTGTCCTTCTTCGACTGCAGCGAGACGCAGCGCAGCGTCAGCGGTGATCGCACCGAGATCCTGGGACGCAACGGCGATCCCTCACAACCAGCGACCCTGCGGTTGCGGCAGCTCTCCGGAAGGCTCGGGCCAGGCCTCGATCCTTGCATGGCGATGCACGCCACGATCGAGCTGGCCGAGGGTGCCCAGCGGGAGATCGTCTTCATCCTCGGCGCGGGCGAGAACACTGCGGAGGCTGTCTCGCTCATCGCCCGCCATCGAGGGGTGGCCGCCGCACGGGTGGCGCTGGAGGAGGTGTGGCGGTTCTGGAAGGAAAAGCTGGGGGTGCTTCATGCAGAGACCCCGGACCCCGCCCTCGACGTCCTGATGAACGGTTGGTTGCCCTACCAGATTCTCTCGTGCCGCATGCTAGGTCGCAGCGGCTTTTATCAGTCCGGCGGCGCTTACGGTTTCCGAGATCAACTTCAAGACTGCGTGGCTCTCCTGCACGAGGTTCCGCACCTTGCTAGGGAGCATTTGCTGCGCTGCGCCAAACAGCAGTTTGTCGAAGGCGACGTGCAGCACTGGTGGCACCCTCCGAGTGGGCGAGGCGTCCGCACGAGATGCTCGGACGACTATCTGTGGTTGCCCTATGCCGTGGCCCGGTACGTGTCATTCACCGGCGACACGGGCGTGCTCGACGAGCCCATCCCCTATCTCACGGGTCGGACCCTCGGCTCTTCCGAGGAGAGCTACTACGATCTCCCCGGGCGCTCCGATCAAACCGGGTCGCTGTACGAGCATTGCACCCGAGCGATTCTGAACGGCCGCAAGCTCGGAGAGCACAACCTGCCGCTCATGGGCAGCGGAGACTGGAACGACGGGATGAACCGCGTCGGTCATCTCGGAAAAGGGGAGAGCCACTGGCTAGGGTTCTTTTTGCACGAAGTCTTGACCCGGTTTTCTGCCCTGGCGCAACAACGCGGTGACGAGTCGTTTGGGCGGCACTGCCTGACAACGGCAAAGGGGCTGGCAAATCAGATCGAGACCCACGCATGGGATGGCCAGTGGTACCGCCGAGCCACTTTCGACAGCGGAGAGCTCCTGGGGTCGTCCCGCAATGCCCAATGCCAGATCGACTCCCTGCCTCAGAGTTGGGCCACGCTCACCGCGCTCGGCGATCCGCAGCGCCGCGAGCAAGCCCTGGATTCCCTGTGGAACAAGCTCGTGTGCCAGGAGCACCAACTCGTAAGGCTCTTCACTCCGCCATTCGACCACTCGCCCCTCGATCCGGGATATGTTCAGGGGTACCCGCCCGGGGTTCGCGAAAACGGCGGACAATACACCCACGCCGCGGTGTGGGCGGCCATGGCCTTTTCGCTCGCTGGTCGCAGCGAGCAGGCCCAAACGCTCCTCTCTTTTCTCAACCCCATCCATCACGCCCTGTCCCCTGAGGCGGTCGAGCGCTACAAGGTCGAGCCATACGTGCTCGCCGGGGACATCTACAGCGAGCCGCCGTATGCCGGTCGCGGCGGATGGAGCTGGTATACCGGTTCGGCAGCCTGGTATTACCGGCTGCTGCACGAGGTTCTTTTCGGAATCGAAAGGCGAGCGGACACCTTGCGGTTTTCGCCTGCGGTTCCACGTTCGTGGACTGCGTTCAAGCTGCACTACCGCTACTATCAAACGTTCTATCATGTGGCGTTTACACAATCGCAAACGCACAAGGGGAGCAGCCAGCTCACCCTGGACGGGACCGTGCTCCAAGACGGCCTGCTGCGCCTCGTCAACGATCAAAATGAGCATACGGTCGAGGTGTTGTTTGGCCCACCTCCTGATCAGAGCCTATCCCGGTAGGCCGGACCGAGCTCGGCGGTCGAGGCACGAGCGGAGCAAGGCGCGACGGCAAGTCTTCTTGGCGCAATGTGGCTCGGGCCGAGGCCATGCTCATAACCCTCCTTTGGTTGGCTAGATATCTCCCATGGAGTGAGCTTCCCGGATGGTTTATAGTGGTCGGCAGGCCGCGGCGCTATGCGGCAGGAGACGATACACCATGATGCACTTGCCCCAGGTTCCACTTATCGCGCTGCTAGCGTCCGTTCTGGCGCTCGGCTGCGCGGCGGCCGGTTTCAAGGTGGGAGAGCCGTTTGCAGCGGGCGAGGGGCGGTTTTTCGACGATGGCATCGATCTCATCGAGAACCTGGAGACCCTCTCTGGCGAGTGGGGCTACCAGGCTCAAGACGACCTCAGCGGGAGGGTGCAGCTCGCCGATTTCGTCGCGGTGGTGGACATCCTGGCTGTCCAGTTGTCGCAGGACGTCGATGGGAAGGAATCTCGGCGCATCGATCTGCAGATCAAGGAGCCGCTTTTGGGCAAGAGCCCGGGCATGACGTTGAGCATGAGCGCCTCGGAAGAGTCCTCTGGTTTTGCCACGATTCTGCGCAACGAGCAGCGACTCACGGGCAGCAAGATCGTGTTTGTCCGGTTTTTTCTCGACGATGCAGGCGGCGTGCGCAGCCACTTCCACCTTTCGCCGGATTCCCCTGCTCTTCGCGCAAATGTGAAAAAGCTCATCGTGGCGCGCCACAGGGAAGAGAACGCGGCCAGGGCCGGTACCAAGGGCCGCTAACAGGCTAGTTCTTTGTACTTCTTGCGAATGGCCAGGATGACGTCGTGGATCTGTAGGAATGCCTCGACAACGTCTGGGTCGAATTGGCGGCCAGCTTGGCTTTCGATCTCTTGGAGCACGCGTTCTTCGGGCCATGGCGGTTTGTACGAGCGCTGCGAGCACAGGGCGTCGTAGACATCGGCGAGGGCGACGATGCGGGCCGGAAGGGGAATGTCGGTGCTGGCCAGCGGGCCCTTGGGAAGCGGCGGATCAGCTAAGACATCGTCTATGACTCCCGGATAGCCGGTGCCATCCCACTTTTCGTGATGCGCAAGCGTGATGTCGTAGCACATGCGGTCGAGCTCTGATGTCGAGCTGCAAAAGAGCCGCGCTCCCATGAACGCGTGCTGCTTCATCGTCGAGTATTCCTCTTTGCTCAGCGGCTCTGGCTTTTTGAGAATGCTGTCGGAGATGCCCACCTTGCCGACGTCGTGGAGCATCGCCGCCAGGCGTAAAAGGTCCGCGGTGCGCGTGATCTCGCCGTCCGGATCGCCTTGTGGAGGCACAGTGCCGCGCTCGTCTAGGGTCTCGTGGGTTTGGAGCCTGTTGAGCACCCAGCGCTTGTAGATCTCCGCCGAGTAAGCGCCGACCCGCTGGACGTGAGCGCCTGTCTCCTTGGGATCGCGCAACTCGGCCATGCGCATCATCCGCAGCACCAGCTCGCGGGTCATTTGACCCCGCTCGATGGCGGTCGAGGCGTTGCCGGCGAGAAGGGACACGAGGGTCTTGGCATCGTCGTCGAAGGGGATGGTCTTGCCCTCGTCGTTCCGCGCATTGATGAGCTGCATGACGCCCACGAGCTTGCCCTGGGAGGAGCGCAGGGGCACGGTCAGGATCGAGGTCGTGCGATAGCCGGCCTTCGTGTCCAGGCTCTTGTTGAAATGGTAAGGCGCATCGGTCGGGATGTCGTAGGCATCCTCGATGGCGAGGGTCCGACCGGAAAGGCCCACGAAGCCCACGAGGGAGCGTTCGTCGATGGGCAGCTTGGCGTGGTTGTAGACCTCTTTGTTGGGCGCGCAGAGCTCGAACAAGGTGTCGTTTTGCACGTAGGCAAAGCGCAGGTGGTCGTCCTCGACGAGGAAGATGGAGCCCGCGTCAGCGCGGGTGAGCTGGCGAGTGCGCTTGAGGATCGAGCTCAAGATGGCATCGAGATCCTTGAGGTTGCCGATCTCTTCGAAGTGGGTGAGGAGATCGCGGATTGTGCTTCGTCTATTGGCTAGATTCTCCATGATGGGGACTCCTTCGAGTACTCCTTTGTTTATTCATGATGTCCGCGGCACGGCAAGGGCTAAAGGAATGTGTTTCTTCAGTCGTTCTTCTTTTGTCGCAGCTGGAAGAAGAAGTCGCGCAGCAGGGTCGCTGCTTCTTCGGCTGCCACGCCGGGGATCACGGTGCATCGGTGGTTGAGCCGGGGATCCTCGAGGAGCTGGTACAAGGTGCGCACTGCGCCGGCCTTCTGGTCATCGCAGCCGTACACCACCGTGGGGATGCGGGCATTGACGATGGCGCCGGCGCACATGGGGCAGGGTTCGAGGGTGACGTAGAGGGTCGTGTCTTCCAGGCGGAACGAGCCGAGATGTCGGGCTGCGGCCTCGATGGCGAGCAACTCGGCGTGGGCCGTGGGGAGCTGGGTGGCCTCCCGGCCGTTTCGACCTGTGCCGATGATCCGCCCCTGGTGCACGATCACCGCGCCCACAGGCACCTCGCCCATGGACGCGGCCTGCGCTGCCAGAGCCAGGGCTTCTTGCATGAATTCGAAATGCTGCGCGTCACTCATGGCGCAAAAAAACCTTCAGCGGCTAAAAGCGCTCACCGCAGGGCGGCCTTGCCTTGGCTCGCCAGGGTAAAGGCGATGAGCTTGTAAAGGAGTCGAGCGCCGACATTCCCGTCCCAATCGTCCTCTTTTTGCCCAGGCGCCACCTCGACGAGGTCGAAGCCCACGATGGTTCTTTTGGAGCGAGCCACTTCGCCGATGACGAAAACGGCTTCGTTGAAATCGAAACCACCGGGCACGGGCGTGCCGGTGTGGGGGCAGTGTCGCGGATCGAGGGCGTCTATGTCGAAAGAGATCCAAACCTTTTCTGGAAGGTCGGCGACGATGGCCCGCGCGATGTTCGCGAAGCTGTTACCGCGCAGCCGCTCGTGGGACATATCGCGGTCAAACCATGTGGAGACGCGCGCTCCTTGAAGCCGCAGGAACTCCATCTCTTGCTCGCAAAAGTCGCGAAGACCCACTTGGACCAGCTTTGTCACCTGCGGTACTCGCTCGAGCACATTGTGCATCACCGAGGCGTGGGAGAAGGTAAAGCCTTCGTAGGCACTTCTCGTGTCGCTGTGGGCGTCGAAGTGCAAAATGCCGATCTCGTCATGGCGTCTGGCTAGCACCTCTATGGCGCCGAGCGGCACCGAGTGATCGCCACCGACGATGCCGACGATCTTCCCCTTATCGACGAGGCGTTCGGTCTGCTCCGCCACGAGCTCATTGAGTCGAGCGCCGAGCTCGTTGACGCGGGACAGCGCCTGTTGCAGCTCTTGGGTGTCGGCCAGCCCCTGGTTCTCGATGATGCGTTCGGCCAAAGGCCTGCCTTGGGCGTTCCAGGTCTCGATGCGCGGATCTGGGGCGAGCATGTGGATGCCCAGAAGGTGAGGGTCTTCGACATCGAGGTCGTAGAAGTCGAGTTGAGGGCTCGCTCGCAAGATGGCCTCTGGGCCTGCTGCCGTGCCGCCGCGATACGAAGTGGTGACCTCCCAGGGAACCGGGACCAGCACCACTGCGGAATGGCTCTCCGCGTACGGAAAGCCGAAGATGCCCGCGTCAGCGGTTGCTGGCGCGCCAGGATCGAATTTAGCGGTCTTCATGTGCCATTTTCCTCGGCCTAGGCATGGGTTTTTGCCTCTTTGAGGAGCCTTGGACGTGTCCCCTCATGGGAAGCGGTATAACTCGTTTTCATAATTGTTTGAAACCTCACCCGCAACGCGATAGGTTCGCGAGCGCATCGCCGCTGGAAAAAAACTGCCGTGGCGCAGGTTATCGAGGAGGTTGAGCATGTCGAAAGAGCTTGTTCCCGTTCATGGCGGCCTGGCCGCCCCGGTCGATCGCTTCGTTCCCTCTGGGGAGGAGGGTGCTTTCCGAAAGGCCGCACAGACGCTGCCGAAGATCGTGGTCAAGGATGCGGATCGCTCCACGGCGTGCCGCATCGCAGATGGTGTGCTGTCTCCGCTTGTCGGCTTCATGGGCGAGGGACTTTACACCCGCGCCCTCGAGGAGATGGTCATCGAGTCCAAGGGACGCAAGTATGCCTGGGGCATTCCCCTGTCTCTGCCGGTAACCGAAGAGGAAAAGCGCTCTGTGGCGCCGGGTAAGACCGCTGCCCTAGTGCTCGAAACCGGCGAGTTGCTCGGAACGATAGAGGTCGATTCCGTCTTCCCTTGGGACAAGAAGCGCTACAACGAAAAGGTGTACGGCACGGCGCGCGAGGATCACCCAGGCGCTCGGATCGCCAATGATGATTCGCGTACGACTCTTTTGGGTGGAGCGCTGCAGGTGCTGCGCCTTGCGGGAAATCCGGCCATAGAAAAGTACGTCCACTCACCGGTCGAGACGCGCCGCCGCATTGCGGAGCGCAAATGGGAAGCGGCCGTGGCCTTCCAGACCCGCAATCCCCTGCACAGGGCCCACGAATACGCCCTCGTTTACGCCATGGAGAAGCTCACCCGCGAGGGCAAGTTCACGGGCGTGGTGCTCAACCCCCTGGTGGGCGAGACCAAGGGCGACGACGTCGACGCCGCGACCCGCATGCACACCTATGAGCGGCTGCGCGATATGCGCCTGCTCGGCCAGGGCGACAAGGACGAGGCCCTTTGGAAGGAAAAGGGCTACGACCTCAACGATCAGTTCGAGCTGTGGGCTCTCGACATCAAGATGTTTTACGGCGGACCGCGCGAGGCGGTCATGCACGCCATTTACCGCCAGAACTTTGGCTTCTCCAATATCGTGATCGGCCGCAAGCACGCAGACGCTCCCTACGACGACGGCACTGCCATCTGGGGTGACTTCGATGCCCAGGAGATCTTCGACAAGCTGCCAGGCGAGCTTCACATCAAACCCGTGAAGGTCGGATTTGCCGCCTACTACGAGTCGATGGGCCGCGTGGACCTCATGGACAACCATCCGGACGAGAAGCCGCTGTTCATTTCCGGTAAACAGGTGCGCGGGGATCTCACCTCTGGCCGCAAGCCCGACCCACGCGTGCTGCGCCCTGAGATCTCCGAGTTGCTCATCGAGAAGATGGCTGGCCGCTGATCCAACCTCAGCAGGGAAGTTGTGACCCTGCGGTGCCCTCGCCATTCAAATGGGCGGTCCATCCGACGACAGCCTCTGTTTGTCGCCGCGCCGCCTCCCAGATCAGCATCGACATCATCGATTTGAATGGCCGACACACGATTTCTTTTCCGTAGCGGCATGACTCTTCGGAGCACTTGGGATGCGTTCGCAGCGAGACCCGGTTCACAGGGCAGCCGCCGCCACAGATGTACTTGAGCTCGCACACCCTGCAAGAGGGGTCGTCGTCGATGTGAATGCGACGCAGCAGGTCAGCGCTGAGCGAAGACGCATTCTCGAAGACCCGCGGGTCGCGGATGTTGCCAACCTTGAAGCGTTCGATGCCCGTCCAGTAGGAGCAGGGGTAGACATCTCCGTCTACGGTGACGTTCGGAGTATTCAAGAACGGCGCGCCACAGGAAATGCAATGGGCCCCCTCTGCATCTATCTTCTTCATATACTGGTTGATGGGAAAGACGCTCGACGGCGGGAACAGCCCCGACTCGTAGACTGCTTTGAGCCCTGCCGCGAAGACCTCGGGATCCGGGTACCAGTCGCTCGGGAGAATCACCTCATCGCTGTTAATCGGCGTCACCGGGACAAACGCCGTGCCCTGGCTCCCGAGCTCTTTGTGATGGGCGGCGATTTCCACGAGGTGCTCGACGTTATGCCGTGTCACGGTCGTCCTGAGCTCGAATTTGATGCCACTCCCTCTAAGCCGATGGATGTTCTTAATGATACGGGCGTGGCTGGGCGATCCACCGCAGAACGGACGAAGCGTGTCGTGGAGGTGCGCTGGTCCGTCGATGTCCACGAGAAACGTGATGTCGTGATTCTTGGCCCGCTCGATCAGATCGCTCGGAAACTGGGTCAGGTTGGTGGTCAGGTGGAAGTGGATGCGCCGGTCCCGGTAGCGATGCCGAAGCTCGTTTTCCCAGTAGTCGATCGTGTGCTTGACGACGGGCCAGTTGAGCAGCGGCTCGCCTCCGAAAAAGACGACCTGCAGTCGGCCATCGGGATCGAGGCTTTGCAGGCACCGTTCGACAGCCATCTGCGCCACGTCGTTCGCCATGATCGGCCGGCGTGCTTTGGCGAAAGACTCCCGACCGGCGGAGCAATAGATGCAGTCCAGCGTACACCCCTGGGCGACGAGGAGGTACAGGGACATGGCAGATCGCCGCCTGGGCTCGAGCGAAGGCGCCGCGATTTCCTCGCTCGCTTCGCCATCGACGATGACTCCGTGTCGCCACAGCATTTCGAGGAGATTCCGCTGCGCCGGATACAGCTCGAGCAGCGTGTCGGTCACTGTCGTCTCGTTTATCTTGCGCAAGAAAGACTCCACGAAATCACAGCCGCGCCTGACGAGAAGCGGGCGCCCTGAAACCGTGTTGACCAGCACGCGCTCTTTCTTCTCGTTCTTGAGCACGACGAGATGGCGACTAGGCTTCAACGAACGCGGCAGAGGCCGCCCACCGTGGCTCGGGTCTGAGATTGACGACATCGGTGCTCTCCTTTGCAACGGACGGTTAAAACCTGCCGTCCAACGGGGGGCTCTTCGCACCGGTTCCGAACCCCACGAACGGATCGGCGAGCTGCGAGATGGCCAGGCCAGTTTTGAGCGAGAGATCGGCTGTGTACATGACCGTGCAGCCCCAAAGAGCGCCGCCGGCGCCGGTTGAGTCTTCTTGGCAGACCGTGTTGCAGCTCGGCTCCTGGTCCTCCTCCATGCATTGATCCTGGCAAGCCACGCAACTGGTGCAGGACGTGCACGCTTGCGTGCATCCCGAGGTGCAACTCGATGTGCAGCCGCTCGTGCAACCCGACGTACAGCCGCTCGTGCAACCCGACGTACAGCCGCTCGTGCACGTTCCAGTGCATGCCGAGGTGCAGGACATGCACAGTGATGAACAACTGTGCGCTTCGTCGATGGAAGCGCCGAGTTGGCCAAAATCGGTCCGACCGACCATCGAATCGATGACCGCAAACGAGTAGGTGCTGACGACAGCCCGCTCCAGAACGAGGTCGCCGGGATGGGCGAGTGCCTCTCGGACCGTCTTGGCAACGGCCTCGGCCTTCACTGGCCCGGTCTGCTGCACGAGATAGGCCGATTTCAGTGCCTTACTTTGGTACACCAGAGCGCCGTCGGTCGCGCGCTGACCCACCCACTGGATCGCGCCGAACGGATACTCGTCGGTTGCGCCACCCTCTGGGCCAAAAACCACGTCAATGGCCTGAAGGACGTCTTTCTCGGTGTATTTGTGAGCGGCAAGCCCGGACGGTCTTTTTGGGCCGAAGACCAGGTAGATGGCAATCCATTCGCTGTCCATGTTTTTCGAAAAGATGGCGAGCGCGTTTCCTCCAGGCGAGGGATACGGCTCGTACAAAGATACGCTGTACCGCTTCGGGTCAAGGCTCAGGTCGTACAAATCGGCTACGGTGGTTTTACCTGCGATGAACGGCCCCACAGAGGTTTGCGCGGGATCGATCGCGGAGCCTGGCCGAAAGATGGTTGCGGGGATCTTTACCGGGCGTCGCCCGGCGAAAACGGCGCCCTCTCTGGGATAGCCATAAGCGAGCGTCCGGCTCGTGCCTCCAGCCAATGCCGGCAGGGATATGAGCTCGTACGCCGACGTGGCGACGATAGTGGCTCCTAACATCTTGAGCATCGATCGCCGGCAGATCCGATTCGCCAGCGGATGCTCGGTTGCTTGATCTGGATTCTGAGCGGCATTGTCGGACTTCGAGTTCAGGTTCAAAGACCGCTCGCGACGACTTCTCGTATCCATCATGTTCCTCCTGTTGTCCTCACAACGAAACCCTGCCCGGGGCTTCTGCGTACATGGGCTATCTGCGCGGTGAGCGCAGGTGAAGCGCCTTCTCTTGTTTCGCTGCGGGGCAGCCAAATCTGACGTGGTTTAAAAAAAACGACCTGACTATTGGG
>JALOQD010000358.1 GCA_025453525.1 Myxococcota bacterium
GTACGTCCCGTGGGCGCGCTCCAATGGGTATCCCTCGCTGGTGCTCGAGAACGACGGACAGCCCTACCCTCCCAGCACCTTGTCGCGGATGGAGATCTTTGCTCAGAACGTGATGCGGTTCGACAAGTTGCGCGCCTCCCGATAGTCTGACGCGCCAGCGGCTCCCTGGTCAGAAGGTCAAAAGCGCCGTGCCCCACAAATAACCAGCTCCAAAAGCGGACAGGATACAGGTGTCGTTGGGCCGCAGCCGCGAAGCGCGCTTCTCTTCGTCCATGAGCACCAAAATGGAGGCTGCGCCGAGGTTGCCGATGCGTTCGATGTTGGTGGGGACCTTCTCGTCAGGAAGGCCGAGCAGCTCCTGCACCTTGGCGTTGATGCGCATATTGGCCTGGTGAAAATAGAAGCCATCGACCTCGGAGAAGGAGAACCCCTGGGCCTTGAGCACGTCCCTGACGCCTCTCGACAAGCTCTTGACGGCATTGCGGAAGACCTCTTGGCCCGTCCAGTAGGGGAACTTCGTATGACCGTTGATCCACCCCTTCTCGTCCCAGTACCCTTTGAGCTTTTCGAGCTCCTCGGGCCAGTGGTTCTCCTTGCGATTCATGCCCACCATGTTGTCCGAGGTCATGACCAGATCCGCCACTCCGGCGCCGTCGGCTTGGAGGTTGGTGACGAGCAACCCGCGCTCGCTCACCGAGGGGCCGATGAGCGCAGCGCCCGCGCCATCGCCGAAGATGACCCCGATCTGCCGATCGACCTTGAAGTGGTCGAACTCCCGTTCAGAGAAAACGCACAGCACATGACGGGCCTGGCCAGAGCGGATGTAGAGGTCGGCCATGGACAGCGCGTACACGAATCCGGCGCATTGCACGCGAATGTCGAAAACCGGCACAGTGCGGCCTATCTGCAGGGCGTGTTGAATCACCATGCCGGGTCCAGGGTAAGTGTATTCTGGAAACATCGTGCCATAAATGATTAGGTCCACGTCAGAAGGAGCCAACCCTGCGTCGGCTATCGCCCGTCGGGCCGCCTCGGTCGCCATGGTGGCATTGTTCTCGTCAGCCGCAGCCCGATGGCGAGAGCCAATACCCGTGCGCGACCGAATCCACTCGTCCGACGTTTCGAGCATTCCAGCGATATCATCATTAGTGAGAACCTGCTTCGGAAGATAAGATCCGAGCCCGACGATCATCGAGGCCGGGGAATCGTTGACCTTTATCACGCGCGCTCCTTGGTGCGAGCTCCCGATTGACCCCATTGAACGAGGGGGGTCTCGTGTCTCGCGCGAGCGTCAGGGTACGAAGAAGCCGCGATCTGGGCAAGAAAAATAAAGTCGGCGAGTTTATACGTCAAGTGTCACAATTGTGTCATTCGGGCGAAAAATACTGCGAAGAACCACCGCCTTGGCCTTTAATTTTCAACGGCCCGCCAAAACGCCTAGAGCCAGGCGTTTTAGCCAGCGGGTCATTGTTAATTCCCACTGCGTGGTGTTTGGCGCGCACGGACCGCTCGAAGCTTTCCCTGCGCCGCTTGCAGGCCTTTCCTCGACAACTCCGAATCGCACCGTTGCCGATCTGTGGTGGCCTGCGCGCCGACGAGGCGCACCGCGACGGCATCGAGAGAGCTTCGCACCAACGCGCGCTCCTGCGCCTCGAGCTCTAGAACCCAAGCCTGCGTGACCGCGCCGGTCTTGCGGCCGAGGAGACCAGCGCGCAGCTCGCCTTCTTCCTGTTTGATTTGCTCGACCGCGAAAAGCCCGGCGATCTCGGCTGCGACGCACTCGTTCAAATGCCGCGCAGCTGCCTGCAACTCGAGTCGACACAGAGCTGCCAAACGCGCCACTCTCTTATCATCCATCCCTCGTCTCCTGTTTCCCATCGCTTAAGTCGTGGAAACGCAGTGTGTCACAGCCCAGCGCCGAGCCGCAAGACCGGCCTTTGAACCCCGATTTAATCCCTTGACACACAACGGGCTTCATGGTTTGGTTGCGCGCTCTTTTGGGCGGCGTATTTTATCTTGAGATACGTCGAAAGCGACACCATAATAGTCGGGAGGTGTGCCGTGAAACGCACATACCAGCCACATAGGCGCAAACGTTTGAACACCCACGGTTTCCGCGCTCGCAAAGCCACGCCTGGCGGTCGCCAAGTCCTTCGGTCCAGACGGCAAAAGGGCCGTCGCAGGCTCACGGTCTCGACCTACCGCAAGTAGGTTATAGACCCCGAGCGCCTGGAATGGAAGGCAGGCCCCATCAGCGCTTTCCAAAGAGCGCGCGGCTTCGCAAAAGGGCTGAGTACCTGAAGGTTCAAGAGCACGGAATCAAGGTGCAAACCAAAGCCTTCATCGGACTTGTGGTGCCTCGACCAGGGACCGCCACGAGAATCGGAATCACCACCTCGAAGCGACTGGGCAAAGCCGTGGCGCGCAACCGCACGCGGCGACTGGTACGCGAGGCTTTCC
Organism: Myxococcota bacterium; assembly: GCA_025453525.1. Classification (GTDB taxonomy): domain Bacteria; phylum Myxococcota_A; class Polyangia; order JAAYKL01; family JAAYKL01; genus JALOQD01. The sequence goes on from JALOQD010000358.1 coordinate 2,461, forward strand.
GCACCGGCAAGCTCAACCTGCCCAATGGTCTGGAGATCGTGGTCATCGCCCGCAGTGCTTCGAGCTTTTTGACAAGCGAAGAGCTTTTTGCCGAGCTCGAGCTCCTAGGAAGACGCGTGCGCAAACTGAAGGAGATTTCGAGTTGATGGGCGCCAGAATAGGCCTTTTTTTCATTCGCCTCTATCAGCTGATCCTGTCGCCTCTGATCGGCCCTGCGTGTCGCTTTGAGCCGAGCTGCTCCCACTACACTGCCATTTGCATCGAGCGCTTTGGCCTGCTGCGCGGGAGCTGGCTCGGGCTAAGGCGAATTTTACGTTGTCATCCCCTGGGACCTTGGGGCTATGATCCGCCCCCAAAAGCCCAAGGCGCCCCGAGGCTGCCCTCGGCACAGTGATAAGAAAGCACGCGCATAATGGACTGGAAAATCCTTCTACTCGTCGTTTCTCTCCTCGGTGTGTTTTATTTTGCGCAAACCTGCGGCCAGGAAGAGCCCCGGTTTGATGATATTCAAGCCCAGGAGCAGGCCAAGCGCCGCACCGAGCAGTCCATCGCCGAGGCCAAGAGCAAGGCCGCGCAGTCCGAGAAGGCCCTCGCCCAGGCTCGTTTGGAGCGAGGAGAGCTGCCGACCGAAGGCACGGCTCGGCTCGAGACAGCGGATTTCGCGGCAGTCATCACGACTCGGGGCGCGGCCCTGCGCAGCTTTGAGCTGAAAAACAGCCAGTATCGGCAAGCTCCGCGCGACTGGAGCACCGGGCTTCGGGCCGAGGTCGACGACGACAAGCTCGTACCCATCGACCTCGTGTCCACCAACGTCGGCGAATACAGTTTGAACGCACCGCTGCGCTTCGAGGTGTTCGACGGTCTGCCCGGTCTTCTGCCCGACAGCGAATGGGAGATCATCGAGGCAGGCCCGCGCGTCGTGCGACTTCGCTACACCCAACCGGGCCTACCGGTGACGTTTTACAAAAAGTTCGAGCTGCCGAAAAAGGGCACGCCCTATGAGCTGTGGGTCACGGTGAGGGTAGAGAACCACGACACCAGCAAGCTGGTGCTCAAGACCGGCTTTGTGCAACAGGGATATCAACACGAGGACGAAACCGGTGGCAGCATCTTGTCATCGCCTCCGGATCTTCTCAATGGCATCTGCCGCGCCGATGGCAGCACCTTGCGCAAGTCGTGGAAGGATCTGGACAACCCTGCGAACGCGGTGGGCAAAATGGCCTTTGCCGGCATTGAGACCAATTTCTTCGTCTCTGCCATGATCCCCACGGGCGAGCTCGCCTCCTCCTGTCTGCTCGACGTGAACAAGGGCATGGATCCAAAAACCGGCAAAATATTCGGCGTCCTGCGCGCCGAGTTGCGCTTTGCCGAGGTGTCCATCGAGCCGGGTGGCTCGCAAATCGTGCGCCTTTGCAACTACCTCGGCCCCAAGCGATTCGGGGTACTCCAGCAGGCCGGCCATGAGCTCGTGCAGGCCGTGGACTTCGGCTTCTTCTGGCCCATCGCCCGCGTGATGCTCGCCATGTTGCTCGAGTTCCACAAGCTCGTGGGCAATTGGGGTCTCGCCATCATCATCTTGACCTTCCTTGTGAAGGTGGTGCTCATCCCGCTCACCCATCGCAGCTTCAAATCCGCCGAGCGCATGCGCGCGCTCAAGCCCGAGATCGACAAGCTCAATGAAAAACACAAAGACGACGCGACGGCCAAGCAGCAGGCCATCATGGCGCTCTACAAACAGCACGGCGTGAACCCCCTGGGCGGCTGTCTGCCCAGCTTGCTGCAGATGCCCATCTGGATCGCGCTGTACTCCACCTTGAGGACCGCGCCCGAGCTGTACCGCGCCCCATTCTTTGGGTGGATCCAGGATCTTTCGGTGGCGGATCCCTACTTTGTGACACCGCTCATCATGGGCGTGATGATGTTCTTCCAGCAGCGCATGACCCCCATGGCCGGGGATCCACTCCAGGCCAAGATGATGCTCTGGCTCATGCCGATCATGTTCACTGGCATGATGTTGTTCCTACCCTCGGGGCTCACGCTTTATATTCTCGTCAATACGACGCTCTCGATCATTCACCAGATGATTATCCACCGCAAACGTCCGGACGTCGTCGCCGCAAGAGCCGCGGCGTCCGCTTCCCAGTCCAGGAAGGGCTAACGCCATGTCCAACGAACAACGCGACACAGAAGAATGGCTCGAGGACTTTGTCCTCACGTTGTGCAAGCTCGGCGGGTTCGAGCTCGAAATCGAGGAAATCGCCCTGGATGACGACGATGTGATGACCGTCTGCCTGACCGGCCCTGATAGCGCCCGAGCCATTGGACGCGATGGCCAGGTCCTCGAAGCGCTTCAATACGTCATCACCACAGCCGCCATCCACGCTCGAATGCCGCACCGCCGCATCGTTCTCGACATCGACCGCTATCGCGAACGCCGGGAACAAAAGCTGCGCGACGAGGTGCTCTCCCTCGCAGAGGAAGTGCGCAGCACCGGCAAACCGGTGAGTCTCGCCCCCATGTCGCCCAGGGAACGCCGCGTGGTGCACCTGACGCTCGCTGGGCTACCGGGCATTTCCACAGAGAGTCAGGGCCAAGGTGAGGACCGAGCCGTGCGCATTCTGCCGGCCCAGTAGGTGAGGCACCATGGATCAGAAGGGCAAAGAAAGAAATCCGCTCTTCGGAGCCGCCGTTCTCAAGCTTTCCCTGCAAAAAAAAGGGCTGGCGGATCAGGCGGGATTCCGCGTCGTCTATTTCGGCACGCTCAAGGATCTCGGCGTTACCGACAGCGAGGTGGACGCCTACATCCTCGCCCACAGGCCGCAGCTCGAGGAGCACATCGCCTCCTTAAGCCCCCACTGACCCCAGCTAGTTTCCATCCCGAAATGGGAGTTTTCCGGCGTCCTTCGGAAAGGCGAGGACTGTTTGAGTTGGATAATTCGATGTTCGAGTTCCGCAGCCTTGGAGAAGGAT
>JALOQD010000359.1 GCA_025453525.1 Myxococcota bacterium
CGGAAGCGGCCCAGCCTGACACTCGCTGCCTCGCCTCGGTTCTGCCGTTCCCGATCTCCGGACGGACACCGGCAGCACTCCGGGCGCAAGCTCAGAAGCTGCGCGCTCACTTGCTAACATATTCGGAGCTATCGCTCACCGACGTCGCCCATTCCTTGGCCGTGTGTCGAACGCATTTCGATCAGCGAGCGGTGGTCTTAGCCAACCAGCGAGCCTCCTTGCTCGAATCCCTCGACTCGCTGGCCTGTGGACGTTCCGATCCCAACACGGTTCAGGACCACGTGAGCGTCAGTGGCAAGGTGGTGTTCACCTTTCCGGGTCAGGGTTCGCAGTGGCCCGAGATGGCTCGGGCCCTCCTGCGCGAATCCCCGGTCTTCCGGCAGCATATGGAAGCCTGTGCGACGGCGCTTGCTCCCTACATCGACTGGTCGTTGTTCGCGGTGCTCGAGGGCCACCCGGACGCACCAGAACTCGAGCCGGTCGAAGTCGTGCAGCCGGCGCTGTTTGCGATGATGGTCTCACTTGCTGGCCTGTGGCGGTCCCTCGGTGTCGAGCCCGATGCCGTGGTCGGCCTGAGCCAGGGGGAGGTGGCTGCCGCCTATGTGGCTGGTGCACTGTCTCTGGAAGAGGCCGCGAAAATCACCGTCCTTCGCAGCAAAGCGCTGAGCAAGTTGGCGGGTATAGGCGCTATGGCGCTTGTCGAGCTTTCCGCCCCGGAGCTCCAGGCCATCCTTGACCGCTCAGGCGGGACGACAACGATCGCCGCCTACAACGGCCCGCATACGATGTTGGTCTCGGGTGAGCCAGAGGCCGTCGATGCCCTGGTGACCGAGCTCAACGCGGCACAAGTCTTCGCCCGCAGGCTACGCACAAGCTGCGCGACACACTGGGCACAGGTGGAGATCATTCGCGATCACGTCGCGAGCCTGCTCGATGGGATTGAGCCTCGGAAAGCTCGTATTCCGTTCTATTCCACGGTGGATGCGGCACCTCGGTCAGGCACTGCGCTCGACGCCGAATACTGGTACCGGAATCTGCGCCAACCCGTTCGCTTCGCCGAGACCGCGCACGCGCTTCTTTGCAGCAACCACCGGTTCTTCGTCGAAATCAGTCCTCATCCAGTGCTCACTCTGGCTTTGAAATCCATATTCGAACAGTCCGCCCAACCCGGTGCGGCAGTCGGCACGTTGCACCGCGATAGGGGAGATTGGCGTCGCGTGCTCGTGTCCGTCGCTGAACTGCACGCCCAAGGGCTCTCGCTCGACTGGACGAAGTTGGTCACAGGCCGACGAGTGCCCCTTCCCACCTACTGCTTCCAACGCGAACGCTGTTGGCTGGACGATCCCACGTTGAAGGCAATGGATTCGGACGGTCAGTCTCTGAAGCAAAAATTGGACGCGTCGACCGATCAGCTTTCTGAGGCCCTCATGGGGGTAACGTGGAACGCCATGGATTCGACTTCCTTTCTACCTGTCGCCAACGATCAACCAGGGCCGCGCGCTGAAGGCCACTGGGTGATCCTCGCCGATAGGCACGGACTTGGGGAGGTCGTTGCTGGCGAGCTTCGAGCCCGAGGTGCTCACGTGCAGCTTGTTGGAGTAGGTCAGGGAGGCGTTCATCCTTGCGACAAGAGATCACTGGCAGCCCTGATAGAGGCGTGCCTCCAGCAGGGGGAAGGCCTTCGTGCGATCATCGACCTTTGGGGCCTGGATTCGCCCCCCATACAGACTGGTTCATCATGTTCGCTTCTCGAGACCGGCCAGGAGGGATGGTCGGGGGCGCTGCACATCGCGCAGATACTGACGGAGCGTTCACATCGCGACCCGCCTCGGCTCGTGCTTGTCACGCAGAGCTCACAGTCCCCGACGGACAGCGAACCGGTTCGCCCGGAGCAGGCCCTGTTGTGGGGATTGGGTGCGGTGATTCATTCCGAGGCGCCGGTGCTACGGACACTGCGAGTGGACATCAGCAATCCGCACAACGCTGCCGAAGCGCGCGCCCTGGTTGACCTTTCCCTTGCGGATACAGATGAAGACCAATTCGTCCTTCGGGATGCTGCGCTCTATGTTCCGAGGCTCCGGCGCGAGAGTGCTCCCGTGACATTCCCCGTGGTCGAGACCCCGCACACAAAGCGCGGTAGGGTTGTCAGCCCCGCTGCCAGTTACCTCATTGCCGGAGGTCTGGGAAAATTGGGGTTGCCCTTGGGGATATGGCTCGCTGAGCAAGGCGCGGAACATATCGTTCTGCTCGGACGCAGAGGCGCGCATGAAGCTGAGCAAGAGCAGGCCATCGAAACGATGCGGTCTTTGGGTGCAACCGTCTCAGTTGCCCAGGGAGATGTCACGGACAGGTCTACGTTGGAGTCTGTACTCGCCTCGCTCCCAGAAGACCGGCCGCTCAAGGGAGTCGTCCACGCCGCTGGTGTGTACGATGACACTGCGCTCGCCGACCAATCGTTGGATCGCTTTCATCACGTGCTGGCCCCTAAGATGATAGGAGCCTGGAACCTGCACGTCCTCACCCAAGTTCTTTCACTCGACTTCTTCGTGCTATACAGCTCTTCGTCGACTCTGCTCGGCGGTCCAGCGCACAGCAGTCACGCTACAGCTTGTGCGTTCCTGGATGCTCTGGCTCATCATCGGCGAAGTCTCGGTTTGCCTGCGCTTTCGTTGAGTTGGGGACCGTTTGCCCGAGGCGAACTCACCACACGCGCACCCAAGCGCCGTCCACCGCGTTGGAGCCGCGGCATGCGCGTGCTCAGCCCCGATGAAAGTGTGAGCCTCTTTGCCCAGCTCGTTTCGACCTCGCTCACCCACGTCGCACCGTGTCCGATGGATGTTCGCCAGTGGGTGGAGTTTTTTCCATTCGCAACGGATTGGCCGTACCTGGAAGGCCTGCTTGCCGAAGGCCCGTCCCCGAGCGACGGAGCTTCCCCGAGCCATTGGCTCGAACAGCTTCGAGGCATGCCTTTCGAGCAGGCCAAGCTCGCTCTCACTGAACATGTCATCGAGCAGCTTGGGGATGTGCTCCGCATAGCCCCTTCCCGCATCGAGCCTACGACCTCGTTTCAGGATCTGGGCGTCGACAGCCTCATGGGGCTCGAATTGCGCAGCCGGATGAAAAGGTCTATTTCGTTTGAGTTGCCGGCGACGGCCGTATGGACCTATCCGACTCCTCAGGCGCTCGTCGAGTTCATTGCAGCCGCAGTGTTGGATGCAGCAAGCCAAGGAGCTAGCCTGCGTTGCGCGCCAGATGCCACACTTGCACGTGCGGTCGATTCAACGTCGGTTCAAGCCGAAGTCAGCTCGCACAAGGCGCTTTCTGTCGCCAGCAAGGTCGATTTCCAAGTCGTTGCGCAAAAGTCAAGGGCGCAGGAACCGATTGCGGTCGTGGGATTGAGCTGTCGTTTTCCTGGCGGAGACACCCCAGCGGCCTTCTGGACATCGTTGGAGGGGAAGCGTGACCTCATCCGCGAGATTCCAGAGGAGCGGGCACTGCGGGAGTGGCCACGGGACGTGCCGCGATGGGCAGGCCTGGTCGAGAAGGTGGATCGTTTCGACGCCAAGTTCTTTGGAATTGCACCTCGCGAGGCGGTCGAGCTCGATCCGCAGCAGCGCCTGTTGTTGGAAGTCTGCTGGGAGGCGTTGGAGCACGCAAGGGTGATTCCGGGGCGATTGCACGGCTCTCGCACTGCAGTGTTCGTGGGATTGTGCAGCCTCGACTACCAACAGCGACAGCTTTTGCATCGTAACAGGTGGAAGGACGCTTACGGTACGACCGGCAATATGGCAAGTACTGCCGCGGGGCGAATCTCGTACACGCTGGGACTCGAGGGGCCTGCTGTGACCGTGGACACTGCCTGTTCTAGCTCGCTTGTCGCCATTCATCTGGCTTGCCAGAGCCTTCTGACCGGTGAAAGCGATTTGGCGCTGGCGGGTGGAGTGAACCTCATTCTTTCGGAGATGACGGCAGCTAGCATTGCTTGTACCCAAGCGCTTTCTCCCGATGGTCGCTCGCGGACCTTTGACGCGGGGGCCAATGGCTATGTGCGCGGAGAAGGGTGCGGCGTGGTCGTGCTCAAACGCCTTTGCGACGTCCAGTGGGATACTGAAAGAGTATTGGCTGTTGTACGAGGCTCGGCCGTCAATCAAGACGGACACTCCACAGGCTTGACGACTCCCAATGTCCTTTCCCAAGAGAGACTTCTCCGTGATGCACTTGCGAAGGCGAACATCCAACCCCAAGACGTCGGCTTCATCGAGTGTCATGGTACGGGCACGGCACTGGGAGACCCCATTGAAGTGGATGCGTTGCGAAGCGTGTTTGGAAAGCCGAGACCCGACGGATCCACCCTATGGCTCGGGGCGGTCAAAACCAACATCGGGCACCTCGAAGCAGCGGCCGGCGTTGCAGGTTTCATCAAGGCCGTGCTAGCCCTTCAGCGTCAGTGGCTGCCCGCTAACCTCCACTTGCGACATCTCAACCCAATGTTGAGACTGGATGGTACGCCTCTCAGACCTCTTTCAGATGGTCTTCATTGGGCGACATCCGCCACCCCGCGCCGCGCAGGCGTTTCCTCGTTTGGGATGTCCGGTACGAATGCTCATGTCATTGTGGAAGAACCTCCTCACGACAACGCAGCACAGCGATGCGCTCTGGCTTCCTCTGCCGGGCCTCGTTGCTTCTTCCCCCTCGTTCTCTCAGCACGAGACGAGCCAGCGCTGAGGGCACAGGCAGCGTGTCTGACTGAGTATCTTGAGTTGCATCCCGACACAGATGTTGCGAACCTTGCTTTCTCGCTTGCCACTACGCGGACACACTTCCCAGTTCGACTGGCGATGACTGTGACCGCGAATGAGGACCGCAGCCGCATTCGCGCCTTTGCATCCGGCACACCAGTCCACGATTCGGCTGTAGACGCAAGCTTCGGCTCGACGGGACCTCGCGGGCCTGGCAAGCTCGCCATGCTGATGACCGGACAGGGAAGCCAACGAGTCGGCATGGGCCGAGACGTGTACGAAGCGTTTCCGGCCTTTCGAGATGCCTTGGACGCCGTCTGCCTTGTGCTGGACCCGCTGCTCGAGGAACCTCTTGCGTCCATCATATTTGCGGCACAGGGCTCGGCGAAGGCGGCACAGCTCGATGAGACCGCGTTCACCCAGCCCGCCTTGTTCGCTCTCGAAGTGGCAATGTTCAGGCTCTGGGAAAGCTGGGGGGTGAAGCCAGATGTGCTTCTGGGGCACTCGATCGGTGAACTGGCCGCCGCCCATGTTGCGGGCGTGCTTTCCTTGCAGCACGCGTGTACCCTCGTTGCTGCTCGCGGACGTTTGATGCAAGCTCTTCCCGAACGCGGAGCGATGCTGTCGGTGAAAGCCTCCGAGGAGGATGTCCGCCCGTTGCTCGTGG
>JALOQD010000360.1 GCA_025453525.1 Myxococcota bacterium
GCGGCGGGCATCCAGCCCAAGGACGGCCCTGTGCTCGACCCGGCGGCGATGACCGCGGCATATACCGAGGACGGCATACAAGTCAGCAGCGGCCCGTTCGACGGCATGAACAACCGCGAGGCCATCGAGAAGATCAGCGACTACCTGCAGGACAAGGGCTTTGGCGGCAAGACCACGAGCTATCGCCTGCGCGACTGGTGCATCTCGCGGCAGCGCTATTGGGGTGCGCCCATCCCGGTGATCTACTGCGACAGCTGCGGCGCAGTGCCGGTTCCCGACGAGCAGCTTCCGGTGCTGCTCCCCGAAAACGTCGTGTTTAAGGCCGAGGGCGGCTCGCCGCTGATGCGCTGCGAGGAGTTCGTGCACACCAGGTGTCCGAGCTGCGGCGGACCGGGCCGTCGTGAGACCGACACCATGGACACGTTCATGGAGTCGTCGTGGTACCACCTGCGCTACACCTCTCCCCGCTACGAGCTGGGTCTGGTCAACGCCGACGAGGCCAAGGAGTGGATGCCGGTGGATCAGTACATCGGCGGGATCGAGCACGCCGTGGGTCACCTCGTATACTCTCGCTTCTACCACCGCCTGCTGCGAGAGATCGGCTTCGTACCCAAGGAGGTTCCTGCCGAGCCGTTCCCGCGTTTGCTCACGCAAGGCATGGTGTGCATGGAGACCCTGTACACCCTCGACGACCACGACCAGCCCGTGTGGCACTATCCCGAGGACGTCGAAAACGGTCTGAGCAAAGTCAACGGCCAAATGGTCCAAACAGGCCGCGTCGAGAAGATGAGCAAGAGCAAGCGCAACGTCGTGGACACCAGCGAGATCATCGCCCGCTACGGCGTGGACTCGGCCCGCATGTTCACCCTGTTCGCCTCGCCGCCGGAGAACGACCTCATCTGGAAGGACGAAGGCGTCGAAGGCATCTATCGGTTCTTGTCGCGCCTGTGGCGAATCGTGTGGACCCGCAAAGACGATATTCGCGGGGCCGCCCCTTACCAGGGCGATGGCTCGGACCTGCCCGCCGACTTTGCGATGCTCCGCAAGCAGCACCACAAGACCGTCAAGGGCGTCACCGAGGACATCGAAGGTCGATTCCACTTCAACACGGCGATCTCCAAGTGCATGGAGCTCACCAACCTCCTCGTGAAGCAGAGCCTTCCGACCGGTGACGCGGGGAGCGCGAGTGTGCAGCGCGACGCGGTGTTCGCCCTCATCGGTCTACTCACGCCGTTTGCCCCGCACATCTGCGAGGAGCTCTTTGAGGCTCTCGGGGGCCAGGGTCAAGCCGCGCTCGCGCCGTGGCCCACCTTCGATCCAGCGGTTGCCGCCGACGATGTGGTGACCATTGCGATCCAGGTGCTCGGCAAGCTCCGCGCCACCATGGAATTGCCCGCAGGCGCCACCAAGGAAGAGATGGAGAAGGCGGCCCTCGAAAACCCCAACGTGCAGCGCCACATCGAGGGCAAAACCCTGCGCAAGGTCATCGTCGTGCCGGGCAAGCTCGTCAACCTCGTGGTAGGCTGACAAACAAGAGGACGATGTCGACTGTCATCATCAAATCCAAGGAACAGATCGCCAAAATGCGCGCCGCAGGAAGGCTCGCTGCCCGCACCATCGAGGAAGTCGCAAAGATCCTCAAAGTGGGCCTCTCCACCGACGAAATCAACGCCTTCGTCCACGACTACACGATAAAGCACGGCGGAAAGCCGGCTCCTCTGGGCTACCGCGGCTATCCCAAGAGCGTGTGCACCTCCATCAACGAGGTGGTGTGTCACGGCATCCCCAGCAGCCGCAGACTGCTGGACGGCGACATCATCAACGTGGACGTGACCACCGTTCTCGATGGCTGGCATGGCGATGTCTCGGCGACGTTCTACATCGGCAAGGTGAGCGACGAGGCGCGCCATCTCGTCGAAGTGACGCGCAAGTGCCTCGACCTCGCCATCGAGCAGGTCCGTCCAGGCGCCAGGCTCGGCAACATCGGCGCGGTCATCCAAGAACACGCCGAGAAGAACGGCTGTTCGGTGGTGCGCGACTTCGTCGGCCATGGACTGGGTCGCGGTTTTCACGAAGCACCTCAGGTGCCCCACCTGGGCGAATGGGACAGAGGCCTGCGGCTCAAAACAGGCATGACCTTCACCATCGAGCCCATGATCAACCAAGGCGGTTGGGAGCTCTACATCCTCGACGATGACTGGACCGCCGTCACCAAGGACCACAAGCTCTCGGCCCAGTTCGAGCACACCCTCGCGGTCACCGTCGACGGCTGCGAAATCCTCACCGCCTTCAGCGGACCGCTGGCGAGTAGCAATTCCAATATCTGAGCTGCGATACGCTCTTTCACAAGAAGTCGTGCGAGTCGGGTCCAGTGCAGTATACTCCGCCACGGATCACAGCAAGGAGGACTCCCATGCAACACGTATCGAATGCGCTTGTGCTTTCCCTGCTTGCGGGAGCCGTGCTCGCCGGTTGCTACGAGGCGACCGATGACAAGCAGACCGACAGCGACTCGCAGAGCACGCATGACACGGACACGCGATCAGACAGCCAGTCGGTGAGCGACTCGGATACGTCCGGGGAAACAGTGGAACAACCCCCCATCACGTTTCGCGTGACCAACACCACTGGCCAGATGATCTATATCGACTACCTCGGCGCACTGAGCTTCGCACAAAAGTCGTCTTCCGAGACTTGGGAGTCCGCGCGCTTTTTCGAACCAGGGTGCAAGCTCGAATGCTCCGAAGTCGACCCCTCACCGGGCAGTTGCTGCATTGAATGCGCGCCCATGGAGCCCGCGGTGTGGGCCATCGACCCCGATGCCTCCCACGATTTCGCCTGGGATGGAGATCTGCGGCAGCTCTTGACCGAACCCTGCGGCGGTCAGTGCGACTGCCATGTTTCGGTCAATCCCACAAGAGGCGCCTACCGCGTCTCGGTAACAGCGGGCAACGACGTCATGTGCGATCCGGGCGATTGCCTGCCGCCAGACGACCAGGGTGTGATCTGGGGCGCCATGCGCACCGCGGCCGCCCTGCCCGTCGATGTCGAGTTCGTCCTGCCCACGGATTCGTCCGTCATCCAATTGAACGTCGTTAAAGAAAACTGAGAAGTCTTTTAACCAGAGGGCGCGGCTAGCCTAGTACTTGACAATGACGATTCCTGAGCCACCGGAAGCGCCGGCATCTTCCTTGTCCGAACAGCCACCTCCACCCCCACCTCCTGTATTCGGAGTGCCAGCCACAGACACGGATTGACCGCCTTTGGCACCCCTACCGCCACCGCCAGAGCCCCCAGCGCCAGGAGCGCCGGCGCCTGCTTCAAGGCTCCCGCCGCCACCGCCGCCAAAGACCCCGTTTGCACCATATTCAACCCCGAAGACAGCACTGTAGTCCTGTCCTTGACCTCCTATTCCACCCGCGTTAGGGGCACCATTCCCACCTGCTGAATTCTTTCCACCACCACCGCCGCCACCCCAAGAACCGGTTGTTGCACCATCGCCTCCTGCATTACCTTGCCCGAATGTGCCAAAGCCACCGCCAGCATTGTTGACCCCGCCACCACCTGAGCCACCATTCCTCCCTTTCCAAGGTTCATTGCTTACGTCAATATCCCAACTACCACCGCCACCGCCGCCAACAGCGGTCAGCGACCCAAATGAACTCTTGGCGCCATTAGAACCGGAAAGAGGATAATGACCGCCAGCCCCGCCAGAACCCACCGTGACGGAAATGTTCGCTCCAGGCTTCACTGGATAACGAGCATCATAAACAACACCGCCGGCGCCACCACCAGCGCCATAGTAAGTACCGCCGCCACCACCACCCGCAACTACTAGTACTTCTACGTTGGCAATGCCACTAGGCACAGTCCATTCGGTGTTTGAATTGAATGCGACTATCGTGCCCTCCAGAACTACGCTAACTGTCACAGTATATTCTTTTTGGCTGCCATCCTCCGCGGTTACTGTGTATTTTACTGGATTTGTAAAATCATTCTTCACACCTGACGGAGGACTGACGATTGCTCCTGTATGCACTATTGTTGGAACGAGCGCCTCCAAGTCAGTTGAATCGGGAACCCTTAATTTAATGGTGTTTGTGCCGATGACTCCATCAATGCCTTTTATCGTGAATCGTGTGATATCTTTCTCGGTTGAAATATCCTCAGTCCCTTGGTCGCTGGTGTCGCTACCACCATCTATATTTGAATTTTCTGTACTAATAAGGGTATCCGTTTCTTCTGATTCCAGAGGAAATCCATAAAAACACCCAACGGAGAAGAGCATCCACATATGCAATATTGTGTGTTTCATTGTTCACCTCATCCATTCGGATTGCCGCAGTCGAGTGCGAGCGGTTTGGGCGTGGGGCCTTCGAGGCTGAGCGAGTCTAGCGCCGCCTCTGCCTTGAGGTCAGCGTCCATCTCGCAGCCTGCAAGGCAGCCTAGGACCAGGAGTCCCATCAGAGGCGCTCGTCGACGCGTTCTCTCTGTGACCCGCCCTCTTTGTGTTCTTTCCATCCTTCATCTCCTGGTCATGAGGAACTCCCGTGCAATCTGTCCTCGTAGTAGGGCTGGCGTCCGCCTTTCACCCCAGGTGCAAAGTGATTCCACGAGAGTCTCAAAAACTTCCGCGAGGATTTTCAAAATGATTCATAGGGAGTCCAACCAAGGACGGACGGAACCTGGCGCGGGACGCTGGCGTCGAGCAGGTGGTGTTCGGCGATCTGTTCCTCGAGGACCTTCGGCGCTACCGCGAAGCCCAGCTCGCAAAGGTCGAAAGAGAAATGGGCCTTTCGAGACGAGACTTAAGGGTTAGCGATCTTGGATCAATACACCGGGATGATGCTACAGCCGAAGCTCGCCGTGACCGTGGAGTAAGTGGCCTGCTTGAGAGCCTTGCAGGCGTCTGGGCAGAGCTCTATGGTGCCGCACTGCTCGAGCGGAGTATTGTCGACAACGTCGGGGTCCATCTCCGTGGCGAGACCTTGCCATTGCCAGCCTGTCGGGTCTTGGCATTCAAACGAGTAATTGATGGTGTCCCTCTGGCCGTTCTTGTTGAGGCCAAAAACTCTGACCTTATTGCACTTTTTATCCACCGCGGCGCCCTTGTCATCTACCGCTGGCACTGAGCTCCAATCCACATCGAAGGTGCATTCGACCGCTGCGCCCGTGATGGTTTCGAGGACGTCGTCCAAGGTGGCGGGGTTGTTCGCCGGGTAGTAGTCCGTCGTGCCACCGTGGCTTGCGATGCTGGTCATCACGTCATCCCATGCGGCCAGCTGGTTGCCCACGCCGATGACGAACACCTTGATGCCTGCTGTGGCGAGCTGCTCCGCGATATTGTACGTGGCGGTGTGGTCGAGACACTGGATCTTGGAAGTGCACTCGCCAACAG
>JALOQD010000361.1 GCA_025453525.1 Myxococcota bacterium
CGACGCCGGTGGCGTTCATTGTCGGCTGTGCTTGCGCGTCGATGCGGTCTCATCGAGGAAAGACAGACGCTCGCGCCAGGCGATGCCGAGCGACTGGTCCGCGAGGCCGCCCTTGCCCAGGCAGAGAAGATCATCGTTGCCGGCGGCGATGGCACGTTGGGCGAAGCGATCAATGGGCTCGCAGACCCAGAGACCGGAGTTCTCTATCAGCCTGCCCCGGAGATCATTTATGTGCCTCTCGGATCTGGCGGGGACTTCGCGCGCGCCGCGGGGTTTGCCAGGCTCACACTCGAAGAGGCGATGACCAAGGCCACGGCGCGCACCATCGACTTGGGGAGGCTGACCCTGCAGGGAAAAAGGGGCGAGAAGACCCGCCTGTTTGTCAACATCGCCAGCGTGGGGTTGTCCGCGGACATTGCGAGTCGCGCCAACCGCGCGGGCAAGTGGTTCGGTGGGGCGATGGCGTTTCAGCTCGCGACGCTACGCGGGCTGTTTGCCTGGGCAGATAGACGCGTGCGCCTCTCGCTCGACGGCGTCGATGCTGGAGAGATGGATGTGAGCCTCATCGCTCTTGCGAACGGACGGTGGTTCGGCAGCGGCATGTGCATCGCTCCGAACGCCGATCTGTCGAGCGGCGAGTTGGAGGTCGTCGTCCTACGCAACGCGAGCGTCGGCTTGTTTCTGCGCCACGGTGGCAAGCTCAAAAGGGGTGAGCATCTGCACTTGCCGCAGCTGTGGCGCACCAGCGCGCGCACCGTCTCGATCGAGCCCCTGGATCCGGGCCGGCCACTCGAGGTCGAGGCAGACGGTGAGTGCCCCGGCCATGCGCCGTGCCGCGCGGAGATTCTGCCGGGCGCAGCAGTGCTCGTCGCGCCGTGGTAGAGGGCGTCAACACAATTATCATTCCTCAAAATGCGATCCTGGAAAGCCTAGACGATGAGGAACCGAACGGAGCAACAATGACTTTGGAAAGATCTTCCAAGACGCGACCCGGAGAGAGGTCGAGTTGGCTTTGTCGCGCCAGGCTCCTAGGGGGTGGGCCAGCGCTCCTCGTCCGTCTGCGGTAGAGGCGTGTCTGCGAGCGGAGGTTGGTCGCCGCGTGGGCACAGCGACGTCATGTAAATTGTGGTTGGGAATTTCGTGGCATCATCGCCTTCGATCGGATAATCGCTGCCAGGCGAGTCGCCGACCCAGGCGAACGGGAACACGACGCACCCGGAGTTGGGCATGGTCGTCCAGAGGTTGTCTTCTCCCCAGCCCGATTTCGGCAGCCGCAACGCTTCGCCGCGGAGCTTTCCGTTTCTGTCCATCTCGGAGACTACATACTCCTTCGCGATCCCTTGAAACTCCATGGTGGGCGACCACCCGATGAGCAGCCGCTCGCTGTCTTCACCCTTTGTGTCGAAGTACGCCATGTTCGCCATCCCGGCCCGTTTTTCGAGACCGAGCGACTCGTCTGGCTCGGGAAGGTAGAGCCAGTCCCACTGGTAGCGAATGGCGTCCTGCTGACCGGTTAAGGAGCCATTTTCGTAGACCGGAACCTTTGTGGCGATCCTGCTGGGCTCCAGCTCCGGAACGCTCAGCGGCAGATGTAACAGCCCGATGGTGCTGGGCTTGGGTGTGGCCGCGGCATAGCCGGGCCCCGCTGCGAGCGCGAGCCAACCGTCGACCCCGAGGCTCAAGAGCGTTCCGCTGCCGCCTGAGTGCTCCCAGTCCGAGATGTGCTCCAGGTCGAGCAAGTTGTCGCCAGTGAACGTGACCGCGGGCGTCTTTGTGACGCCGGGCACCGTGTACCAGGAAATGCCGTCGCAGCGCCCATTCTCGTACTGGTTTGGGTACCGGCAGAGGTCCAGCGTGCACAGCATCGACCACGTGTCGTGATGGCTATTGTAGGCCATGCGATTGGCGAGCACATGGCCCCCTCCGCAGCTCCATCCGTCCGTGACAGCGACGTACTCGAAATTGCCCGTCCGGCGGACCGCAAAGTGAACGAGCCCCTCGTGTCGATTGTCTTCGCTCGGTCCGGCGGTGACTTTGAGATGCACGAAATAGGTGTCCTGTGCCTGGTTGAGCATTAGCTCGTGGTGACCCATCTTCCAACCACCGATGGAGTGGTTGATCAACACCATGCGGTCCGGTTTGCCCGTCACCGCTCCGCCCGTGTACTCGAAGATGTAGAGTGGACTGTCAATGCCGGAGAAGTGGCCGATCGGATAGCAGCGGCCCTCCCAGTCCTCTGTGCAGTTGGGCGTTCGGCGGGTGTCGAGCAAATTGATGGCGCCGGGAAAAAGGCCCGCTTCCAACTTGGCCTGGCACAACACCGCAATGATGCTTCCGTCCGAGTTTGTGGAGATGCCATAGGTGGCCTGACAACTCTTCTCGAAGGAGACATTGCGCAGCAGAGTGAAGTGCCCCTGGTCATCGACGCGAAAGGTCGCGACGTTGCCGTACTGCTTTGTCGGGTCGACCTCGCTCACGGCCATCCACGAGACAAGGAGCGTGTCGTTGAAGGCCGCCGAGTACATGTGCCTGGGCCCGTTGCGACAGCTATGGCCGCCGCACAGGCCGTTGGTGCGCACTGTCCAGCGCTGCGTGGGCGCAATAGGGAGGGGCATCTCGTGGCTCTGCGTGAGCTGCGCGATATTGCTGGAGCTCTCGTTCACCGTGACCGTCCCCGGATCATTCAACGAGGTGTCGACGCCAGGACCCTCGGTGCCGAAGTCAGTGGAGTCCGTCCCTCCCTCTTTTGTGGAATTGCAACTCGTGCAGGCAACCCACGCCACATAGAGAAGAAAAATGGATTTTTTTGACATGGCGTTACTATAGGAGGAGGCCTCTGCTGGTCAAACCTGACGTGGGTCAATTCACATTGAAGCCATAGGCGTAGTATTCACTGGTGTGTTGGCTCGGGCCTCGCTGCCGTGGCAAGTAGTCCTAAAGCCCCCCCCTCGAAACATCAATGGACCGCCCACAGCGCGGCAACGGCTTCTCGTCTTGGGGTCGCTAGACCTTGGCCCCGCATTGCGGACAGTAGGCGAAGGACTCCCTCTCGATCCAGGGTGTAGCGGACCGTGCACACGCCCTGCTCGTCTACCTGGGAGAGGCTGAGGATCTCCATCTCGTGGGGTTTGTCCTTCCCATCGACGTAGGTGAGCTTTTCCCCTGGCTCGAGACCCTCGAACCACACGTCCAACGGGAGCATGTTGGGGTTGCCGTAGCGCTGTTGCTGCTCGATGGTCTTGAGCGCGTCGGACGGGTGCGCCAGGTACATGAGGAGCTCTTCGTGAGTGGGCTCGCGCTTGAGGCGCGCTTGCAGATCCGCGCGCTCCTTCTCCACCTCCACCTCGTGCAAGGTTTCGAGCGGCGAGGTCTTGTCCACGTCCGTAGCGGTGATGATGGGGACCGCCTGGATCACCTCGCGGATAGCGCGAGCCACGCGACGGGCTGGGATCCCGCGGTTGGCCACTAGGATTGGCCGATTGCGGAGCTCTTCGACGACTTGGTCAAAGGTCTTCACAGGCATGTCAGCTCCCTTTGTCTTCGAACCCTCGGGCTATGAACTTGGCGTGGGCCACTCGAAGGGCCGACCGTCCGGCCTCGGTGCCGAGTTGACTGACCATGGGCTTGCCCTCCTCGCACAGCTCGTCCCAAAACGAGCCGAGGTCGAAGGCCAGACCGTGATCCGACAAGCAGGTTGCTGGTATGGCGGCAGCGGGATGGAGTTGTGCGAGCGCCGGCGCCGCACACACGTTGAGGCCGAGCCCTACGAGCACGAAATCGAGATATCGCTCGACCAGGAGGCCGCCGAGCTTACGAGGGCCGAGCAAGAGGTCGTTGGGCCATTTGAGCGAGGCAGAGACCCCGAATCGCCGCAGCGCCCGAACCGTGGCGACACCTACCGCGAGCGGCACGAGGTCGTCGCCAGGAGGCTCGACGAGGGGCCAGCGCCAGGCAGCGTGGAGGTTGCCACGCAGAGACACCCAGGGCCTGCGAAACTGTCCGCGGCCGGAGGTTTGAGTGATCGCCCACACAGCGCCCCATTCGGCGACCTTTTCGGTGAGGCACAGCTCCCGAAGCACTTCTAGAGCAGAGGTCGTTTCGCCGTACAGAATCACGTCGGCATTGACAGCGCTGGCATCCCACAGCGCATCCCATGCGTCGCCCAGGCCGGGCAGTTCCTCCGCGGTCGCCAACGTGGCGAGTCCCTCGAGCCCTGCGTTTGCGACGATGAACGCCATCGGGATGGATTGATCCTCACTTCCTGCGAGCGCTACAAGCCTAGCACGTTATGGCGCTTCGAGTCTGGCTCCAGGCGAGCCCGACGGCGCAGCTCATCCAAAACGGCCGGCGAAACAGCTTCTCCTGCCCGGTGGGTTCCCAAGGAGGAGGGGCGGGCGTTTTGCGGGTGCGAATCGCCGTGTCGTTCGTGGATAGCAGCGTGGGCCGCGGCGGCTCGGGCTCCCTCCTCGTCTATCGCGACTTGCTGCGGGGTGCGAGTGAGGCGGCTCGGTCCTACTCTCAGGGCGCGAGCGACATGTAGGGGCACGAGAAAAACGCCAGGTAGGGTAGACACCTGCACGTAAGTGAGTCGCCGCGCTCGATCGTCACGGCCGATGGTTACGACGAAGGTGTGCTTCGAGCTTGTCGTGAGCTCTACCCGAGTGGAGCCAGCCTGCCAGCCCGCGGCTTCCACGGCATTTGCATCGATCCGCTCCTTGGCGCGCAGACCGCAGGCCGTAGACAGGAGTTGAAGCGCGGTGCGCTCGTCGAAACCCTCTATTTCTTGGCCCACGGGCCGAAGCGTTCCGCTTGCGTGCTCGCGCGCCATCACGAGCGCGCCTTGCGGTCCTGTGAACGAGATGCGGCTCACCTCCAGTGGGTCGCAGTCCGAAAGTCGCGTCGCGTCCTCCACGGTCTTGGAAACCACGAGAGGCGCTTTTCTGGATTCCGGTGGCGGGTTACAGGAGGCGACGAGGCAGGCCACTAGCGCTATAGTGGGCAGGTGAACAAAACCATTCTCATGGCCGCCCTGCTCGGCGTGTGCTCTTCGTGCGTTCGGCCGCCCGAAAACCGACCTGTGGTCGCGGCATTTGTGAGACAAGACTGTCCGCCTTGCGTGCTGATGCATCCGTGGATCGATAAGGTGCGCGGTCTCCACGGTGACTGGGTGGATGTCGCGGTGGTTGACGTCGAAGAAGAGGGCGGCGCGGGGCTTGCCAGTTACTTCGGGATCATCGCCATACCTTCGCAGGTGTATATCGATGCCACGGGCCATGTGGTCGAATTCCACGCAGGAATAGACTCTTTCGAAGGGATGGAGAAGCGTCTGGGCGCGCTTGCAGAACGAGCCGCTGCTCATTAGATCGGCGGCAGGTTT
>JALOQD010000073.1 GCA_025453525.1 Myxococcota bacterium
GGTCCGCAAGGTCCGCTCGGAGCCTGCGCCGGCCAGGGCGGAATGATGAACATCGGGATGATCGTCGTGATGTTCGCGGTGTTCTACTTCCTGCTCATTCGGCCTCAGCAGAAGAAGCAGAAAGAGCACACCAGAATGCTCAGCGAGCTCAAGAAGGGCGACGAAGTGGTGACCGGCGGCGGGCTCATCGGCCGCATCTCCGGCTTCACCGATAAAACATTCGTGCTCGAGGTCTCGGAGAAAGTGCGTGTGCGCGTGCTTCGCTCCCAGGTTCTCGATAAGTACATTGAAGTGGAAACAAAGAAGACAGACAAATAGTCGTCTTCTTATTACCCAGAGTCGGGGAGTCCAAACGTGGAACGCAAATGGGTCTGGAAGTGGGTATTCGTATTGCTGCTCATGGCGCTTGCCGGTGTGGCTATGCTGCCCTCGTTCATCAAGAAGCCAGCCGAGGGCGCCGCGGATCCGCTGCCCGAGTTCATCCGCAAGTCAATGCCCGGGATCAACTTGGGCTTGGATCTGCAGGGCGGTCTGCGGCTGATCTATGAGGTCGAGGTTCTCGCGGCCGTAGAAGACAAGCGAGACCACTTGGGTCAGGCCATCGTCGACGCGCTGGCCGAGCGCGCTGAGTTTAAGGGCGTCAAGATGATGCCCGGCGCCGAGCCGCACGCCTTCGACCTCGTTTTCCCGAGCGTGGAGATGCGGGACGCAAAGGAAGTCCAGGATATTCTCAAAGAGTATCGCGAGAGCGCTTCCATTTTTTCCGAGGAGGGTGCGACGCTCCACATGGCCCTCAACGAGCCTGTCGTCGACTACACCCGAGAGCTGTCGGTGCGCCAGGCCATGGAAACAGTCGGCAATCGCATCGATGAGCTCGGCCTCGCCAACACGAGCGTGGCGCAGCGCGACGAGGACATCATCGTCGAGATCCCAGGCGTGGACCCGGCTCGCGTGGACCGCATCAAGCGGATCATCAGCCAGACCGCCCGCCTCGAATTCAAGATGGTGGATGCCCAGGGCAGCCAGGCCTTTTTCACGTCGATTAAGGATCTCATTGTTGCCGATGGCCCCATCGAGCTCCAGGAAGAGCAGGTCAGCGACGGCGAACGCGGCAACGTGAAGTCGTACTTCCTCCAGGCCAAGGACCAGCAGAACGGCAAGAGCGGTCGCTTGTTGCTCAAGGAGTTCATGGCCCGCCCCGAGGTCAAGGCCAAGCTCCCGGCAGACCGGGCCGTGGGTTACGAGAAAGAACAGGGGCGCGACGACGCCAACAACCCGACTCCCGATGTCGTGTGGCGCACCTACTATTTGGAGAAAACCGCGGGCGTCACCGGCGAGTACATCGATGCCGCTGCGGTGATGGATGACCCGAGCGACGGCCGTCCCTATGTGTCGCTCTCGTTCAATCAAGCCGGCGCCAAGATCTTCGAAGAGCTGACCGGCAAAAACGTCAAGCGCCACATGGCCATTCAGCTCGACGACGTCATCAACTCCGCGCCGGTCATTAACGAGCGCATCGGCGGCGGCAACGCCCGCATTACCATGGGCGGTTACGAGTCCTACCAGAGCCTGTACAACCAGGCCCAAGACCTCGTCGTCGTGCTGCGCGCCGGCGCTCTGCCTGCCCCGCTGCGTCCGCTGACCGAGAGCACCGTGGGACCGGATCTGGGCCGCGACTCCATTGCCAAGGGCCAGTGGTCCCTCATGCTCGGTTTCATTTCGGTCGTGATCTTCATGCTGATTTATTATCGCTTCTCGGGCCTTGCGGCGAACATGGCGCTGCTCGTCAATGGCGTGCTTTTGGTGGGCATCCTCAGCGCCTTTGGCGCCACCCTGACCCTGCCGGGCATCGCCGGTATCCTCCTCACCATCGGTATGGCCGTGGACGCGAACGTCATCATTTTCGAACGCATCCGCGAGGAGCTGCGGGCCGGCAAGTCCCCCAGGGCCGCGGTGGAAGCCGGCTACAAACGCGCGTTTTGGACCGTGTTCGACGCCCAAGTCACGACGTTCATCGCCGGCGTGGTGATGCTTCAGTACGGCACAGGGGCCATCAAGGGCTTTGCCGTTACTCTGCTCGTCGGCATCGTGACGAGCCTCTTTACGTCCATTTTCGTCAGTCGTCTGTTCTTGGACTGGGCCACCCGTCGCAGCGCGGAGAGCCTGAGCATCTAGAGACAACATGGAATTTTTCAAACAAAAAACGCATTTCGATTTCATGGGGAGCCGGAAGTTCTGGTTCGGTCTGTCCGGCACCGCCGTGCTCCTCAGCGCCGCGCTCACGATCATCATCGGGCCGAAGTACGGCATCGAGTTCGCGGGCGGCACCGAGATGCACGTCTCGTTTGCCCAAAGTGTGAGCTCGGGCGATGTGCGCACGGTACTGAACGACAACAAATACAAGGGCGCGCAGGTGGTGACGGTCGGCGGGAAGAAGGCCGACTTTCTCATCCGTCTGCAAACGATTTCCGCTGTCGACGAGACCACGGCCAAGCAGGCCGAGCAATCGCTCAAGGCCAGCCTCGCCGATAGTCAGCTCACCAAGTACGAGCTCTCGCCCGGAGGCGATAAGCTCAGCCTCAAGCTCGCCAAGGAAGCCGACATCGCCGCCGTGGAAGAGGCGGTGAAGAAGGCCGGCATCACCTTGGCTTCCACCACGAGGGAAGAAGTTCAGGCTTCTTCTCCGATGAACGAGGAGGTGCCAGTGGGCGACTCCTCGAAGCGCTGCCAGGGCGTGACCTGCATGTGGCCCCAAGGCGGCGCCTTCATGTACGAGCTGTCGTTGCGCGGCGTGGCCGAGGACGTCATGGCCAAGCTCGGCGAAGCTCCCTTTGGCAAGGATGCCAAGCTCATGCGCGCCGAGTGGGTCGGCCCCAAGGTCGGCGGGCAGCTCCGCAGCGCGGCCATTTCCTCGGTCGTCTTTGCCCTATTGTTCATCATGCTGTACATCGCCGTGCGCTTCGACCTGCGGTTCGCGCCGGGCGCGGTCATCGCGCTCATCCACGACGTTGTTATCACGCTGGGCATTTTCACCATCACGCGCATGGAGTTCACCCTGGCCACAGTGGCCGCTCTGCTCACCATCGTCGGTTATTCGCTCAATGACACCATCGTGGTGTTCGATCGAATCCGCGAGAACATGGCGAAGATCAAGGAGCGCAGCCTCGTCCAGGTGATCAACTCCTCGGTGAACGACACCCTCAGCCGCACCATTCTCACCTCGGGAACCACGCAGCTCACGGTGATCTTCATGCTCGTCATCGGCTGGCAGACGTCGATCCGCGACTTCGCCTTTGCCATGTTTATCGGCATCATCGTCGGTACCTATTCCTCTATCTTCATAGCCTCGCCGATCACCGTCTGGTTCGACCAGAAGTTCTCCAAGAAAACCGCCTGAGTGAGAACCGGGCCCACATGGACCGTGAAGGTCCCTGATAGCGGGCTCGTCTCACGGCTCAGCGCCAGCCTCGACATTGCGCGGCCCACAGCCGCCTGCCTCGTCAACCGCGGTCTCTCCGATCCGCAGGCGGCCGCGGCCTTTCTCGACCCGAGACTGGGGGAGCTGCTCGTGCCCAAGGACATGGCCGATCTCGCCAAGGCGGCCGATCGCGTGGCCGAGGCGGTATCGTCCCGAGAGCGGGTCGGGGTTTTTGGCGACTACGACGTGGATGGAGTGACGAGCGCTGCGCTAGTGACGCTCTTCCTGCGACAAGTCGGCGTCGAGACCGAGCCATTTCTCGCAGACCGCTTTTCCGGGTACGGCCTCACGCCCGCGGTGATCGAGGACATGGTCTCGCGCGGTTGTACCCTGGCCATCTCCCTCGATTGCGGGACGAGCGATCACGAGGCCGCCAGGACGGCGAGCGCAGCGGGTATCGATCTGCTCGTGGTCGACCATCATCGGATAGAAGGGCCTCACCCCGCGGTCTATGCCTTCGTCAACCCCCAAAGGTCGGATTGCCGCTTCGGCGATTGCGCTCTCGCGGCTGTGGGGCTGGCGTTCTATTTCGTCGGCGCGATTCGCAGCGCGCTCCATACCCGCGGCCTCATCCGGCGCGAGGATCTCGATCTGCGGCCTTTCTTGGAGCTCGTCGCCCTCGGTACCGTGGCGGACGTCATGCCCATGCGAGGCAACAACCGCATTCTCGTTCAGCACGGCCTGCGGCAGATGAGCCGCACGCCGAGCGAAGGGATTCAAGCACTCCTCCGAGTCGCGAAGATCCGCGCTGCGCGGCTTCGCGCCGATCATATCGCGTTCCAGCTCGCCCCTCGGCTCAACGCCGCTGGACGGGTGAGCCACGCCCGCGATGCGTTCGAGCTCCTGGTCTCTCGCGGTCGCACCGAGGCCGAAGAGCTGGCCGCGCGACTCGACGGTTTATCCACCGATCGGCGGGCGCTGGAGACCGTCGTGCTCGAGCAGGCGAGGGAGTTCATCGAACAGCGCAAGCTCGAGAACAGGCGCGTCATCGTGGTGAGCGGCGAAGGCTGGCACCGCGGCGTGCTGGGCATCGTGGCGTCCAGACTGGTCGAGGGGTTCTCTAGGCCGGTCTGTGTGGTGTCGTTCGACGGAGATGAAGGCACTGGCTCGGCCCGTGGGCAAGGGCAGGTGAACCTGCATCAAATGCTCGCCTGTGCTTCTTCCGTGCTCACGCGCTTTGGCGGGCACCGCGACGCTGCCGGATTTTCCGTTCGCCGCCATGAGCTCGACAGATTCGAAGCCCTTGTGGCTGACTACTCTGCGCAGCATTGGTCAGACGTCTCGGCCGAGCCTCTGGAGTGCGAAACCCGCCTTGGAGCCTCTGAGCTCTGCGCAGGGCTCGTGGAGCAGCTAGAGAGAATCGGCCCCTTTGGTTCAGGCAATCCCGAGCCCGCGTTCGAGATCGACGGGCTCTATGTTCTGGAAAAGCGCATTGTGGGTCGGGAGCACCTCAAGCTGAAGCTCAAGACCCCGAGCGGTACTCTTTCGGCCTTTGGTCCTCGGCTCGCCTCTATTATGTCGGACATCCCGCCGCTCGTGCGGCTCGCCGCTACCCTGTCGGTGGACGAGTGGCGAGCCGACGGGTTTCCCGAGTTGCGGCTCGTGGCGCCCCCTGCCGCAGGCCTCTAGTTCCCCGTCGCGCCGCGCTCGCTCGACCGTCGGGCACTCGGGCGGTTGCAGTCCCTCGTAACTGGGGTAAAAAAGACGTAGGCTCCTACTCAACGAAGCTCTCTTGTAAGAGGAACGTATATGAAACCCCAGACTCTCGAGCAGGGCACTGTTGTCGGGGATAGATTCGAGATTGAAGCGCTCGCCGCGTCCAGCGATTTTGGATGGTTGTACAAGGCTATGGACAAGGAGCGCCGCCTGACAGTGGGGCTGCGCGTCCTGCCGGCAGAGCTGGTGTTGGGCAAAGAGGACGAGACGCGCATCAAGGACCAGATTCGCCTCGTCTCCACCCTCTCTCACCGCAACCTGCAATCGGTGTTTGGTTTGGGTACGGTCGATGCTGGAGGGCTGTTCGTGGCCACAGAGTGGGTGGAAGGCTCGAGCTTGCGAGCGGTGCTCGAGCGGCGGGCCAAGTCTGGCAAGCACTTTTCCTTCAAAGGCGCTTACAACATCATCGGGCATGTGTGCAACGCCCTGGCCGTGGCTCATCCCAAGGTGGTGCACGGCGCCCTGTCTCCCCGCTGCATCATCGTTTCTACCGCGGGCCGCGTAAAGGTCGGAGATTTTGCCATCCCGATGCAGCGGCTCGCGGCCGGCGGTCAAGAGCACAGCGCCTCGGAGAGCGTGTACTGGGCACCCGAGGTCACCCGCGGCGACAAGAAGCTCGATCAGCGCGCCGATATTTACTCGTTGGGAGCGCTGTTCTATGAGCTCATCTCTGGGGTCGTGCCGCAACGACCTCTGCGCGCGCCGAGCAAGCTGGGCTTTAGCAAGGACGTAGACGCGTTCCTCGGCCGTTGCATGGCCTCTGATCCAGACGGGCGCTTTCCCGACACGGCCTCGGTCAAGAAAGCGCTCCTCGAGTTGGTGGCGGCTCACGCGGCCGAAGACGCCAAGGCCAAGGCCGACGACGACAACATCGGAATCGATGTGGAAATCGTGATCAGCGAGTCCATCCCACCCGCGCCGCTCAAGCGTCCCCCTGTGGCCCAGGCAAACGCGGCGCAACCTTCGAATGTGCAGGTCGCGGCACCGCCTCAACAGCCGGCGATCAAAGCCCCTTTGCCCGGACCGCCCCTGCCGCCCCCGCCATCGCGCGCTGCTTCAACGGAGTCGGACCGCCGCTTTTCCAACATCGACATGGGCGCTGTGCTCGGAGAGCTCGGCAAGTCGGAAGAGGCGCGGTGGATGGTTCAGAAGGACAAGTTCGACCACGGGCCGTTCACCAACCGCGAGCTGCTCGAGATGATCCTCCTAGGGCAGGTGGAGGGCAAACACCAGGCCCTCGATATGAAGACCGGCGTGCGCAAGAAGATTCGTCAGTGGGGCCATTTCGACGCCTACCTCGAAGAGTTCCGCCTCAAAAAGAAGAAGCGGGAAGAGGCGGTAGCCCTGGAGCGCACCGAAAAGGCAGAGACCCGCGGCACGGCGTTCAAGGTCTTGCTCGCCCTGGGCATCGCGGCCGTGCTCGGCATCGGCGGCTCGTTGTTCTGGCTTTCGAGACAGGCGCGCAAGGATTCCATCAACGCTCCAGAAGATGTGCTCGCGGCCCTGGAAAGCGGTGAGATCAAACTGCGCACCGGCGCTGGCGATGGCAAGGCGCTGAAGAAGCGCAAGGGCGGCGGTCGGCGCGGCGGCAATGGCGGGGGAGAATTCGTGCCTGGCATGTCCTACGAAGAAGCGATGAACATGGGTGTCGATCTGGGCGACGCCAAGAGCGGCGGCGGTCAGGCCCAACTCACAGCTGGCGTCATCGCCAGCATCATGGACCAAAACGTGCGCAAGTTCCTGCCGTGCATGGCCGGTCAGTCGGTCAAGCGCGTAGACTTGGAGATCGCTATCGGCGGCGACGGCAGGGTCGTCGGCGTGTCGGTCAGGCAGGGAGACGGAGCTCTCCAATCCTGCGTTTCGAGCAAGGTTCGCTCCATCAAGTTTCCCGGCTCGTCAGCACCGCGCACCGCGGCCACTTGGTACTTCGAGCTCTATTAGCCCATGCGGAAGGCGCTCCTCGTTTACCTTCTGTCCATCGTAGGGAGTTGCGCATCCCCACTGCCGCCAGAGCGGAAAGACGAACCAGCGGAGCTGTCCAATATCGTCGGCACGGGCCTTCTCGTGAGCCCTGCGGACGAGCATTTACGGCGGGAGCACGCCCAGGGGCTCGAGCTCGCAGCGACGCTCAAAAGACTGGACGGCGTGCGCGATGCCCGGGTTCACCTCAGCCTGCCTTCGACCTCGCCCCTACAGCGCTCTGCGGTGGCCGAGCCGACCGCTGCGGTGCTGCTCTTGGCCAGGAGCAAGGACGCTCAGCCGAATGTGGAAAAAGCCCGACGACTGCTCGTCGCCGCGGTGCCAGGCCTTCTTCCCCACCGCGTGGATATCGAGGTTTCCGTGCCGTCCGGAGAGAGCCTGGCGCTCGTATCCATAGGTCCTTTGAAGGTCGCGCAGGAGTCTGCATTCCTCGCTAGAGCGATTCTCGGCACATTGCTGGGGCTCGTGCTGCTGCAGGGGGCTGTTCTGTGCGTGGTGGGCTTTCGCCGCAGAGAACGAACGCATTAGACGAAGGCAGATTGGTCAACGACGCAGCATGTAGACCACGCGCTGGGCATCTTGGATCTTGGTCTGAGGGAATTTCACTTTTTCGAGCACCGGAGCCAGGCAAGCATCGGCCTCCGGCGGGGTGGTGGCCCGTGTGACGAGTGAGCCGCTGGCGTCTATCACCATGACGATTTTGACAGAGGCTAGGCTCTTGCCCAGGCATTTCTTGAGCTGGGTCAAAACCGGAGCGAGCGCCTTGGCGACGTGTTTATCGCTGAGCCTCTCAGGGCGGTCGTCTGTCGCAGGCGCAGGAGGCGGAGCAGCAGCGGCGGCGGTCTCCTTGGTCACTTTCGCAGGAGGAGTTGTGTCCTTGGCCTCAGGCGCGCTGGCAGCCGGCTTTTCGAGCGTGGAGAGAGCGGCTTTGATACTCTCTCGAAGGGGTTCACTCGTAAACGGATCGAGTAGGACAGGCTCGAGCAGGGGCCGGGCCTTGGCCTTCTCCAGCGTCACGAGAGTTTCGGCTGCCTGACCCAAGGCTGGGACCAGCGGCGAGCTCGCCGGCTCGGCGTGATACAAGCGGAGAAAGGCGGTGACAGGCTCGGTTGCAGAGGCATTTCCAAGGGCTCCAAGGGCCTTCAGCACGCCTCCAAGCTCCTGCGGAGGCGTGGCTGGAGAGCCGAGATGAGCGAGAAGATCGGGCATGGCGGTTTGCATCTTCTGCGCTGCGGCAAAGGTCGAAAGGGCGCCGACAGGAGGTGCGGACTTTCCCTCGGTGTACGCGGCGCGAGTGGCCAGGGCCTCTCGCACGAACTTTGCGCCCTTGTTGCGTCCTCGACCGAGCTCCTCGCAGGCTTGGTTCTTGACGGGCGCGGGTTGGGACTTGTCGCGGCAGAGCTCGATCAGGGACTGGGTCACTTTTTCCGTATCGAGCGCGCCGAGGCCTCTCACCGCGAGAGCTCTTCCGTCGGCAAGGCGCGAGTCAGGGTCAAAAGCCATGCGCGTCAGCGTCTCTTCGAGCGACCCAGCGCCTGCTGGCTGGCCTTTGCCAGTGGGGGCGGTATTGGAGCGGATGAGAGCCATTTGCAGCTTTTCGCCGGTTTCGATCGGCCCGAAAAGAATGCGCCCATCCTTGGCATTGAGCGCGGTCGCGCCACCTCGCTGATCGACGAGCGAAAGCCCGTAGGAGCTCGGCGCGATGCCAGCGATGTCCTGTGGATGGGAGTAGGCCCACAACAACCGATCCTCGCTGGCGGAATAGGCGAACACAAAGCGATAGAACACGAAATACAGGAGATCGTTTTCAAAGCCCAGGGGCTTGTCGCCTGGGGTGGTCCGCCAAGCGAGCTTCACCCTGAAGGACGCATCGCTCGGAGAGGGCGCGGGGGCGATGCCACTTCGCACCAGAGGCGGGGCTCCGGGCAGTGGGCGGCGGGACGGCGTGAGCGCCAGTCCCTTGTCCTTGGGATCGCTTTCGATTCCGGGCGCGATTCGGTACAAATCGTTGCCGCCGAGGTAGAGTCGGTCGTTGTCGAAAAAGGCCTGAGTGACCATCGTCGGAGTCACGATGCGCAGGCGCTCCTCGCCAGTGGCTACGTCGAGGATCGAGACGCGCTGGTTGGCCCATGGGACGACGACGAGCCCCCCAGAAACCACGAGAACGCCGACCTCGTAAGGAAGGTCGCGGACCCAGAGCTGCTTGCCTTTTCCAAAGCCAATCACGAGGCCCCGAGGGGATGAGCCGGGCTTCTTGGTCAGAGCGACGGCAAGGGAGTCTCGGCTGCCCGATGCGCCCACCAAGGTGCCGCTGACGTCGACGTCGAGCGCCTTTCGTCCGTCTTGCAGGTCGAAGACCACGATTCTTCCTTTGTCGGTCTGAACGAGCACACTGTCGCGCAAAAGAATCGGCGCCGTGCGCGCTTCGACCGGCTGCTTCCAACGGACCTTTCCAGAGGCCACATCGAGGACGATGAGGGTCGTCGGCGCAAAGGAGAGCCCTACGACAATACTGTCGTTCGGTTCGGCTTCGGGACGCGAGAGCACTTCGATGACATTGGCGGCCATGGGCCCTGGAACCTTCGGTGCGGCAGAGGTCAGAGGCCACCCACCGCAGCCCAGGAGCCACGAGCAGAGCGCAACGAGAGCGAGGAAGGTTGGGCACTTGTGGCTCATGGTTTCTTCTCCTCCTTGGCGGCAGCGGTGGCCGAAGCTTTGAGCGTGTCGATGAAGCCTTGGCGCGCTGGGTTCTGTTTGTCGAGCCCAGAGACGACCTTCTCCAGAAGAGCCGTTGCGCCAGACGTTCCGCTATGGAGGAGCTTGTCGGCGAGAGACACCTGTGCTTTCACCGGCCAGTCTTTGCGAATCAGGAGCTTTTCCAGGCAAGTCGCCCATGGCCCTTCGAGGGGATACTCCAGTCGCGAAGCGACCGCGGGGAGTTGCTTGTGGCTGGCCTTGGCTGCTACGACGTCTGCGGCAGCGGCGTCGCCGAGGGACGCGGCGGCCAGGAGCTTGGGCATCGCCGATTCGGGCCCTAGGTCGGACAGGCCCTTGGCTGCGGCCTCGCGCACGCTTTTGTCTTCGTCGTCGAGGAGGAAGGTCAGCGTTTCCGCCGCTCCCTTGGCTTTGAGCTTGACCAGGGCTGAGGTGGCCTTGGCCCTGATCGGTGCGCTGCGGTGGCGCACCAGAAGCGACGTCCCCTGCTGCGCGTTTGGACCGCCAATGGCGAGCAGGGCGTCGAAGGCAGGGAGCAAGAGCTCGGGCGCCAGGCCGCGGCGAATGCGATCGGCGAGCGCCTTGGCGGCCTTGGGAGTCTTGGCTTTTGCGGCCTTGTCGATTCCTTGCCGCACTGAGGCCGCGTCCGCGGCATCGAGAGCCGCGAACTCGTCGGAAGCCTTGCCCTTGGGTTGTGCCGCCCATGAAGAGCCGGTCGCCAGGACGAGCGCGAGTCCGGCAAGGCACGGGATGAACCAGCGTCCCATGGTCTTCCTCCTTATGACTTTTAAAAGTCACATATGTTGTTTCTCTTGGGGTATTGTGGCCCGTTCTCGAGAACCTTCAACCAGCCAGGACGCTTTTCAGGAGGCGGTGAAGAACCGGTTGGAGCTGCCGCCAGGGCCGATGGGGATGCTCAGCGGGCGCAAGCACTTTGGGCAACGCCCTTCATAGGCCGTGCCGTCTTTGTTGCGGTAGATGCGGACATACGCGTTGCAACAGTCGAACCTCACGCCGAGAAACGGCCGGCTCTCCTTCTTGTTCTGGTCTGTGGTGCTCATGTGGAAAGGATAAGCTCGGGGTGCGCCTGAGCCAAGGCCTGGCACAGCGCCGCTCCGCGCTGCGCGCCCGAGAGCTCGAGAAAGCGCTCCTCGTCCTTTCCCAAGCCGATGGCGATGACGAGGGCCCGCTGCGGCCAGAGATCCTCGAAGCGATCGCACCACTCGACGAGGCATACCCCGGCGCCATCGTAGTATTCCCACAGGCCGAGCTCGTAGAGCTCCGAGGGATCCCCCAGCCGGTAGAGGTCCATGTGATAGACCGGAAGCCGGCCATCTGTGTGCTCATGGATCAACACGAAGGTCGGGCTCGTGATCGGCACCTCCTGCGGCACGCCCAAACCATGGGCAATGGCCCCGCTGAGAAAGGTTTTCCCAGCCCCGAGATCACCGCACAAACCGATGACGTCGCCTGGTTCGAGCAAACTCGCCAGAATCTCGCCAAAGGCCGCCATGCGCGCCTGGTCTGCGATGAAAAGACGGAGGGATGAGTCCAAAGCGGTCATTTTAAAAAAAGTACACTCCGAAGGTCAGCTGGCCAAAGCAAAAGCGCAGGGTCGGCCCAAAAAAGGTTCGCGCCGAAAGTTCTATAATGGTTGGTTGGGTCCGCTGAGCTATCCCAGGTAGTACGTGCCCATGCCCACGGCGATGAGCTCGCCCTGATCGTTTTCGAAGTCCATGCGAGCGTGGCCGATCTTTTGCCCAGTGCGCAGGCTCTGCGCGCGGCAGATAAAGTGCTCTCCCAAGCCGGGCCGCAAAAAGTCGACGCGCATATCGACGGTGCTCAAGCGGGCCATGCGCTTAGCGACCTCTTCGTCTGGCAGGTCGTGGAATGCGGCGAGAAGACCCAGAGAGGCGGCGAGGCCTCCAGCGACGTCGATGACTGCGCCTATGACGCCGCCGTGCAGGCTCTCCCGGAATGGGTTGCCCACGAGGTCGGTGCGCATGTCGACGCGCACGACGGCGAGCTTTCCTTCGAGTGAAAGGATGCGCATGCCCAGCAGGCGATTGAACGGCAGGGCGGTTTCGTAAATTTGGCGAAGCATCTCGAGATTTTCTTGGGGGATGGTCATGGAAGGAGATTATAGTGAAAACGCTCAGCAGGAACAGCGGGGAGAAGGCGGGAAAGGGCGGGCTATTCATTCGACTTGAAGCTGTTATAGTGGACAAATGTTCGCGTGCGATGACGAAGGCGTGAATCGACGATATGAAACCAGTGAAAATCAGGCCCAGGCGCCCGGAGCTCTGGGATGAGCAACGCATCTCGCTGCGCACCGTGGAGCGGCTCAGCACGTATCGCCGGGTGCTCGAAGATCTGAACGGCGCGGGCGTGGAGCATGTCTATTCGCACCAGCTCGCCAAGGCCGTGGGCGTGACCCCGGCGCAGCTCCGCCGCGACTTGTCCCATTTCGGTACATTTGGAAGCACGGCCAGAGGCTACAACGTCATAGCGCTCATCCGAGCCATCAGCGCTGATCTGGGCACTGACAGAGTTCAAAACGTGGTGCTCATCGGTCTGGGCAACCTGGGCCGCACGCTTCTGTCCTACAATAATTTCGAGGATCGTGGGTTTCACATCGCCGCGGTTTTCGATATCGATGCCGACAAGTGCGGCAAGATCTTCGCGGGTCGAAGGTGCTACCACATGGACGAGCTCGAGCAGGTGGTGAGCGGACTCGAGGCCACGGTGGCCATCCTCGCCACTCGCCGCACGGGCGTGGATCAGCTCGTGACGCGACTGGCTCGCCTGGGCATCAACGGCATCCTCAACTTCGTGCCCAAAGCCCTCGTGTCGCCTCCGGGCATGTTCATCGAGGACGTGGACATCTCCTCCAAGCTCGAGAAGCTCTCGTTCCTCGCCAAGAACGTGCCGCGAGACGAGGCGCTCCCCGATTTGCAAGAATAAGAGATCACTTCGCCGCGGTCGCGCGGGCGAGTTGGGCTCGAAGCGTCGACAGTTTGTCGGCGAGCTGTGGATGCTGCTCTATCCGCGCATCGAGGATCGCAAGCGCCTCTGCGGTGCGGCCGTGCTCGAAGAGCACGACGGCCAGGTCGTGGGGGGGATCTGACCAAGTGGGACGCAGCTCCATGGCTCTCTTCAGGTGGACGATACCCGCTTCGAGCTGTCCGAGGCGCGCGAGGTTCAGCCCTAGACCCTTGTGGGCATAGGCGTGATCGGGACTGTGGGCGAGCGCCTTTTCGCAAGCCGTCCTGGAGTCCTCGAATCGGCCTTGGAAGAACCGCACGAACCCGAGCATATCGAGGGCGTCGATATCGGCGGGCTCGCGCGTGAGCAGTTCTTCGAGCAAGTCCGCAGCCTGTTCGAGCCGCTTGCCAGTGGCGGCCTTTCTGGCTTGCTCCAAGACCTCTCGTCGGTTCTGTTGCTGCTCGGCCATCTCTAACCTCCTCGTCAGGAGTCGAGCATACTCGGACACTGGGCCTCTGTCATTGGCGAGCCCAAAGATCGGCCCCGGCCTCACAAAAAGGCAGAGAGGCCGGCGATGGCCGCGCACAGGGCAATCAAGCCCATTTCGCGACGGCCGACGACCGCGAACAGAATGAGCGGTAGGGAGTTGATGGCTCGGGCATCGAACATCTTCCTTTGCTCTTCGTCGAGGATCGTCGCTCCTGGCCCTTGTGCCAACCAGGTGCGCTGGCGAGCCCGATGGACTATTCCGAGAAGGAGATAGACCCCCGGCATGGCGATGGGAGCCAGTGGAAGCAGCGCCGGTCGTTCAGACATCACGGCGCACAGCAGCAAGAACCCCGCGACCCCGTCCGCGATGCGCAGCTCGTCTCGCAGGAGCTCGGAGAAGGCGACGGCAGCGGCCGTGCCAGCCGGACCGCAGGCGGGATCGACGCCGAGCTCGGCCGTGGTTCTGCGCCCATAGGCGACGATCAACGCGGCGATGGAGCCGACGACTTGCAAGCCCCAGGCGAGGAACGTGGTGGACGCGACCCGCCAGTAGAGGAGAGCCCATTGATCCATCCTCACCCCGGTATCGGAGGATCGCACGATGTCGACGGACGCGCCGATGGAGGTCGCGAGGGACGAGAGAAGAAGCCCGAGAAACAGGAGCGTCGCCAGGCTCGCAACAAGAGGCGCTCTGCTCGAGGCAGGCCACTGCGATTTGGGCGAGCCAGCCCGTCCAGCCAGCCACGCGTGCAGAGCCGCGCTCATGGCATAGGCTGCCGCTCCGATCCAGGCAGCGCCTTGCGCAAGGGCGGTGCTCGCCGCATTGGGAAGGACCTCGAGGGAATCGGAGAGTCCAAACGCCAGGGCGCCAAACCACAGATACGGACTGTGGACGATCGAGATCGCCTCGGCAGCGGCGAGGCCAGGCCTGCGCCCGTTGCGCGCATCCCGAGCAGAGCTCCGTGCGAACAGGAAGAACGAAAGCACGGCCAGGCTGAGGGCCGAAATGGCCGAGGGAAGGATGAGAAAGGAGTCTAGTCTCGGGACATCCGAGGAAAGAAGCCCTGGAAGGCCCGTGACCGTGGCTACGGCGGCGCCGACGAGGCCAAACGCCGCGAGCCAGTGCCATGACCGGCGTCCCGGGTCCACAGTCCCTCCAAAGCTCGCCGCCAGTCCCGTGAGGCGTCCCATGAGGCGTTCGCCGCGCGAGGAAACGGCCCCCTTGGGAGTCACGCCGAGCGCGATCCATGGGGCAAGGGCCGAAAGAGTATTGCCCGCGACTGCCGCGTCGAGGGCCATGCTCATCTGGTCAGGTGACGAGAAGCGGTCCTCCCGATCCGACTCCATGGCGCAGAGAATGACCGCTTCGAGCGAGGGGGACACCTCGGGGTTCAACTGCGACGGCCGAGGCGGTTGTTGTGTCTGGATCGCTGTGAACACCTCGTGAGCGTTGCTGCCCTCAAACGGCTTGCGACCCGTGACTGCTTCGTAGAGCATCACACCCACGGACCACAGGTCAGTGCGCACGTCTGTCTCCCGGGTGGACCGCACCTGCTCTGGAGACATGTAGTAGGGCGTGCCGAACACCTCGTCCGACGCCGTGGATTCACCACCCAGGGCTCGCCATTTAGAAAGCCCGAAGTCGAGGATCTTCATGGTCGGTTCGCCGCTCGAGCGGTCGATGACGATGTTCGCTGGTTTGATATCGCGGTGGACGATGCCCGCCTCCGAGGCTGCCTGGAGCGCGCTGAGAATCTGTAGGAAGTAGGGACACAGCTCCTCAAATGGCTGCTGACCGCGAAGGAGGAACGCCTCGAAGGTCTCGCCCCGCAGCAGGGGCATTGCGATGTATCCGAAGCCTCGCGGATCCTCACCGTAGGCCAGGATCTCGCAAACGTTTTTGTGCCGAAAGACTTCCCCTAGATGCGCCTCGCGGACAAACCTGCCGTCCGGAGCTGCCACGGCCTTGAGCGCGACTTCGCTCGGCAGCCCTCGGTCTGCAAAAAGACCCACTGGACGCGCGTGGTATACGACCGACATTCCGCCCTTGCTCAGCCTCTCGAGGATCTCGAATCGGTCCGCCACCTGCTCACCCGGTTTGAGGAGCGGCAGGGCAGGACGCGAGCCGTTCGCGCAGGGCATGGTGCCTTGGCTGGACGTCAGTTCATTCATGGTCGCAGGTGGCTCATCTCTTGCTCGAATGGAGTTTGCCACATTTACCACTCTGGCAATAGGTGAAATGCCTCATACCCTCCCCCTTTCACGGTGTGTCGGGATCGGTGGTGTGGACGGGATCGCATGCCCCGCGCAAGGTGGCGATAGTCGCTGCGAGAGGACGTCTGCGCCCTGGGCCGAGGCGCTGCACGATCGCTTTCAGGGCCTCGCTGCGCTGCGCAGAGTCCGGGTGTGTGGAGAGAAAGGACGGGATCGCGCCGGAGAGGCCTTCCTCGCTCGAAAGGATAGCCAAGAAGCGAGGCAACCCCGCGGGATCGAGGCCAGCGCGGTGCATGAGCTCGACACCCGCCGCATCTGCTGCCGACTCCTGGTCGCGGCTGAAGGACATATCGAGGAGGCTCGCGGCATTGCTGAGCAGTACCTGTTCCAGGGCTCCGAGGTCGCCGATGAGGACCGAGAGCCCGAGCATCAGGCCCGCTTGCCGGGCGATGTTGGACAGACCGTGCCGCAGCTGCACATGCTCCAACTCGTGGGCGAGCACACCGGCGATCTCGTCGACGTCCTCGGCTGCCTCGATGAGACCGCGGTTGAGGAACACGTAGCCGCCAGGCAGGGCAAAGGCGTTGATTTCTGGAGCGTCGAGCACACGGATTTTATAAGCATAGGTGGTGGAGGAGAGAGCGCCGACGAGGCGCGTACCGATCTCGTTGGCCGCTCGGACGATTTCCGGGTTCGAGCAGGTTTTCGTCTCTGCGAGAATACCCTCTGCTGCGACTTTGCCCAGCGCTGACTCCCAGGCTGGCGGGATGAGGGTCACGGCCCGTTTTTCTGCCGCTTTCAGCACCGCGATGGCCCCGAGGACCAGGAGCGCCGCGATGGCTGCGAAAGCGATGAGCACGCCGAATTTGAGCCCTGCGCGCTTGGAGCGAGCTTGCTCGATCTTGCGCACGGCAGAAAGAACCGAGCCCGGAGCGCCAGAGGCAGCCAGGTCCTCGACGATGGTTTTGTCCGGTACGAGCACTCGGATGTCTCTTCCCTGCGCCGGCCCCCGGCAACTGAGGTATTTGTCGCCTACGCCTGTGAAGCTCACCTCGAGGGAGTGATACGACAGGAGGAAGGGCGCCTGATCTTGAGCCATCACATGCAGTCCCGAACCCTGGACTTCGACGCTACACGAGAGCCCGGCCCCTTCCACGAGGCCGTGGCACACTCCAGAGTACAACTTGGCCATGGGGACTATATGTCCTGCGACCGCCTCTCGTGCAACCGCATGTGTCCGCGTTGGATGCCTTCGCTGGAGAGGGCGGCCAGGGCGGCGAGGTTGGAGGCGAGTCCGACGCTCACCGCGATGCGCGCGAGCTCCTGTCCAGAAGTCACGCCGAGCAGCTCGAGGGCAAAGCGCGCCACGGGGTGGGTTCGCGACGCTCCGCCGACGATGCCAACCGCCATGGGCATTTCGAGCTTGCCCCACAGGGCGTCTCCTGCGACCCGAAAGGTCGAGAGCGGGCAGTAGCGACCGCTGCGGCAGGTAAAGGCGTGACCACCTGCCTCCACTGCGCGCCAGTCGTTGCCTGTGGCCAGCAACAGCGCGTCCACGCCGTTGAAGATGCCTTTGTTGTGGGTCGTGGCCCGGTAGGGATCTGCCTCGGCGAAACGGCTGGCTGCCTCGACACCTGCGGCGACGGCCTCGCCGGAGTAGCCTGTTCGTCCCAGGGCGGAGGTAGGCACGAGCACCTCGGCGGAGGCGAGGCGCCTGTCCGCGAGGTTCGTTAGAATGCGCAGCCCGATCTTGGCGCTGGACAGCGCGGCGAGGCGAGGTGCGACGGCTTCGGCCATCGTATTGGCGATGTTGGCGCCCATGGCGTCGAGACAGTCGATTTCGAGGTGAGCGACGCTGCGGTTTTCGCCGCCGACGCCGCAGCGCACCTGCAGGTCCCGGGCGCCTCCGCCCAGGGACACGAGCTCCGGTTGCGTGGCATTGGCGATCGCGAGCAGCTCGTCCTTGGCTGCGACGATGGCCTTTGCCGCATCGTCCGCAGGGTCGATGAGCTCGATTTGAGCCATGACTCTTGGCTCGTCTGCTTGGGTTCGAAACACACCTCCGGCTCGTACCATCCGCGCTGCGTTGCTCGCCGCAGCTACCACAGAGGGCTCCTCGATGGCCATGGGCACGAGCAGCTCGCGCCCGTCCACGATGAAGTTCGTCGCAACACCCAGGGGCATCCCAAAGACTCCCACCGCGTTTTCGATGAGGCGTTCGGCCAGCTCCATGGAGAGAGGCTGGGTCATCTGTTGCACACTGTGCTGCGGTACGATTGTGCGCAGAATGTCTCTGCGTCGCTCGTAGCCGAGGCTGCTGAAACCCGGAATTCTCGAGGTCTTGGCGTCTGT
>JALOQD010000362.1 GCA_025453525.1 Myxococcota bacterium
TCGAACATGTCCTCGAGAACGGCCACACGGCCCCTCCACCGCGGATCCCATAACACTGAGATGCTTTGGGTCGCTTCGGGAACCCTTCGTTTGTCGAAAGCGAGGCCAGTGCATCCCCAAAGGTAGGGGATTCCCATGCCCAAGGGATCGGCGAACTTGGACCTCGCGGCGACGTCGCTCATCAGTTTGTCATTGAACGGCCGAATGAGCTTGGACGAGGAGAGGGGCTCGAGGGAGACCTCGTCCACGAGGGCCAAATCGAAATCATTCGCCTTCGTTTCCAAGGTGGCGAGAGATTCGTCGATGGTTCCGAACGTGACCACCCTCACCGCGATGCCCGTCGTCGACGTAAACTCGTCGAGGATTTCCCTCGACAGATAGTCCTCCCACGCATAGACCGTGATGACTTTCGCTGGGGCCGCCCCCTCAATCCAAGTAAGCCTGAAGGAAAGCGCGCAGCAGAGCACAATGACCGCCAGCCCAAGAGCGCCCAGCACCGCTGTCTTTACGGTCGGTCTCAAAACCAAATTCTCCCAAACCCACACTCGAGTGTTTAAGGTTTAATACCGCTAAATCGAGCTGGGCGCACCCTAAAACAAACCTTTAAAAAAAACCAAGGATCCATCAGCCGAGCCTGCCCCGTCGGCGCAAGCACACCTCCTGTGCGAGCCAGGCCAAAAGGCCACCGAACCCGGCGATGCCGTAAAACAGCCACAGGTGCAGCGCGGTCACGCAAGCCAGCGCCTGGTCTCGGTCCACTCCGTAGAGCAGCGCCAAGGCGTCGCGCCCCAGGGCATGGAAGGTTCCGATCTGTCCGGCGCTGGGCACGAGGGCGCTGCTGCTCGTGATAGCGTACGACACGGTGGCTCCGCGCAGTCCCACCTGGTCCCACAAGCCAAAGGCGCAGAGCCCCAGGCAGAACACCGCGATGTACAGAGCCCACATGGTCGCGGTTTCCAACGTGGCGATGAGCAGGGCCTTTGGCCGCCGCACGATGGAAAGGCCGTCTCCAAGCTGTGCGACGAATTTCGGGGCCCGTTCGGCGAGCCGTGGGCTGCCACTGCCGAGAATGGTCCCAAGGAAACGGGCCGCGTCCTGTGCCTTCCACGCGAGGAGAAAGAGCACCGCAAAACCCAGAATCGCTCCAGCCACGGCCAAAGGAGCCGCAGCCCAGATCTGGGGAAAGGCCGCCTGCACCCTTTCGCCGGCGAGCCACAACGAAACGCCGAGGAGCAGCACCAGAACGCCGAGGTCCACGAGGCGCTCAGCCACGAGCGTCGCCAGCAGGGTGCCCATGGGCACTGCCGTAGCCCGCGACATATTGAGCAGCCGCGCGACCTCTCCGCCCCGGGGGAGCAAGCCGTTGACCGCATAGCCGACCATGACCGAGCTAAAAGTGAAAAAGAAAGACACCTCCTGGCCGATGAGGCGTCGCCAGCGCGTCGCTCGCAAGGCGTGGCTCAGGAGATTCAAAGGAACGATGGCGAGCAAGAACGGCCAGGACGCCGTGGCAAGGGAGTCGAGAAGACGCTCGGGGCTCTCGATTCCCTCGGCTACCCAATAAACGAACGCCGCGCTCACGACGAGCGGCACGCCAATGCCGAGAAAAGAGAGTCGCTGCTTCACGAGCTCCTCGGGGTCGTTCTTTGGGTTCGAACCATGAGATCCTCAAAGACTAGAACTTTGGTAGCAGAACCTCATGGCGCGAGCTACACTTGCGTTGACATCTTGCACAGGCAGTCACAGGAATACAACCATGCCCATGCACAAGGACAAAACCTTTTACGAGAACCTTTTGAACAACCTGTCCGAGGGGGTCTGTTTCGTCGATCGCGAGCGGACCATCACCTTCTGGAACGAAGGGGCAGCGCGGATTACGGGTCTTCCAGCGGCCGAAGTCGTGGGCAAACCCTGCATCTCCTCCGGCCGCCAGCATGTGGATGCGTCCGGTTGTGTGCTGTGCAATGATCGTTGTCCTTTCGAAGTGACACTCAAAAACGGCAAGCCGATGACAAGCGATGTCTATTTGCGACATCAGAACGGACAGCGCGTCCTCGTGGAAAGCCGCACCCAGCCGATGTTCGACGAAGGCGGCTGCGTGGTCGGCGCCGTGGAGCTGTTTTTGGAGAGCTCCTCTCATCGCGGCGCCATGGCTCGCCTGGCCGAGCTGGAGCAGCTGGCCATGAACGATCCTTTGACGGGCATCGCCAACCGCAGGTATCTCGACCAAGAGCTCGTCGCCCGCATGGAGGCCTTTAAACGCAACGACTGGCCTTTTGGAATTTTGATTATAGATATTGATCGATTCAAATCGATTAATGATACCCGCGGACACGCCGTGGGCGACAAGGTCCTCAAGGTGGTCGCGACGACTTTGGCGGTGAACGTGCGTCCCTTTGACCTCGTGGGGCGCTGGGGTGGCGAGGAGTTCCTGGCCGTGGTGACGATGTCCGACACGCCAGGCCTGTTGCGGGTGGCCGAGCGTCTGCGAATCCTGGTGGAGATGAGCTGGATCAAGGAGGCGACCGACATGGTGCGGCCCACCGTGTCCGTGGGAGGGGCCGTGGTCGAGAGCGGCGACACCCTGGAGTCGTTGTTCGAACGCGCCGACGCCAAGGTGTACCAAGCCAAGCGCTCGGGCCGCAACTGCGTCCGCGTCTGAAAAGCCCCAGCCTATTGTTCAGTTTCTAGGGAGCCCGCGGGAAAAATCGACAGACTCCTGTGCCGCTTTGCCCGCTTTTAAGGCTCTGACCGATTCATCCACCGTTTCAGGGCCGCGACGAGCACCTCGAGCCGCACGGGCTTGGTGAGGTAGTCGTCCATGCCGGATTGCAGGCAGCGCTCTTTGTCGCCGACCAAGGCGCTGGCCGTCATGGCCACAATCGGCACCCGACCGCGTGCGCCGCCCAAGCTGCGAATTCGACGGGTCGCTTCGTAGCCGTCCATGATGGGCATTTGGCAGTCCATGAGCACCAGGGAGAAGTCCTGCGCACAGACGCCCCGGCGCTTGCTCGTCTCCTCGAGATACGGCCTCGTGACGAGCGGATTCGAGGGCGACGGCGCCCCCCCTGCTGGACGCGACAGCACGGCTTGGAGGCACATGGCGACCGTGGCGCGCTTCAGCGGTCGGGTGAGGTACGCATCGTAACCCACGCGGCCCAGGGCTTGCGCCTCTCCCCGAGCGCCGACGGAGGTCAAGAGCACGATACGCAGCTCCCGCGCCGCCGGGTTTTCGAAAGTGCGCAACTGCATCGGCAGGGTCTGCTCACCGCCGTCCAAGGCCAGCCGGTCCACGATGGCCACTGAAAAGGGCCGAGACGCCAACGATTGTTGAACCGCTTTCATCAGCTCTTGTTTGCTCTCCACCAAGACGACCTCGCACCCGACCGCCTCGAGCTCGCCCTGCAGCCACTGCCGGGTCGCACTGCCGCGTGAAAGGACGGCCAACCGGTGGTCGCCGAGGAACACGTCAGAAGGCATGGCAAAAGGCCGACTGCGCTGCTTGAGCGGCACGTCGAACCAGAACACGGTCCCGTGTCCCTCGCGGCTGTCGACCCCTAGGCTTCCGCCCATGAGCTGGACGAGCTGCGAAGCGATGGACAGTCCGAGCCCCGACCCTCCAAAGCGCCGGTTGGTGGAGGCATCGGCCTGGGCGAACGGGCGAAACAGGGCCCCCATTCGATCCTCTGGGATGCCGATCCCCGTATCCCGCACTTCAAAATGAACGAAGACCGTGTCGAGCGTGGTTCGCGCCAAGGTCACCTGCACCACTATCGACCCGTGCAAAGTGAACTTCACCGCGTTGTTCAACAAATTGGTCAGGATTTGGCGCAACCTGCCGGGATCGCCGTGGACCGCAGTGGGCACGTCGCGTGCGATGCTGTAGGTAAACTCGAGACCCTTCTTCTCCGCCGCAAGGAAGAGCGGGTAGAGGCTCGATTCCACCGCCGCGACCAGATCGAAGTCATAGCAGTCGAGCTCGAGCCGACCAGCTTCGATTTTGGAAAAATCGAGGATGTCATTGACGAGTGTCAACAGTGCCTCGGCGCTCGTTTTCAGCGTTTGTGCAAAATCCTTTTGTTCTTCTGATAACGGCGTGTCGAGCAGGAGTCCGGTCATCCCGATGACGCCGTTGAGAGGAGTGCGGATCTCGTGACTCATGTTGGCGAGGAACAAGGCCTTGGCCCTGACAGCCTCGTCGGCCTGCAGCTTGGCCCTCCGCAGCTCTTCCTCGACTTCGCATCGGCCCAGCGCCAGCGCGCTCTGGTGCAACAGGGTTTCGAAGATCCCGAGCTCTTTCAGCTTTGCCCCAGGGCGACACAGCACGGTCACACTGCCCAGCACCCTCCCTTCGATGGCGACTCCCGCGAGGTAGACGGTGTCGATGGAGAGGAGCGAGCGCAGCGCCTGCGAGATGGATTTTCCAATCGCGCCAGACGCCAAGGCCACGAATCCGCCCTCGAGCTCATGAGGTGTTGCCGTCGACCAGAGCGGCTCGAGC
The DNA here is from genome assembly GCA_025453525.1 of Myxococcota bacterium. Classification (GTDB taxonomy): domain Bacteria; phylum Myxococcota_A; class Polyangia; order JAAYKL01; family JAAYKL01; genus JALOQD01. The sequence continues at coordinate 4,502 of JALOQD010000362.1, forward strand.
GAAGCTGGGAGCGGATAGCTCTTTCCAATGATGGATTCGCCGAGGAGATCGAACCCCGTGCTCATGAGAGCGTCGTCGAGGCCGAAGACGCCGCAAACCCTGGCCGTGTGTGTCTCGTGGTCGATGGCGGTCACCACGACGATAGAGCCTTGGACGAGCGCCGACAGCTGACTCCCGAGGGCATCGAGCACCTCTGCCGAGTTTCTCGAAGACAAAAAACCTGAGGAAGCCCGGGACAGGATGGCCGCCACACTGTCGGCATCGGCAACGGGATGGGAGCTCGGAGGGCTCATCGAGGGCAGTATAGCTCCTTTCCGAAGGCTCCGCCCGCGCCGGAACTTCAATCGTTCAATCGGTTGAATCCATGCCCTTACTGCGTATATAGTCGGCCCCTCGATGGGTACTGATTTCACAAAAGGGCCACGATGGGCGCACATGGCGATTCTCGCGTGCTGCGCATGGACGTTTGCCGCCTGCATCCCTTCGGTGCATGGGAAACGCGGCTCCATCGAGGCCCTCTTAACTCCGCAAAAAACCGATGAAGACCTGCGAGCCCGAGCGACCCTCGTCGAAAAGGTGACCACAGAGCTCCCCTCTCAGATAGACGAGTACCTCATCGGCCCCAATGACGTGCTCAATGTGGTGGTGCTCGGTCACGATGAGCTCTCCTCTCCAAGAGATTTCAACCGCGGGATTGTCGGCACCACGGTGCGCAAGGACGGCAAGCTACACCTGCCGGTCGTAGGGCCGTTGCAAGCGGCTGGCCTCACGCTCGAGGAGTTCGAGGACGCCCTGCGCGCCCATGTCGCCAGCTACATCCGCGAGCCTCAGCTCACGGTGGACGTGCTGCGATACGAGTCGCAAAAATTTCATGTGCTCGGCGAGGTGAACAAACCCGGCACCTTCCCGGTCGATGGCGACACGACGCTGCTCGAGGCCATCGGCCTGGCAGGGGGCGCTAAAACCGAGGCCAACCTCGAAGGCGCCTATGTGATTCGAGAGAATACCCTTTTGCCCATCAGCCTGTCGGACATCTTGCTACGCGGCGACACGCGGCGGAACGTATTCATGCGAGCCGGCGATTTGGTCTATGTGCCCTCGACCTTTGACATGAAGGTCTACGTCCTCGGAGAGGTGCCCAAACCCGGAGCCATTCCCATGCCGTCAGGTCGCATCTCCCTCGTTCAAGCCCTGGCCGAAGCAGGCGGCCTGAAGCACGTCGAGGCGAGGCAGAACGCCATCCGCGTGGTGCGCGGCGGATGGAACGAGCCCACGATCTACACATTGAACTACGAGTCCATTCTCGCCTACGGCAACGACATCAGCTTGCGCCCAGGAGATCGAGTGGTCGTCGAACCCACGGGGCTGACCACGGCCAATCGCTACCTGCAGCAAATCCTTCCGTTCTTGAACGCCACCGACCTTGGATGGCGGCTGTTCGACAGGGCTCAATCTCCATGAGCCCGGACCCTCAAGCCCAGCCAGGCCCTCTGCGCGAGCCGAGCGAAGACGACGGCCTCCCCCTTGCCGAATACCTCGCTATTCTTCTCGACGAATGGCGGTTGTTTCTCGTCCCTGTCGTGCTGTCGATGCTCATCGCCCTCGGATACGTGCTCGCCGCCACCCCGACCTTCCAGGCGAGCGGGGTGATTCAGGTGGGAGAAGAGGGCTCGGGCGGAGCTTCGGCCCTCCTCGAGCTCATGGACGCGGGCAAGCCATCGGCCTTGGACACGGAGCTCGAGATTCTGCGCAGTCGGTTCATCGTCGCTCGCACGTTGGATAAGCTCGGAATGCTCGTTCAAACCGATAGTCCGCCGTTGACAATGGACTTTGGAGTCACGTTGCACGGACGCTCGCCTCTGCAGAGGGGGCTCGTAGAGCTCCGACGCTCCATCGTCGAGGTCGCGCAGGAGCCCTGGTACCTGGGTTCCTCGCCGCTGCTCTTTTCTCCGGCAGCGAACGGGATGAGGGTGCAGACCAAGGACGGTCGTGTCGAGGTGCTCCGGCCTGGAGGAACCTACAAAGGACAGGGATTCGCGTTCACCCTGGCCAGCGGCTCCCTGCCCAGACTTCCGTGCTCGATTGAGGCGTTCATCGCGCCGCGCCACGAAGTGATCGATGATGTTCTCAACCTCTTGCGAGTGGAGCCCGTGGGCGGAGGAAGGCGCGATACGAGCCTGCTGCGCGTGTCCTTTACCCATCCAGACAAGACGGTGGCGGCGAATTTCGTCAACACCCTCATGGAATCCTTCGAGGAAGTGGCGCTCGATTGGCGCACGATGAGCGCCGACCGCACCGCTGCCTTCATCGAGCAGCAACTGGAAAAGCTCCGCATTGGGCTCGAGGCCTCGGAGCGCGAGCTGCAGGCGTTCATCGAAACCAACGGCGCCGTGATGCTGCCAGAGCAGGCGACCGAGCTCATTCGCAGCAGCAGCGAGCTCGACGTAGAGTCGCGCAGGCTCGAGGTGCAAGAACAGCTCCTCTCCAAGGTGACAGCCAGTCTGAGCCGCGCGGAGAAAAGGGGCGAGCAACTCGCGCTCACCGGGGATTTCGTCGCTGAAGATGGCCTGCTGAGCCTTGCGGTCTCTACCCTGAACAAACTGGAGCTGGATCGCGCCACGCTGCTAGCCCATGTGACCGAGTCCCATCCGCAGGTGGCGCGGGTCGAAGAAGAAATTCGGCGCACGCGTGGACAAATCGAAGAGTACGTGAGGTCATCGCGACAACGCATCGCCGACCATCGGCGAGCCCTGAGTCGATCCTTACGCGACGTGCAGGTTCAGCTCAGCGCGTATCCAGACAAGGAGAGACAGATCGTCTCCCTGCGCCGCAGCCTCGAAGTGTCCGAAACGCTCTACAAATACCTCATGAGCAAGCTGGAGGAGGCCCATATCGTCAAGGCCTCGACCACGACGAACAAGAGGATCATCGATCGCGCCTACTTGCCGACAGAGCGGTTTGCCCCCAAGAGGCGCACGACGTTTATGCTGGCCGTCATCCTCGGTTTGCTCTTGGGCGCCGGGCTCATCGTCGCCCGCCGCACGTTGGATCCGCGCATCCGAGACGAGGAAGAGGCCAAGAACATCGCTGGGATTCCACTCTACGGCGCAGTGCCCGACATACAGGTGATTCAAGGCAACAAGGCCGATACGGGCTCGCTAGACACCATCTGGAGCGCGCCCAAGGGTCCGGTCGCCGAGTCGTTCCGCACCCTGCGCACCAACATCGAATTCGCACAGGTGGGCGGCGAACCTCTCAAAGTGATACAGGTCACCTCCTCAGAGGCTGGAGAGGGGAAATCCACGGTGATCGCGAACTTGGCCACGGCACTCGCCAAGGCTGGTGAAAAAGTGTTGCTCGTCGATCTCGATCTGCGGCGGCCGAGCCAACATCGAGCGTGGGGATTGCCGCGATCGCCCGGCATCTCTGATCATCTCGTGGGTCGAGCCGCGCTGCCGATTCTGCATGTGGAGCGCCACGGGGTCGATGTCATCACCGCGGGTCACGAGCCGCCAGAGACCCAGCGGATGCTCGCCTCGGAAAGGCTCGGACAGCTCGTGAAAGGCTGGCGAGAATCGTACGACTACGTGCTCCTCGACACGCCGCCGCTCATCGTCGCCGACTCGCTCGTCATCTCCAAGCTCTCGGATCTCG
>JALOQD010000074.1 GCA_025453525.1 Myxococcota bacterium
ATGCGCAGGCCCCGTTCTACCGAGTGCCGCGCGGCGCTGCTCACCGAGCTCGAAAGCCGAATGACCGCTGCTTTCCATGCTAGGGCTTCTTAGCGGGTCGTTGTTATTTTTCGTAAGGGAAGGCAAACCGTCATTCCAAAGCGAGGGTGCGACAGCGCTGCGCCAGAGCTGTCATGCGGCGAGTCTCGCTGCGATTTTTGACCGCGATGCGCAGCGCCTGGCGCGACCCCACGATCACCACCAGTCGTTTGCCCCTTGTGACCGCGGTGTAGAGGAGGTTGCGCTGGAGCAGGACGTAATGCTGGGTGTGCAGTGCGATGACCACGGCCGGGTACTCGCTGCCTTGAGACTTATGGACCGAACAGGCGTAGGCGAGCACGAGCTGATCCAGCTCGCTACTGGGGTAGCTCACCTTGCGATCCGGAAAGGTCACTTCGAGCGCGCCGAGCTCTTCGTCCTCTCTTGTGACCCGTCCGATATCGCCGTTAAAGACGTCGAGGTCGTAGTTGTTGCGGATCTGCATGACCTTGTCTCCGAGGCCGAGCCGCGGGGCTGCATCGGAATCATCTTTTCCTCTGTTGAGCAGCGCCTTGAGCTCTGCATTGAGCCGGCTCGCGCCCACGCTGCCTTTGTGCATGGGGGTCAGCACCTGGATGTCCTCGACGGGATTGAGGCCAAAGGAGCGGGGGATGCGCGTGCCGACGAGCTCTTTGATGACGTCGATGATGGCTTGCGGGTCCTCTCGTTCGATGATGAACAGATCCGCGTTTTGGCCCTTTTCACCAGCCTGTGGCTCCTGGCCTCTCAGAATGTCATGGGCTGCGCCGACGATGAGGCTCTGCTGTCCTTGTCGAAAGATACGTTCGAGCCTCATGGCCTTGAGGCGGAGGTGAAAATGCTCGCCAAGGGACAAAAGCTCGTGGAGCACCGCGCCCGGTCCCACAGAAGGAAGCTGATCGGGATCGCCTACCAAGATGAGCCTGGCAGAGGGCGCAAGCGCTTCGACCAGTGCGGCAAACAGCTCAATGTCGACCATGGACGTCTCGTCGACGATGACGACGTCGGCCAAAAGAGGGCTATTGCGGTTGCGTTCGAATCTTCCATTGCGCGGGGCGTATTCCAGCATGCGGTGCAGGGTCCGGGCCGGCTTGCCGGTCGCCTCTTCCATGCGCCGGGCCGCGCGTCCCGTGGGTGCGGCCATTTCCACTGTGAGCTGGTTCGCCTCGAGAGCGGCGACAATGCCTCGAAGGACCGTGGTCTTGCCCGTGCCCGGGCCACCGGAAAGGAGCATCACCTTTGCCTGGGCTAGAGCCGCCACCGCTGCGCGTTGCTCTGCGGAAAGCTCCACGCCGCAGCGCTGCTCTGCCAGTTCGACGAGCGCAGCAGGCGCGGCCTCGATGGGGCGGGGCTTTGCCTCGAGCAGATGAAAAAGGTCCGCGGCGGCGGAGGTTTCGGCGCGATGGAGTTTGGGCAGGTACAGCCGCTCCTCTTCGCCTGTGCTGTCGAGCCGAGCTCCGCCTTGCAGCATCAGTCGGCAGAGCGCCCGCTCCAGGGCGTCGAGGTCGAGCTCGAGAAGCTGGGTAGCGCGCTGCAACAGAGCCTGACGGGGCGCGTATACGTGCCCTTCCTCGGCGAAGAGCTGCAAGGTGTAAGCGAGACCGGCCTCGGCACGCTCTGGACTGTTCTTGTTGAAACCGAGGCCTCGCGCTATTTGGTCGGCCTTGATAAAGCCAATGCCTGCGACGTCCGAAGCGAGCCTGTAGGGATTTTCCTGCACTAGTCGGATGGATTGCGTTCCATAGCGACGAACGATGCGGGCGGCATAGGCCGCAGACACGCCCGTCGCTTCGAGAAAGACGAGAACGTCGCGCTCTGCCTTTTTTTCCACAAGCGCCGCGCTGATGGCCTGGGCGCGCTTGGGGCCGATGCCAGGCACTTCGGCTAGGCGCTGCGGCGCGTGCTCGAGCACCTCCAGAGACTCGAGCCCAAACGCGTCCACGATTCGTCGCGCAAAACCTTCGCCGATGCCCGGGATGAGCCCAGAGCCGAGGAACGCCTCGATGCCTTTTATCGTGGACGGCGTGAGCGGCAGACAGGTGTACGCCTCGAACTGCGCGCCGTGCTTGGGATCCGTGGTGTGCCTGCCGGTCAAGCGCACCACCTCGCCCGGAGCCAGTGGTTGCAGCTTGCCCACCACGGTTTGCTCGAGCTCGCGGTTGGGAACGCTCAGTCGCAGCACGGTCCAACCGGTCACGGGGTTGTGAAACATCACCTTTTTGACCGTTCCGTCCAAGGTGACGAGGTCTGCGGTCTCGTCGAGCATGTTTCTCTTAGTATCTGGAGTGCGTCCGTCGATCAATGGCGGCGTCGGCTGGGCTCTTCAACGGGTGAGCAAGCGCTCCAAACTCACCCCTTGGGCATGCGAGCTTCTTCGACGTGGCTGAGCTGACTGGCTCGGTCGAGCCCTTGGAGCTCCTCGAACAGCGTCTTGCATTCGGGCTTGGACTGAAAGTGGGAGGATAGCGTTTCAGCGAGCTCCTGAAGCTTGTTCCTGTAGTCCTCGCGCTCTTGCATCTTGGTTTGGAGCCGCGTTTGACCGGTTTCGAGATCGTCCTCGATGGCCACCGACTGGCGGTCGAGTTGGCTGCGGAACTCGTTCAACTGAGACTCTATTCGTTCGGCCTCTTCCTGCCATTTCTGGATCTTCGTCTCGACTTTGGCCACCGCCTCGGCTCGGGCTTGCTTTTTGGCCGCCGCGGCGCCCGCTGTTTCGTAAGCGGCGCGCAGCTCGGCGGTCATCTCGTCACGGCCTTTGTCGATGCTCGCGATGGTGCTCCTGGCGCGGGTCAGCTCGCTGCTCGCCTTTTCGTACTCCTCGCGCAGACGTCGCAGGTCCACATCGGCCGCGGCGATCTCGCGCTCGAGGCGGGACTTTTCGCGAGACAGGTCCTCGATGCGTCGACCCACTTGGGCGCGGAAGTCGCGACCGCGGCGCTGGAGCTGCTCGTTGCGCTTGATCTCGGCCTGCAGCTCGCCCTCCAGACGAGTCGTGGCCGCTGCCAATTGCCAAATCTCCTCCAGGGCGGCGACGATCTTTTGGGGACCGCCTCCTCCAGGATAGGCTCGCGCCACCATCCGCCCGAACAGCGTGGCGCGAAGGGCCCACTGGGCGACTTCGTCGAAGGTCGCGCCACTGGTGAACAGGGAGCTGGTGAGCATCTTGTCTTGACTGGTGGTCGCCGGATCCCATGGTGCGACGCCGCCGCCGATACGGCGTTGCAAGGCCTTGAGATCTTCGAGCAGGTGATGCGCGTCGCGGTACCTCGCCATCAGATCTTTCTCGAGCAGAGTCAGGATGATCCGCACCGCATCGGGATCCATGTTGGGAACGTACTTGGTCGGTGGAGTGGGTGTCTTGTATTTGTGAGCTTCGATGTATCCGTCTCGATCATGAGCGGCGTAGGGCAGCCGGCTCGTGAGCATTTCGTAGAGGAGGACGCCGAGGGAATACAGGTCTGACAGAGGAGAAGCGTCCTCGCCGCGTGCCTGCTCGGGCGACATGTACTCGGGGGTGCCGAATACCGCGCCCTTGGCTGCGAGCCGACCATCGCGGGACAGCCTCGCCAGGCCGAAATCGAGGAGCTTGACGAAGTTGCGGCGACCGCCCTTGTTGATCAGCTGAATGTTGTCTGGTTTGAGATCTCGGTGCACCACGCCCAAGTCGTGCGCGCGGGCTAGCGCTGCCGTGGTCTGCTCGAGAATATCGATGCTTATCCCCAGATCCATGGGGCCGCGCATGATGACGTTGGCCAGCGACTCGCCGACGAGGAGCTCCATGACGAGGTAGGCCAAGCCGTCCTCGGTTTCGCCAAAGTCGTTGATGTCCACGATGTTCGCGTGGTTGATGCGATTGACGGCACGCGCCTCTCGGAGGAACCAGGCGCGGAAGTGCTCTTCGCCCCTCCTCTCTGGCTGCAGGATCTTAATGGCCACGACTCGATCGATGAGCAGGTGTCGCGCCCGATACACGGCGCCCATGCCGCCCACGCCCAGCCGGCTTTCGAGCCGATAGCGATCTGCGATGACCCGTCCCAGTAGCCTATCCTTCATCGTCGCGTCTCTTTTCGTAAAAGGCGCGTCGCCGCGTCCATTCTATTACTTTAGCATGGGAGAATCGGGCTGCCACAGGGGTCAGAGGTTCTCTAAGAGGAACTTGGCGAGCAGTTCTTGATCCGTGGATTCCTCCCCCGCTCCAGTTTGAGCTGAAAAAGCCGTGGCTATGCTTTGTGGGTCGTTGCTCGTGTCCGGCGCCTCGGTCTCGAGTGCGGCGAGGTTCTCCTCGGGCGAAGGGGGGCTGTCGGTGTTCTCGGGCTCGCCGGTGAATCCTATGACGACGGAATAGGCCGTGTCGCCCAGCACCACTGAGTCCATGTAGTGCTCACCGCCCATGGCGCGAATGTCGGAGAGGGGCCGCACCCGTCCGACCAGGTGGTGGGGATCGGTGCCGTCCGCCACGTCTGCCTGGAAAAACAGCGCTTGAGCGATGCTATAGGAGCGCTTCTCGGACGCGATGGTGAGCCGATGGCCCATGATGGTGACCCGCTCTTCCAGCGTCCATTCGTCGAGCAGTTCCTGTGGCCAGAACATTTTGTTGGCGCCCACGCGTGCCTCCTTGGCGAATTTTCTTTTCTCCATAATTCTAGGGACGCATGGGGGGCTTCGTCAATCATCAGCCTTGAAAGGATTGGCCTCGCGGCCGATCATGACGCTGAGATCCTCGGCTAGATTGACGAGGGTGGTGCCACAGCGGAGGAGATTGCAACGGAAAACGATGAGCGTCTGGAACCGACCTGCCATAGGGTCCACGCCTCGAAGCGCCACGGCTTGGCGGGGATCGGTTTCCAGGTTCACCTGCTCCATGCTGGGACGATCTTCGACGAGGATTTCCGTGCCGTCCAAGAGACCGCGCAGCTCGGGATTGAGCCGCTCGATGGCCTTGCTAATCACCGTTGCCAAGGGGGGAACGCGACTGGCCCATGGCGGCAGGGGCGCCTCTTTCTCGAGCTCGTGAACCTTTGCGAAGCAGCGCACGGCCTCCACGCGACTACCCTGCTCACGTGCCATGAGCGCGAGGTAGTACCAGGCGTCGGCAGAGCGGGGCTCGCTGGTGACGGCCTGGCGCAGGTGGACCTCGGCTTCCTCTAGTAGGCCGACTTCGTAGAGCGCTCTTCCGAGGAGGGTCTCGTAGGGCGGACGCAGCGGGGCCTGCGGCTGCAAAGCCGTCAGCTTTTGCCGAGCCTCGTCGACCTTGTCCATGTTGAGCAGGGCTTCCACGAGCAAGAGCGCGGCGTCCAACCGCTCTTCGTCGGTGAGACTGATCTCCATGGCCTTGTCGCATAAGGTCGCGGCCTCGGCCGGATCAGAGTCGGGATGAACTAGAAGATCGGCGGCGTTGAGAATGGGATCGAGATAGTACTCATCGAGGTCCATGGCCCTGCGGTAACAGGAGAGGGCCTCTTCGAGGTCGCCGTCCAGAGCGTGGATGTACCCCATGAGGTTGTGGGCTTCGGGCGACTCTTCGTTGAGCTCCAGGGCTCGGCGAGCGGCGATGAACGCCCGGCGCGTGTCTCCCTTGGTCACGAGCTCCCAGCCACGATCGAGATGAGCGGTCAGTCTATCCATGGTTCTTCCGGCTCCTTGAGGCCGGCGACGGTTTAGATAGGCGTTCGTGAAGCAATGGTCAAGGGACCATCCGAGCCGCGCGGTCGATGAGCATCCGGGCCGCCGGGGTTATGAACACGCGGCGCAAGTCGAAGGCCGAGAGGGCCTCTGCGATGACCAGGCACTTGTCGCGCGCAGAAAGACAGCTTTCGACGAGCAAGACCGGTTTCTCCCGCAGACGCACCAGACCCGAGCGGATGCGCATGCGCTCGTCTTCGCGAGCAAGCGCTTCATAGCGAATCGAGACTCCCAACGTCGCGGCCAATCGCTCCAGGGAAGCGAGCAGAGCAGGGGCGTCCTCGTCGCGCAGTCGCACGCTCGTTCTCTCAAACCTCGGAAGGAAGGGCAGCGGGCCTTTTGCCAAACACCGCCTCGTATTTGTCTGGGTAGCTGTCCTTGCCCGAAAGCAAGACGGAGCACAAGGGCATGTACGCTTCGGCCAGCGCGCGCATCTGCGAGGCGATGTCGCGGATGTCCCACTGGGCATGCTTGTCTTCTCGCAGCCTCACGAAGTGGTACAGGTCCCGGAGGTTCATGGTGGCGAGCACGCGACGGCGATGGGCGTTGGTCAGAGCATAAGCCGCTGCGCGGGGAGCGACGTCGCGGACCGCCTGCCACAAGCTCTCTGCGGCCTGTGCGTGCTCCTCGAAGCGCTCGGTTTCGCCAATGGCCGTGATGGACGGAGGTACGGTCAGCCCCAGAGACGGATCGTAGTCTTGCACGCTCAAGGTGGCCATGCGATGGCGCTTGAGCTGAGCAAAAGCGCAAGACGACAAGACGAGCTCGAAGCACAAGCTCGCATGCTCGAATTCCCGCGGCGGTGAATCGTAGAACTCCATGCGTCGCAAGGCAGCCTGGACGAGGCTGGGCAGCGCTTCGTTGTTCTTTCGCACGGCATCCCGAGCGCGATCGAATGGGATGCAGAGAGCCGTGGCGAGCATCGTTGCAGCGATGTGCGAGTCGGCCTCGGAAGTGGCATGAACCACTCTTACGAGCTCGGAAGGAGGCGTGGCAGGCGGCTGGTCGCCGATGAGAGAGCGACCGGTTTCGACGATGTCGGGCCAGGTTTCTGTATCGAAGGCGCAAGGCTCGGTGAACAGAAGCACGGACGGAGCCACAGCCGCGCCGGCCTCGAACAATTGGTGCGCCAAGACTTGGAGCTCCACGAGACCAGAGGCGGCTGTGCGGCGGATCATGAGCTCGAGGTTGCGGGCATTGGCGGTCATGCCGAGCTGGCCTGTGGTGGCGAGGATGGTCACGTACCGGGCGTCTTCCTTGGCCCAACTGTCCAGAAGCCGCTGTCCGGCCTTGCTGGACTCGAGGTCTGGCTGCTCCTGCCCTATTCGGGCTCGGAGCGCTTCGTGCAGCGACTCGTAGAGCTCGGCCTGGCGCGTGACCAGGGAGATGAGCCTCGATTCGAGCGCGGTTCCAGACAGCTCCTCGGGAATGACGAAATCGTTATCGAGCGTGATGTAACGCTGGCTCTTTTCGGTAAACGAGCAGAGCCGGAAGTGCTCGATGGTCTCTATGGCGAGGCGCGAGGCTCCGAGGATGTCGAAGTTGAAGACCGCGTGCTCGGCCACCGAGTGGTGACCCATGCCGAAGATGATCTTTCGGTTCGAGGTGCGAGCCTTCTCCACTTCGTCGAGCGCTTCCCGGCGCAACTCTGTGACCGGTTTGGGATCACGGCTGATGCGGGCATAGGCGGCGCTGAGCACCTCTGGGCTCATGCGCTCTTGCGGCACACCGGCTTGGATCGCCTCGGCTACGACGCGCGAGTCGACATTGAAACCGGCGAGTACGACTCTCATGCACCCTCCTCTTTTGGGCGAAAGATTGTTCGAAGCGAGGACTCTAAGACGGAACCCCCTCGTTGGACAAGTGGGATTGCACGAGCTGGCCCCACAGCCTGGACCGTGGCAAGCTCCGCCCGCCCCTGCGGCTGCAGGCGGGAGAAAGAGGTGTAACGGAGATGAAATATATCGAGTTGGAGAAACGAGGCGAGGTGGTCATCGCGACCCTGCGCCGGGGCAAGGCCAACGCGCTCTGCGCCGCGCTGGTGCTCGAGCTCCTCGAGCTCGTCGAGCTGCTGGGCCGCGATGAGAGCTGCCGAGTGCTGCTTCTTGCGTCGGGCTGTGAAAAGGTGTTTTGCGCCGGCTTCGACGTAAAGGAAAACTTGGGCTTCGGGTTTGAAGCCATGCATCGCTTTATCACGGATTTCGTGAACGCCATTGAAGGTCTGCGCAACCTACCCCAGGTGGTGGTGGTCGAGATCTCTGGGCACGCCTATGCCGGGGGGGCGCTGCTCGCCCTGGCCGGCGACCTGCGGGTCATGGCCGATGTCCCTCTCCACTTCGCCATTCCCGAAGCCGATCTCGGCGTGAACATGCCCCTCGAGCTCACGGGTTGGCTCGCGCCCATTCCCCACGGGGTCCTTCGGGAGATGCTCCTGTGCGCCGCGCCGCTCTCCCCTCCACGGGCCCTCGAGATCGGCCTCGTCAGTCGCGTGGTAGGAGCTGCCGAGCTTCGCCGCGAGTCTCTTGCGCTGTGCGAGACCCTTTCGGCCAAGGCGCCGCTCGCCAGTGTGGGCATCAAGGCAGGCCTCAACCGCTTGGCCGGTGGCTTGATGGACGCAGGCCAGCGCACGCAGTTCGTGGACAAGTTCGTCGAATCTTGGTTCGAGCCCGAGTCAGTCGAGCGACGGCGCAGGCTCGTCGGCGCTCTTGGCAAGACGAGCATTTTGTGATTGATTTATGTGGAAAAAGTGAATAATAATGAAGTCCAGAAAATAGGGGCTGGTCGGAATGACAAAAATTGAAATGTGAGGCACTTCAATCATGAAACGATTTGCGCGCGGGATTGCACTCTTAACGACCTTTGTTCTGGGAACTCTGCTTTGCGTAGGCTCAGGGAGAGCCGAAGAAAGCCCACTCGGAGGCTGGAACATCCTGCGGAGCGACTACGAAAGCCACAGTCCGCTCGATTTTGTGAGCTACGAGTGGGTGTATTTCATGATTCACGATTTCGACGGTCGCTTCGTTGGAATGGTGGCCTACATTCTCGGGAATCCCCGCGGCAAGCTCGGTGAGCTCGACGTTGTCATTCCCAATGGTGGGAGTGTCGCGGTCTCGGGCTCCATCGACGCAGGACCGACGATTTCCGATTTCGTCTCCTTTGGACTCGACGATACCTTCGCCTCTGCGCAAGAAAAGCGCTTCGAGGGGGAACAACCTGCCACGGGCTACTACGGGATTTTGACGCCCATGCCCGGAGGTGGTCCGCAAGGCGAGGATGCTTTCCATCTCGAGGGGCGGACAGAGCACTTTGAGTGGGATCTCGTCGCCATCGAGGCCTGGCGTGAACGCTTTGCGGTCCCAGGCGATCCGCAGGACGAACCGCCCTTTACCGGTGTCCAAGGAACAGATGTGGGCGTTGTGTTTCCGCGGGAGGAGGTCTTTACGGTCACCTCGCCGTGGCCGCGGACCTCTGTCACAGGTAGCGTGGTTTCGCTGCCGACTGGGCGAGCGGTGGAGGTGGATGCCAAGGGCTATCTCGAGGACTCCTTTGGACGCTACCTCCTGGCCGCAGACGGCTGGGACTTTGTCGTGTTTTCTTCCGACGAAGAGGAGGAAGGCGTCGCCTTCGTGTTGCAGACCTATCATCGCTCGCGCAAGCTCGACTTCATGGACATCAGCTTCGAAGACGAGGGGGTCATAAAGAACGTTCGCTTTCTCGCCCAACGCCAAGAGCTCGGCTGGCGCCACCCGAGTTTCTCCTTCGACAGTCGGGCGCGCCAGTGTGTGCCGAACGACTGGATCGTGGTCGGCCAGAACGACGAGTACCGGGTGGAGTTCGAGGCGAGCATCGGCGAGCATCAAGCGCCCTTACTGTCGAACACGGCCCTCGCCACAAGGGTGATGTTCATACAGGAGCAATTCCCGACGATCACTCGAGGTATCGTTACTCGAGTCGCAAGCGGCGAAATCGTCGCGAGCTTCAGTGGCCAGGCCGGCGGCGAGTTCGCGCTGCGCAAGAGCGTACTGCCCTGGCGTTCCCAGAGCGACTGCCAGTGCTGGGGCTCTTGGTACTTCTCCATGCCCCTGCCGTGAGGCTCTAAAGGCCTACCTCGTTGGCATCCCGAAAGTCCCGTTTCCGGCATCCTTCTCCAATGCTGCGGAACTCGGACATCGAAATGCCAACTCAAACAGTCCTCGCCTTTCCGAAGGACGCCGGAAAACTCCCATTTCGGGACGGGAACTACCTCGCGATCCACTCTTCCACGAAATCGGCGATGGCCTCGATGTCCTCGAGCTCGAGCACGGGTACGTCGAGGGCGAGCTGCTCGTCGCTCGCCACGGCCACGAGGGTCTCGTCGCGATTCTGCCCGCGGCACAGGAGCTCGGTGCTGCGCTCCTTGCGGTGCACCTCGAGCTTGGGGAGCGGCCCGTGCTTGTACCCCTCGGTCAGCACCAGCTCCATATCGGGAAAGTAGGTCTCGATGAGCTGCTCGATGGGCGTTGCGTGCTCACAGCGGCGAATGAGGGCGAGCTTCTCCGCGGACGAGATGAGCACCGCGTCGGCACCGGCTTGGTACAGGCGGTGCGTGTCCTTACCCGGATGATCGATGTCGAAGCGATGGGCGTCGTGCTTGATGACCGCGACCCTGCGGCCGCGGCGTTTGAGCGCTGGGATCAGCTTCTCGAGCAAGGTTGTCTTGCCAGTACCGGACTTGGCGACGATGGAAAGGGCTTTGGGCATTTGGTGACTCCTTGGCTTTGGGGGCATTATGGCGCGAGAAGGGCAGACAGGGGAAGGCCTGGGGCGTCCTGAGCCTGGCATCAGCCTTGCTACTGCGGAGCTATGGATCGGTCTTTTGGCCTGGATGCCATCATTTTCGATCATAGATGGCGAAGGACTGGTCGATGCTATGCTTATGTCGATGTCGAATACCGTTCCCAAGGGACCGCCTGCGCCTCCGTCAGAGGCTTTTTCACCGCAGCCGGTCCGGCCGTCGCGGGCGACACCCTGGTCTCTGCCCAGGCGTTCCGCGGAACTTGGCCCTGACTCGCCCCATGCGATGGTCGGGGCGAGCGCCCGGGTCAAGGGCCTGCGGGTTGTCATTATCGAAGACAATTCGACAAAAGCAGCGGCCTTGTCCACTGCCCTCTCCGACCTCGGCGCCGTGGTGACCGTGGGGAACCGAGAAGACCAGGGGTACGAGGCCGTGTGCAACGCCCTGCCTGACGCCATCGTCGCTGACCTCACGGCGCCTGGCCAGCCAGGGTGGCAGCTCCATCAACGAGTGCGGCGCCATCCGGTGCTGCGGTTTACGCCAGTGCTGCTCTTCCGTTGGTGGGAGCCCTCGGCCGAGGACCGAGGCATCGTGCGCCTCACGCGCGTGCTCGACCGTTTAGAAGAGATGCTCGCGCCCTTGCGGGTTCTGGAGGACAGGCTCGCCTCGTCGAAGCCGTCGTCGGAGCGCTTGGAGCTCACCGGGCCCGGTCCGCTGCTTCGTCTCATAGCCAAGGCCCGGCTGTCGGGGCTGCTCACGGTCAACGACGCGTGGAGCGTCTTCGAAGTGCACATCGATCACGGCGACCTGCATTCGATAGTGCGCAGGGGCTTAGGGGGCAGTATCGATTCGGGCGAAGTGGCCTTTCAACAACTCATGCTGTGTGAAGCCGGTCGTTGGTCGTGGCGCAAGCTCCCGCGCATGGAGGTGTCGGCCAACCTCAAGCGCGGTTTCGAAAAGGCCGTGGCCGAGACGAGCGCCCTGCTCGGCGCGATTTTTTCGCCTGGCCCGCACAAGGTGATCCGCGACCCTCGGCATCTCACTGTGCAGGCTGACCTCCTCGCCGATTTGTCCGCGACCATGCCCTTGTCGGTTCAACGCGCCAGCGAGGCGATGCTCGCCGGGCTTCCGAGGGACAACATTGAGAACCTCTTCTCCGTCGATGATCCCCAAGATATCGAGCGGTCGCTGCACACCCTGGTGCGCTGCGGCGCCATTCGCATCCACAGACTGCCTCGCATGTCCGAAGTGGGGAGCACTCAGCGCCTGGCCGCAGAAACGGCCATGGCGCTGCTCGAGATGGCGCAGCGAGACGCCGCTTTGCGACCGAGCGATGAGTCCGGGGTGATCATCACCGACAGCATCCCACCGCTCCCCGCCTCTGATGAACGGTTCTTTGGCGTGGCTCGGCCGCGGTCTTTGAGGAGGCGCGAAACAGAGTCTCTCCCCTCCCTGGATTTCTCGGACTCGAGCTTGAAGCTCGAGCCGAGTGAAATCGGTGGCGATGCCGCCGACGCGGTCGGTCGATCGACGTTGCCCGAATCCGTTCTCTCGCCTTTGCCCAACCCGTCGAGCTCGGCATTGGAGTCCCGTTCCTCGAGCCGCATGAGCTCTGTGGGGCCCTCGGAGATGCCCGAGAAGAGTGGAGCGCCAGTGCAGATGTGGATCGGTTTGGGCCTCGCGTTACTCATGGGATTAGCCCTCATCGCTGGGCTGCTCGTCATCGCCGGAGGAGGCAAGCGCGAGTCGCAGGATAGGGGCGACACCGCAAGCGAAAGCGCCCCCTCCGTACTCCCCGACTAGAATCGTTCCTAGGCTGTTCGTATTCCCTGGAAAAAGGATCAGAGGTAATTCCAGCGGCAGTGACCGTTGTCGCATTTGAAACCATCTGCCCTGGGACAATCGCAGGTGGAGGTGAACCGGCTGCAACCATCGGCGGACATCGCGTCTGCAAGGCTCCAGAACGCATCCATGTCGGCGTTTTTGGAGAGCACCAGGTTGCGCGTACAGCCACAGCTCGTGCCGCTGATGGCCTGGCAATCGCTCGCACTGACGCACTGATTATTGGCGTCGACGAAACGAGAGTACTCGGCAGACCAATCGTCGCACTCCATCAGCGTGCACACGCCCGAGCCTCCGAGACGGTTGAAGGGAAGCCCCTTGCAGAACAGACCCTTGGCGCACCCGACCCCAATGGAGCCGCCGCAAGCATAGCCGGCGCCAACTGTGGTTCCGTGCTCGAACGGCTCACAGGTGCCGGTCTCGTCGATGGTGTTCGCCATGCAAATCAACTCTGGGTCTTGGCAGGACATCTCTTGCGTTGGATCGCAAGTCTCGAGGTTCGGGGAGCAATCGGCAACCGCGCCCCTGGCGTCGAGCCATTCGGCATTGCAGCCGCCGCAGTAGTTGGAGGTGCAAGTCGCCTCTGGATCGCCACAGGTGGAAACCGAGCACGGATCCGCGAAGCAGTTGACAGGTTGGCTGCCGTCCGTGCAGGCGCACGAGTCACCGCAGCAGTTGTAACGAGAGGACAGGTAGTCGAAGTCGTCGTCGGTGAGACTGCTATAGAGTCTATTGTAGTCGCAGCTATGGACGAAGATCTTCGGCATTCCCCAGACGAAGCCCCCTTCCGAACCGTTGAGCAGATAGGTTTTCTTTTCGATCTGCATGCCGCAAGCGGAGCCCTCTGAACGAGTCTCCACGACAACCCACTGGCCTTGATCGAGGCAGCCTTTGAAAGTTTCGTTGACGATTCCCAAGTATCGCTTGAAACCGGTCGGCGCAAAGAACATTTGTCCGACGACGCGAACCTTGGCCACATGATCGGCAGAGGCGTAGCTGCGAGCGATGTCTGGGGCCATGCATTTGCATGCCTGCGCTTTCATGGGGAAAGCGGCGAGGACGAACAAAGAACAGATAAACAGTAAGAGCCCACGTTTCATTTTTTCTCCTTTTAGTGTGACGCTGCACGGTTGGACGCAGCGCCAATTCCCATTTATCCCGCTTTTAGAGTCTTTTCCCCCTGCGCTGTCAAGAAGATTTTTTAAGCTGGCCTTACTGAAGGGATCGCGGACTCGAGGCACCACCTCCCCCTAGGCGATCGGCCACGGTCTCTGGTTGCCGTGGCTTCCGAGCCATACGGCATGCGCGCGTTTCTGGCGCGGCTCGGGTCTATTGATGGACAATGGCACGCTTATTGTATCCGCGAAGAGCGGGAGTGGAGGACCATGAACGTGGCAAGGTTTTCGCGTTTGGATTGTTCGCGGCGGCTCGTCGGCCTTCTGGCAGTGGCGATTTGTCTGAGCTTCGGCGCCGCGGCCATGGGCCAGGAGGAGCTCGCGGTTCCGGTTCCGGCTCCGGCTCCGGCTCCGGCTCCGGCTCCGGCTCCGGTTCCGGCTCCGCTGGAGGAAGCGCCGTCCCAGCCAGCTGTCGCGGACCCTCAGACAGCTTCGACTATCGAGCCACAGGACGACAATCCACCCAAGAAGGTCAAGCGCAAGCTGAAGTTCCGCGGCAGAGTGCACGCCGGCTACGTGCTCTCCCGGGAAGAAGGGCAGGGGCAGGACGGTAGTGCGTCGGACCTCGAGAACAGCTTTGTCGTGGAGCGCGCCAGGCTCAAGATGACCTGGGATCCCTACACTTGGTTGCGGGGCGTGGTGCAAATTGGTGTGGACGAGCGGCTCGAGCTCGGTTCTTCGCTGCTGCGAGACGCGTACATTCACTTGTCACCTCTGCCGCAGCTCGAGCTGCGCATCGGTCAGTTCAAAAAGCCATTCTCGGCTCTGGAGCTCATGTCTCCTGCCAAGATCAAGGTCGTCGACAGGGGTATTGGCAACAAGCTCGTCATGAGCGATTTGCGCTACGGCGGCCGGGATCTGGGGCTCATGCTCACTGGGCGGCTCATCGAAGCGGTGAAGTTCGACTACGCCGTGGGTGTCTTCAACGGCAGTGGTCCCAACATCGCCGATACCGGCATGTCCAAGGATTTGGCGGCACGGCTCAAGCTGCGGCCCGTGGAGTGGCTCTCCCTCGGCGCGTCCTTTGCCCTGAAGCTGTTCGACAATACCATTTCGGGCCAACCGCGGCGGGGCTGGGCCGGGGGGGGAGACGCCAAAGTGTCGGTGGGCGGCTTTGTGCTGCTGGCCGAGGCCATCGTGGCAGAGCACAACGAGGCCTGGCGCCAGGCGCCGCAGGACAAGGGCGAGCGCTCTCCACTGCTCTTGGATGTGGTGGGCGTCGCCTCGTACAAAGTCGACCTTCCGACCGAAAACGTCCCCGTGGCGGTGGAGCCGGCGTTCCAGTACGAGCTGCTCGATCCTCATTCCATCATCATCGATGATGAGGTGTCGGTGTTCACGCCTGGCGTGAATATTTACCTCGGTAAGTACCTACGGTTCATGATCGACGGTCAGTTTCAGCGCGCTGCGCGCAACGGCAGGGCCGAGTACCCGGACTCGGAAACCCTCTGGGCATTCGCATGTCTCGACATATGAACAAAGACGAACGCGGACCGATGCCCGCCGCCAGAGGTCTCACCGGAGTGCGGCAGGAGGTCAAGTACCTGCTGCCTGCCTCGCGCGGCGCAGCGCTGCTCGCGCAGCTGCCACAGTACATCCCGGCCAAGCTCTACGACGGCCAGGCCCACAGCTTCCGCGCCTCGAGCTATCTCGACACCGACGACATGGAGCTGTGTCGCACGGCGCTCGTCCGCGGCAGTCAGTGCGTCAAGCTGCGGGTCAAGGAGTACTACCACAACGACGAGGGTCGACCGACGTCTGACGGCATGTGCCACTTCGAGGTCAAGGCCCGCTGCGGCGCCATGGTGGAGAAGAGCCGGTTCAAGGTGAAACGCCTCGAGGTGTGCGCCATTCTCGCGGGAAAGCCCAAGAGCGGCGGGGATGCAGCGCAGCGGGCCGAGATCCACGCGTTTGAGGAGGTGCGTCAGGGACGCGCTCTCCATCCGGTGCTCGTCGCTCATTATCGCCGCCACACGTTCCAGTCCAAGGACTCCCGCACGCGGATCACGCTGGACGACCAAGTCACTTTTCATGTGCCACCACAGGACTTGTTCACCCCGGCTTTCGCGCTCACGGCGAGAGAGGTATTGGCGCCGCCGCTGTGCGTGGAGGCCTCGTGGATTCTCGAGATCAAGTGCCTCGGCCTTGTGCCCGAGTGGACGAGCGAGCTGCTCGAAGGCGTGGCCGAGGTGGATTTCTCCAAGTTTTCCTTCGGCGTGCAATCCCTGGCGCGATGCGGTCTGCTGCCAGGCGCTGTTCCATCCTAGCCTTTAGAAAGGTCTTTCATGTTCATTGTATTCGAAGGTATCGACGGTTCGGGTAAGACCACCCTCGCTGGGAAGGTGGCAGAGGCGCTCGGCTCCGCAGGGGTGTCGGTCTACGAAGCTCGTCCCAAGGGCGCGCTGCGGTCACGGCTCGCGAGCGAGATCCGCGAGCTGGCTCGAGACCCGCGGGGCCTCGACATGTCGGCGAGGACCGAGCTCATGCTCTTTTTGGCAAGAGACGCCCAGATGATCGATACGGTCATCCGCGGCGCCCTCCACCGCGCAGACGTGGTGTTTGCCGACCGCTACCTCTACTCGGCCATGACCCTGTGTCTGGCCCGCGGCGAGCTGGCCTTGAAGGACGTACGCGCCGCGGCGGAAATCGTCGCTTCTGGGCTGTGGCCAGACCTCGTCGTGTACTGCGATGTGGACATCTTCACCTCCAACGCCCGCAAGCGGATCGAGCGCATGGAGCACCCGAGGCCACCTTGGGATTTCGGCCGCAAAGGCCTCGCAGGACTGGGGTTGCGCCGCGCCATGAGGGAGGTGTACCTCGAGCTCGCGCAGGCCGATCCCGCGCGCTGGTTCGTCGTGGACAACTCCAAAGGCACTGTGGAGGAGAATGCCTCACTCATTGTCCATCGCGTGCTCGCCTCTCTGGGCAGAGCGACCCCTTTGCCCTGCAGGCCCACTGCCCCGACTTCTGCCGCGCCCCGGACTGCTCTGCGCTTTAGCGGTGATCCGGGCAGTGAAGACGAGACGCGCCGCGCGTTCTACGATGCGTTGTCCAACCTGGCCCTTCGCGGCCAACCTCGTCTCGCGCTCTATCACTGCCGCAGTCTCGACTCGCAGGAGGCGTGGACATTGCGCGACAACTTCAAGGATGAGCATCCGGCCCTCGTGGCCCTCGGCCTCCTACCCTTGGGTCAAGACCGGGCCGTGGCCATGCGCCATGCGCTCGCGGACATCGTACCCCAGCAGGTGGCGCGTTCCTTGGGCGCCTGGTCCGACGCCGATCCGCGCGGCTTCGAGCTGCGGCGAAAGCTCGCGTCCAAAGCCCCGGACGATGTCGCCATGACCTTGTCCCGCATCGACAGCGGGGAGGCATGGGACCTGCGAAAGCAGTTGGAAGACGAGGCGCCGGGCGCTGTGCTCGCCTCGCTCAAGACCCTTGGCTCTCCGCGAGCGTGGGAATGGCGCCAGCGGCTCGGCAAGAAGAAGAACGATTGGGGGCTGCTCGAGGGGCTCGCGGGACTGGATGACGAGCGGGCTTGGAACATGCGTCGCAAGTTCTTCGAGCGAGCCGCGCCCTTTGTCATCCTTGGTCTGCAAGGCTGTGAATCCGAGGAAGCGTGGCAGTTGCGGCGCGAGCTCTTTCCCTTGGCTCCCAAGCTCGTCCTGTCCTCTCTGTCGGGCTCTTCGTCTGATGAGGCCTGGAAGATGAGACAAGAGGCTGGCAAGATGTGCCGCGAAGCGCTGACGAGCATCAAGAACGACGCTTCGGAGCGTGCATTCGAGCTGCGGCAGGCTCTCGCGCCCATTTGGCCGTGCTTTGCCGCTCAGTCTTTGGGCCTCGAGCTGAGCGTTGAGAAGGCCGGTGATGCGTTTCTGCGATCGCTCGTCAACGACAACCCCGGCGATCTGGAGGTCGCCCACTACTACATCAAGGCGCTGCAGGCGCGCGCCGGGAGGGCATGACATGCCGGATCTGTTTTCAGGAACTGTCTCTCCTGGTCCTGGTTGGCAGGCCTTTGCCGACGGCGCGAGCTACCTGCGCTATGCCGTGGTGATGCTCGCCGCGACCCTGTCCGGTGCGGTGCTCGCCTTTCACCCGGCCGGCCGCGGTAGGCCGGAGTCCATGGAAGACGTGGAGCTGCGCAAGACGCTCATCATCTATTCGGTGGTGGGTTCTCTCATCTCCATCATCTGCACCGTGGCGCCGTCCATGGCCTTTGTGATCTTCGGCATCGGCGGGCTGCTGCGGTTTCGAACGGATCTGGCGAGCTCCAAGAGCACCGGTCATGCCATCATGGGCACCATTGTCGGCCTGTGCTGGGGCCTCGGTCTCGAGCTCGTGGCGGTGATGGCCACCGTGTACAAAAAAGCCATCGAGCGAGCAGGCGCAAGGGTGCGCGGCAGCTCCAAGAACTTCAAGAAAGAGCAGATGAGCTTCGTGTTCCGCCTTCCGCGGGGCACAAAAATCGAAGACATACAAAACGCCGTGGCGCAGATCTCCGAGGAGCTGCGCGGCACGCCCGATTGGCAGGATTGACCTTAAGCTAGAGTTTCGCCATTTCTCAAGCGGTGCATAGCCACTCCCAGACGGGTTGGTGGAATTTCGAAGAGCCCTGGCCCGCACTGGGGTTGGTGAAAATCC
>JALOQD010000363.1 GCA_025453525.1 Myxococcota bacterium
GAGTTGGTCAATGGCTTCGCCTATGGCCTCGACATCTCTCACGCTCGGTAGTTTCTCGGCGAGCTCATCTAAATCGCCGAGTTGGTCAATGGCTTCGCCGATAGCCTCAATATCTCCCACATTCGGGAGCTTCTCGGCGAGCTCATCTAAATCACCGAGTAGGTCAATGGCTTCGCCGATAGCCTCAATATCTCTCACATTCGGGAGCTTCTCGGCGAGTTCATCTAAATCGCCAATTTTGTCGAGCACCTTCTGAAGAGCCTTCGCTTCGTTCAACATAAAAATAATCCTTTGTTGGGGGCCACGATGGCCAGTTCGTATCTCATCTGCGTTTTTAAGAAGCCACCCACGCAGCAGGTCCGTCCGGGTTATTCCTGTGCTTTCTGCGACAACCGCAAGGAGCCGCTTTTCCTCGTTCGTGAGCCTAAACGTACTGAGAGTATCTGCTCGTTCCGTGGCCCTTTTTCTCATCTGTATATACACTCCATTGCTAAGTGTATATACAGCGCAAATGCCTATATCAAGAGGGTTTCATGCCACGAAGATAGGACAATGCGGCCGAGATTGTTTCCTGATCGAAAACTTTCGTATTGAGAAACTACAACCCAAGGAGGTCACACATGCCCAAGGACTCACCCATCCTCACCCAGGTCCTCGCCCTGCGCGACGATCTCAACATCCATCTGCTAGAGCGGGAGACTGCCATCGACGCGGCTCTGCTGGCGCTACTTACAAAAGAGCACTGCCTGCTGCTCGGCCCGCCGGGCACGGCCAAGAGCCTGCTCGTCCGTTCCATCTGTGAGCGGCTCGGGGGGGGCCACGTACTTCGAGCGCCTGCTCACCAAGTTCTCCACCCCCGAAGAGCTCTTCGGCCCGCTGTCGTTGCCCGCTCTGGAGCGCGGTCGTTACGAGCGCGTTACCACAGGCACTCTCGTTGAAGCACATATCGGCTTCGTCGATGAGGTGTTCAAGGCCAACGCAGCGATCCTCAACAGCTTGCTGACCGTCGTAAACGAGCGGCTCTATCACGAGGGCGGCGGGGCCAAGGCTGTTCCACTACTCTCCCTGTTCGGCGCTTCGAATGAACTGCCCGAGGACGCCGGGCTTGCGGCGCTCCATGACCGCTTCCTGCTGCGCGTGACCGTGCCCTACCTCACCGAGGACCAGAACCTGCGGTCCCTACTGCTCGGACAACCCAGCGCGCCCTCCGCCAATCTCACCCTCGACGAGCTGCGAGCTGCGCAGGCCGAAGTCGAGAACGTGCAACTCACTGACGCGGCTCTCGACGCCATCGTGACTATTCGTCGTGAACTCGCCTCCGAGGGCGTGGAAGTGAGCGACCGCCGCTGGAAGGCCTGCGCCAAGCTGGTTCGGGCCAAGGCGTGGCTGAACGGAGAGGCCACGGCCACGGATGAGCACTGCGAGGTGTTGGTCCATGCGCTGTGGAGCGAGCCCCCGCAACAACGACTCGTGGAGCGCATGGTCTCCAAGGTCGTCAACCCACTCAACCTCGAGGCCGTTGAGCTCGAAGATGCGGCAAGAGACTTGTGGAGCCAGCGGCCAGACCCCATGGACGCGACGCTCACGGCCAAGCTCGAGCCCCTGCTTCGCCAGATCGTCGACATTCACACCCGCCTCGAGACCCGTATCGCGAACGCAGTGCCCACCAAGACCGCCCGAGCCCGATCCGCGCTCAACCAGGCAGAGCGTTGGCACCACGAGCTCGCCTCCCTTGCCCTGCGTTCTCTCAGCAGGCTCCACCTCGCCCCAGGAGCGGCATAGCCATGGGCCTGTCATACAAGACCAGTACCTGGCTTGATCGCCTCTGGAGCGAACACCTGGAGCTCTCCGAGACCGGTCGAGTTCTTGTGAAGCAGGGCATCAATAAACAGGGCGAAGCGTTCGCCGGTTTCCCGGCCGACATCCACGCCCGCCTCTATCTGCCAAGCGAGCCCGAAGCCAACAGCGACGAAGCACCCGAGTGGGCCACGAGACTCCATGGGCTCGCTACCGAAACAGCGGAGTGGACCCAGCTCAAGCTCATGACCGCGCGCAATGGATTCGCCGCTGCGATTGCTGCCGAGGTGGTGCTCGAGCAGCTCCTGCCTCATGTGCCCGAGCGTGAGCAGGGTGCATCTGCACCTCCTCAGCCTGCTCCCTCTGACTCCGATCTCCGAGCTGCCCTGCGACAGGCCGCACGCACCGCAAGGGACACGGTTCGCAGCGTCGAGGCAGACCTCGAAGGTCTCACAGGTCCGTTGGGCCTGCGACAGCCTGGCTCTGTCGATGTGCCTGGCACTAAGGCCACGGACCTCGCAGCCATGAGAGCCTTGGCCGAACGCCTACGAAAATCGGACATGCTTCGCCACATCAGCCGTCTCGCAGGCAGGCTCGAGCGAGTCGCCGCGGCCAAGGCTCAAAGCAAAGTCCGGCCAGGCGTAGGAGAGATTTACGGCGTGGGCCCCTGCGACGATCTCTCTCGTCTCCTGCCGTCCGAGCTCGTCTGTCTCGGACATCCGGTGCTCAAGAAGCTCATGCTCGCACGGTTCATTGAGAAGCAGACCCTAGGCTACGAGATGATCGGTCGTGAGCCATTATCCCGGGGGCCAGTGATCGTGCTGCTCGATGAGTCTTCGTCCATGCGTGACGAGGGAAAGGACATTTGGTCCAAGGCCGTGGCCCTCGCCCTGCTCTCCACGGCGACCAAGGAGAAGAGGCACTTTTATCTCGTGGCGTTCAGCGCGAGCCTGCGCCGTGAAGTCAGCATCGAACCCGGCAAGGCGACACTCGACGACATAGCCAAGGCACTCGATTCTCCCTGCGCCGGCGGCACCGACTTCGACCTGCCCCTGCAAAGAGCCGCCGAGTTGCTCCGCACCAGCCCCAAGCTGAGAAACGCTGACGTCATCCTCATCACCGACGGGGAGGCAGGCCTTGCGCCTGAGACCGTGGCCACATGCCGAGGGCTGACGAAGGCAGAGGGCGTCTCATGGTGGATCGTCGGAATCGGATCACAAGCGGCGAGCACCTGCACACAGACGCTCGCACCCATCGCAACAACCGTCGTCGCCATCGCAGACACCCGCGACAGTGACGACCTCATCGCCCCGGTCATCGCACTCGGGGAAATAGAAAGGAGGTGAAAAACATGAGCGGAGTTCCAAAAATGCCAGGTCCGTTCTTCTGGTGGAGCATGGCAGCCGAGCTGGTCGTGCTGGTCATTGGAGAGATTCTGAGGCGCACGACGCCTGAGCCGTCATCTAAGAACAAGTATTAGTGAGAGACGGCGGCCTCCTCCTCGAACGCGGGGAGGGGGCTGCTGGTTTTTACTGGGTGTTGTTTGGGTGTGAGTCGGTTGGGGGCACTGCATGGGGAAGTCAAAAAAGCAAAGAGCCAAGGCGCCAAAGAGCCAATCACGGTCCGCTGCGAACACACCGGACCGGGTAGTCTTCGTTCTTGGGGAAAAAGTTCACGTGGCCGTCGTAGAAGTTGACGTACCACGCGTAATCCCAAAAAAACTCGCCGGACGACGACGACCAGAACTCCCGACAAGGCGTCCATGGAAACGCGCCCTCGTCTATTGAAGGTCCTCCCAGACGAATATCTAATATGGATTGAAGCTCTGCGCGATCCGGAAGCCGCCAATCTGTATACCCGCCCCATTCCAGGCTCGTGCAGTAGGCCAGGGCCTCACTCCACTCAAATTCCTCCTCATACCCAGAGGAGCAATCAACGCTGGTATACCCGGCCGTGCAGCCTTGCCACTCCAAGCCATTCAGAGTATCTCGCACCACCCGGTCACCAGAAAGGGCCAAAGACTCAAAGCGCCGAGTTTCGAACGGCCCGCTGCGAACACACCGGACCTGGAGGTCGCCGTACTTGTCGAGGCTGCCCACGGTTCCGCCGTAGAAGCCGACGAACCACGCGGTATTCGAACCATCCTCGTGGGACGACGACGACCAGAATTTTTCTTGCTGCGTGCCAGGAAACGCGTCTGGGTTGATGGATGGGCTTGATCTTGCGCTATCCACTATGGACGAAAGCTCGTAGGGGTCGGGCAGACGCCAGTCGGTGTGGCCTCCCCAATCGAGATTGTCGCAGTAGGCGAAGGCCTGCCTCCAGCTGTAGGTCCTAGGGCTCCCGCTATTGCAGTCAGCTCCCCCAAGGCTCGCGGCGCAGCCTTGCCATACAAGGCCGGTTACTTTGTCTTCCACAACAGGCTGGGCGGTTACTAGCGTCGTTCGGGTGTACCTCTCAGTCTCATCGTGGGTCACGTCCCAGCCGTATTGAGCGTCCTGGCCGTAGAAGTCCTCTCCCGGATTGGGACAGGCTATGATGCGATTATCACTGTAGCAAAGGCGCTGGTTGGTATCGGCAAGGGGGAAGTGGGGCCCAGGAACGTTGCAACTCGAGTCGCCGCAGCCAGGCGATACGCACAAGCCAGCCACGCAGATGTCGTAGGAGCGATCTGGATCGGTGACTACGTTGCAAGCCGTAAAGTCCGGCTGGCTCGAGCACTGAGTGTCGGTGCTGGTCTCGGTCTCGACAGTTTCTGTCTGGTCCACGCAAGACGCCACCCCCTGCGTCAACTCGCAGCGCTGTCCCTTTCCTCCGCAATCTTCCCAGTCCGACCAGATACCGTCCACGCACTTCTGGACCATGTCTCCGCCGGTGCAACGCATGGTGTCATCCGCGCACACGGCGGTCGATTCGGTGCCCTGGTTTGTGTCGTGGCCAGTCCCCGTGTCGGTGGTGTCCGTCGTCTTCTTGTCGCCATCGCCGCTGTCCCCGCATCCGGCAAGTGCGCTCAGTGAAATCGCGACGATGGTCGAAAATAGAAATGTATGCTGACTCATGTATTCCCCTCTTGGCCTGAGGCTTTCCGCGAATGTACCCCTGTTTCCCCTCGTATGCATATGCATTTTTATCCGATGCTCTTTCGTACCCCAGAATAAAGGAGGCGCAAACGTTTTGTCCGGTTCGGGTGGTTTGAAGACGAGTATTGCCGTGCTCCGCGACCCCCCTGTTCCTTGACAGATTCACACTCACAGCCAGAGACGACAACACGGAAACGAAGGCACGGCTCAATGCGGAAGCTTGGGTCCAGGCCGTGAGGCTTGGGTTTTGTTACCGTGCGGGAGTCTCCGTTGGATGAGCAACGGCGTTGGGTACGGCTATGGGCGCGTATTCTGTCATAGCCACTGACCGCTGACCGACATAAATGCCACAAAGCCAGTGCACAATGACAATACGAGTTCCCACGACACGGCTGCCAACACAAGTAGGCGGAGTCCGCTTTTCGCAAAGAAGACCAACGCGATACTGGCGACAAGCTGTGCGATGATGATCGGAAAATCAATATCGCAACTGGGAAAGTGAAACAGGAAAACAACGCGACGGCGGGTAACGGAGGTCTCGACTTCTTTCTTCGCCAAAGGACAATGCCAGCCACCGTCAACGCGACCAACCCCAATGACAACGGCCATAGATAGACCAGAAAGGTCAGCATCATGAAAAAAAGCCAAGCAAAGTAACCCATAGTAAAGAATCCCTTTTCGAAACCGTGATGGTCTCGAGCATACCCGACTGGCCTTTGAGGCTCAGCCCCGTAGTTGTCCGACGGATATAGCATGAACCATCTCCACGCTCACAAACAGCAGCGACGACGTGTCTGACGCCCGCGAAAGGAACGCCTCATGACCGCCTCGACGAACCCAGACCTCGGCAGCCTGCCCGAGCGCCTCGACTCCGAGGCCGACGCCTGCATCCGCTGGGGCGTGGGTCGCGCCGCGGCCATTGCCATGTCGTCATTACCGACCCAGTCGCAATCTGTCACCACCTCAAAGACATCGACCTACCCTCGGAGCTACCGTGGATCGCCCCGACGAGGGCATCGATGCAAATCGACTTTGACTGGTGACAGCAGCGGTCGTTTTCGAAGCCTCCTTCACAAGTCGCGCCAAGTTGCGTGCTGGGAGTGATTCCCAAGACTTTGGGCGGGCGCAGTCAACCTTTTCTGCTACCATTCTTGCCATGGTGATGCTCCATGGAAGCCAACGGGGGACCCAGCGAACGCAGCCAGGGTGTTTCGGCAGCATCGGGTTGAACGAGGTGTCGAGACCGGGTCAGAAGGAGTTGGCGGCGAAGCTGGTAGTAGCGAGAAATAGGGCCGTTGTTCAGCCCAAACTCGCACCTTTGGCTCAAGTTTGCGACAACATTCCCTGTCAAGAAAGGACAACAGCATGAAGGCTGACGCGCTAACTCCCCGTGATCTGTTCGATGGGAAGGTCCACTATGAGATCCCGGCCTTCCAGAGGCCCTACGTCTGGAGTGAAGAGGATCAGTGGGCGCCGCTGTGGACTGATGTTCGCAGAGTAGCCGAGTCACTTATTGC
>JALOQD010000075.1 GCA_025453525.1 Myxococcota bacterium
AGAAAAACCCCAGCCATTGCCCTTGCGTTCTTCGTCGCCGCCAGTGCGACCCTTTTTCCCCTCTTGGCCTCGACGCAGGTTATAAAACACGATGGCGGTGTCTACGTGGTTTCGGTCACGACTTCTGGCGGGGCGGACAAAGGGAGCGCCACGGTTTCAGCGACGGGCAAGGCCGGCTACCACTGCAACACCCTCTACCCCTGGAAACTGACCTTGCGCACCGGCAGCACAGAGCGAGTTCTCAAGAGGGAACAAGCCAAGGTGTTCAGCGAGGCCAAGGTGGTGTTTCAGCTCGACGATGTGTCCCTGGGCAGCACCAAGGCGGAAATAAAGCTCAGCGTGTGCAACGACAAGCTGTGCCAGACCGAGAAAGTGGACCTCTCCTTCTGACCTATTTCTTTTTGAAGAGATCGAAAAGCCCCGAGGCCTCGCTGCCCCTTTGACGCATGCGCAACAGACGGAGCTGTCGAGCCGCGTCGATGTGCTTATCGTCCACTTGCAAGGTGCGCTCGAAGTAGGAAATGGCCTTGTCGTTTTCCTGATTGCGCAGGCACAGATTCCCAAGCAGGTACAGCACCTGTGCCTCGTCGGAATGCTCGCGGGCCAGCTTCTGCAAGGTTTGCTCGGCCGACGCACGGTTGACCAGGGGGTTTTGCAGGAATTCGGCCCAAGCGTGGTACGCCTCATAGCGGGGCTTGGGCACGATCTCATTGGCTTTTTGGAAACACTCGGCCGCCCTACCATGATCCCCTGCGCGCAGCGCCGCAAAGCCCTCTTCGAAGGCCAGGACATCCGCTGGCCTCATAGATGAGGTGGTGTATCGACCTGTCCTGCCGCGGGGCACGGTCTCGAGGGGCTGCCCGAGCATTTTGTCCTCCAGGGACGCGAGGTATTTCGCCTTGGTCTCAGGGTTGGAAAGAATTCGATACGCGTTGTGCAGACGGACGTAGAGCTCTTCGATCTTCTCGTGCACCAGCCCCGCGTCCATTCCCGAAAACGCGTCCGGGTGGTAGCGCTGACGGCGGTCGAAGAAGGCGCGCTGGATCTCTTCGTCCGACGCATCCCGCGTTACCCCGAGGAGCTTGAAGTAGTCCGCAGTGCGGTACTTGATGTACTCGGCGAGCAGGCCCTTGGCCTTCTCGTCCATGCCACCGGTGACTCCCCGTGGCGTGGGATCTCCACGCTCCGCGTCCCGCGCCGATAGGACGAAGCCCGCGTGCTCGAGCACGTAGAGGCCGTAGAGCGTCGTGGTAGCGAGCTGCAGATCTCCGGTCTGCCGAATGATCTCTCCTACGGTCAGCCCGCGTCGGACGAGCTGCAGGATGCGCATCTCCTGAGTGGACATGCCCATCTGTTCCTCGCTGAACATCGACGAATCGAGAGGAAAGGTGCGGCTGCGATCGGTGATGCGCACGCGCTTTTGAACGAGACTCGGGTTCCAGAAGCGCTGAACGCCGTCCAGAGTGATACGGCCGGGCTTCATGCGCGCGACGATGACATCGTCCTTCCAGTCGTCCCCTTCCTCGAATTGGAAATCGCCCTTGTGCCAGGCAAAAGTGGTGAACACCTTCTGCGTCAGATGGGCCTCGAGCTCGGTGAACAAATCGTGGGGGCCGATCAACTCCAGTTTGAGGAGAACCTCGCCAAAATGGCGACCGGTGAGGGTCATCTCGGCAACGGCCACATCGTGCTGTTCTTGAGTCAGCCGACCGACGCGCAAAAGGTGAGCGCCCAGGGTCTCTTCTGGAATGGACGACTCAGCGTAGACCGGCATCCCGGACTGGAAGAACACGCGCTTCTCGGCGCCCGAACCGCTCAAGGTGAGCTTCCCGGTTTGGCCCCGAACGAACAGGGCATGGATGATCTCGGGCACCGGCAAATCCGAGATCGATCCACGGCGCGGCAAGGGCTCGCGGTTCATGTGGATACGCCGCTCGCCGCCGATGACGACGCTCGGCGGAATGCGGCTGACGATCGACGACTCGTGCCGACTCTCCGGATTGAGCGCAGCCTCGATGTGCTCGAGCACTGTGCGGAGTTGGAACGGCTTCTGGATGATGGAAGCGACATTGAGGCGATCGGTCTCGGCCTTCAGATCCCTCACCTGCAGCACCGCGCTCATCATGACCACCGGTGTGTCCTGGGCCGGACCGCAGCTGCGCAGCCGTTTGAGGAACTCGATGCCGTCGAGGTGCGGCAACAGCACGTCGAGCAGCACGAGATTCGGACGGAGGTTTTCGACTGCCTCGAGACCAGCGACGCCGTCCGCAGCTTCGGTGACAGCAAAACCGTTACGGCGCAAGAACATCGCCACGAGGGTACGAACCTCCTCGTTGTCTTCAACGATGAGCACCAGACCCTTGGAGGACCTCGTGCCACTGCTGTCTTGGCCTAAAGGGCCAGTACCGACATCCACGGACATAGGCGCATACTAATGCGCCGGCCGGTTCGAAACAACGCAAAAACCTCAAAATTCCCCAAGGAAATGGGGAGCGCCACCGACGGGCGTCACCCGGCTGGGCGAGGACCGACGAGCCGCACCTCTGGTTCCAGCACAATGCCGAAGGTCCGGCGAACCGCACCGGACATCTGGTCCGCAAGCTCGAGCACATCCCTGGCCGACGCTGCTCCGCGATTCACGATGATGTTGGCGTGGCGCTCGAAGACTATCGCGTCGCCCACGCGCATGGCCTTGGCTCCCACGGCATCGAGAAGCTCTCCAGCCGCGCGGCGCCTTCCTCCTGGCTGCTCTGGAGGGAGATTCTTGAAATAGGACCCCGCGGTCTTTTCCCCAGGGAGGGGATGCTTGTCCCGGCGAATGCCGAGGAGCTCTGCGGCCCGGCTTTGCAGGGCCTCCCGGTCGCCAGGGCACAAGGCAAAGGTCGCTTCCGCCAACACCGCGCCCTCTGCGATCAATCTCGAGCCGCGATAAGAAAAATGAAACCAAGCCGGATCCTCGATACTGTGGGCGTTGCCTTCTGCATCCACGACCATGGCCCGGATGAGGCGATCGCCGAACGACCCGCCGAAGCAACCGGCATTGCCCGCCACCGCGCCGCCCACGGTTCCTGGAAGACCAGAGGCGAACTCGAGCCCAGCGAGAGAGGCCGCGATGGTCTCTTCGACAAGGAGGCGGCTTTTCACCCCCGCCGCGACGCGAACGGTGCACCTCTCGTGGTCGATGACAAGCCCAGTGAGCTGCAAACGCAGGGCGAGTCCCGGCCACCCCTCGTCACTCACCAGAAGGTTGGTTCCGGCGCCCAGGAGCAAGACCGGCACACCGAGCTCCCGGGCATGGCGCAGTCCCCGGCACAGGCCTTCGATGTCCGAAACAGCGCACAACGCTGCGGCCGGTCCACCGATGCCAAGGCTGGTGTAGGGAGCCAGCGCGCACTGCGCCTCAAGCGTGAGGCTGGCTCGTCGCGCAGCTTCATGGGCGGCCTTGACGGCTCGGGAGTCCATGGGCTTATCTCCTGTCCAATGACCTCGCAAGAGGCTTGGAGCGAGCCATCCCGCACGGGCAGCTCTCTTAAGAAGCATTTTCTGAGCGGGTTTTACGATATTGACCATAAGTATAAAAGAGCATACGGTTTCGCGTTCGATTTTTGAGTAGGCTGCCACAGGGCAAACAAGAACGGGAACCATGTCCAGAACAGATCATATTGAGCTTGATGGGGTAGTGGAGGAAGTGCTGGCCGGCGGAATGTTCCGAGTGCGCTTGGACTCGGGACTCGTCGTGCTCTCCCACCTTGCAGGGAAGATGCGCAAGTACCGCATCCGCATCGTACTTGGCGATCAGGTTCGCGTCGCCGTTTCTCCCTATGACCCCTCTCGTGGCCGCATCATCTACCGCCTCAAATGATAGGCTGTGGTGCGGTGTCGCGCCGCTTTCGCCAAGGCAGGCAGCGCGCCCTAAAATCCGTCCCATAGGGATTGACTTGGAAAATTGCGATGGTAGGATGCTCGCGCCTTTTGGGGCGCCGTCGCCAAGTGGTAAGGCAGAGGTCTGCAAAACCTCTATCACCAGTTCGAATCTGGTCGGCGCCTCCAGTATCTGCCCAAAGCAATTCATCGAGCCAACCCCAGAATCATGATGGACGAGCACAACCGCTTTCTGGTCTTCCGCGATAGCCTCGGGAGACATCTAATGGCCGTCGCGACGATCAGCGCCATGGTCGCCGCGGCTGCCGGCATTCTCGATGCCGCTGATATCGCCCTGCGTCTGGGCCCGCGACTGGAAGCCTTGGCCGTGCTCGGCCTCTGCGGCGGCGCGCTCGGGGGGATCGCGACAGTTGTCTTTTTGGCCGTGACGACCTTGTATTTCCTCGCAGGGCTGCTCGGGCACAAGGTCTTGCCGCAGCGCCACGGATTCCGGCGTTGGCTGCAAGCCACGGCTACGGTCGCCCTCGTTTGTCCATTTCTCGTCATTGTGGGCGGCAAATTGTTTCAGGGCGGAATGATGTCGAGATTCCCTGCCAGCAGGCTGCTGGCTGCGCTCACGGCGATCGCTCTTCCGCTCCTTGCGGTTCTCGTCGCGAGGGTGGTCTTGCGCGTGCTGAGCTGGTCCGACGCCGCTTCTGAGCGAAGACGCCGGGCCCTCGTAGCTTTGGGGGCCGTATTGCTGGCCCTCGGGTTCCACCTTCTCGATGCTCTGTGTTACCGCCGCCTGTACCTCTACCTCCATGACGGTCTATGCATCGCGGCGCTTGCCAGTCTGGCGATCGCGGCGCGGGCCTTGCGCCCACCTCTCCCTACTTTCCGACGTCCCCTCCTCGCCGGCCTCGCCGCTGCGATGGGGCTTGTCGCGTTAAGCGCTCTATGCCTCGCGCTGCTCGGAGCCCGACCGAGCCTCAAGGCCTTGTCTGTAGAACACACCGCCAGTTTCGCCGCGGTGCTGCGCCACTTTCCCTCGCCTGCAAAGCGACCCATGGCCCGCGGAGCCGCGGCCCCGTACCGCGCGGGGGATCGACAGTCCTCTGCCTCCTCCTCCTCCTCGGCGCTGCCAACGTCTCCTGGCGCGAGCGTCTTGCTGATCACGGTGGACGCCCTTCGGGCTGACCGACTCGGGATCTACGGTCACAAGAGGCGTGACCTCACTGGGCAACTCGATGAATGGGCGAGGCAACACGCCATTGTTTTCGACCGCGCCTACACCCCTGTCCCTCACTCGTCCTACTCGATTTCGTCGATGCACACCTCTCGGTTTCTCTACCAAGAATCGGCGCTGTCCCTACCGGTCGTCCACCCCACTCTCGCCGAGACGCTCAAAGAGGCTGGGTACCGCACTGAAGCGTTCTACACCCAGGGCATCTTCTTCTCCGACGGCGACCGAGTCGGCTACTACCGAACAAACAAGTTCGGCTTCGAGGAAACGCATTCAGGGGCTCCAGACGCCGCGCCGCTCACCGAACACGCCATCGCCGCCGTGGACCGCATGGTCACATCGAATCGCCCGACCTTCTTGTGGGTGCACTACTTCAATGTGCACGAGCCCTACCTTTCTACGGCCCTCGGAACCTCAGCCGCCGATCGCTATGACGGCGAGGTCGCAGAGGTGGACGCCGCGGCGAGACGCCTCATCGACTATGCCAAGCAGAGACTCGGCGAGCGCCTGATCACGGTGCTCAGCGCAGACCACGGCGAGGAATTCAAGGATCACGGAGGCGACTACCATGGTTCCTCTCTATACGACGAGCAGGTGCGCGTGCCTCTGCTCATCGCAGCGCCGGGCTACGAGCCGCGACGAGTCCAAGGCGCGGTGTCCACGGTTTCGATCAGCTCGACCATTTTGGGGCTGCTCGGGATTTCACCGCCACTGTCGATGGTCGGCCAAGACCTGCGACCAGCCATGCTGTCGGGCAAAGCGCCGGAGAGTTTCGTGTTCTGCGCTGTGCATCGCAAGCAGGGCGTGGTGCGGATGCCCTACACGCTCATCGTGGAACCGACTCTCGGCACCATGGAGCTCTACGACCTCGAACAGGATCCCGCAGAGCGGGTGAACCTATCCGACACCCACGGAGAAACGGCGACCCAGTTCGAGAGCGCCTTGTGGGGATTCGTCGACGAGCTCGGCCAAGCGCGAACCTGGGAGCAAGCAGCCCTCAACCTGGGAAAAATGCGGGAGCCCCGGGCTGTGCCAGACCTGCTGCGCATCGCCATCGAAGAGGAGCGCGAGGTGGCAGAGCGCGTCGCTGCGCTGGAGCTGCTCTGCGGACTCGTTGGCCAAGACGCCATGCCCCAACTCGCTGGCCTGCTCAAGAGCGACGATCATCGGATCGCCACGGGCGCTGCCCTCGTGCTCAGCTCGACCAAGGATCCCCGGGGCACCAATATCCTACAAGACGCCCTCCTCGACCCTGACCCGATGGTCCGCGATAAGGCGAGCCTGGCCTTGGCGACCCTCGGTGATCGCACCGCAGTGCCCACCCTCATCGACACCCTCGGCCGAGGCGACATGGACATGCGTCAAGACGCCATTCGCGCCCTGGGAGAGCTCCGCGACAAAGAGGCGGAAGAACCTCTCATCGACCTACTCGTCGACATAAAATCAAAATACCTCATCGTCCTCGCTCTGGGAAAAATCGCCGGCCCGCGCACCTTCGACACGCTGAAAAGGGTGCTCGAAACCGACCCCTACGCGGATGTGCGCGGTTATGCCGTCGTAGCTCTGGGCTGGCTCGAGGACCCGCGAGGCGTGCCCTTGTTGCGCAAGGTCTTGCGCGAGGAACCGGACATCAAATGGACGGTGGAGGCGCTGATTCGCCTCAGAGCCCTGGGCTCTTTCGGCTTCTACGGAGTGGACGCTCGCTCTTTCGAAAAAGGTCTGGCCAGCGGCTTTGGCAAGTGCACGGTGCGTCCGAAGATCATCGCCAGCGAGTTTCTGGGCGCAACGACCTGCGAGACCAAGGGGCAAAGAGCAGAGGTTCAGCTTTTGAGCGACATCGAAGGCCCGGCCAAAATCCTCATCTCTGCCAGGCACCTCATCCCCTCGGTCCAAACCCCCATCGAGCTCGTCGTGTCTGTCGACGACAAAACCATCGGCACCGTGGAGCTGACAGCTTTGCTTCGATCGCAAGGCGTCTCGGTTCCTTTTGGAGCGCTCCGAAAGGGACAGCACCGCGTCATTCTACAACTCGCGGTCGAGGGCGCCTTCGAGCTCGATCATCTCGTCGCGATTTCACTGGATTCATCTGACTGACACGCAGCGCGAACCCGACCCCGGACGATGCGACGCGAGCGCAACTGACCCCATTGATCCCATGGAATTTGTGGTACGCTGGCCCAGGTGGCCCACTGTCCACACAAAAGGAGCAGCCATGCGCGCACTCATCCCAACGGTCTTCGTCATGGTCTTCGCATTTGCCACGGTTTCTTCCCATGCCGAGGGCAAAGACCCCTTGAGCGCTCTCGCCTCCCAGGCAAAAGACACGGCAGAGTGGAACCGCCTCGGCGATCTCTATCTCGAGGCCGCTCGGTTCGCCGATGCCAAGAAAGCCTATCGCAAAGCCCTGGAGCGCAGTCCGCGAGACGAAGGAGCACAGCTCGGCATGGCACGCATCGAAATCGCTAGGAACAATTTCGACATGGCCAAGGCGGCCTGCCGCAAACTGGAGAGCGGGCACAAAGGCTCGAGCGTCGGGTCCATTTGTTCTGCGAAGTTGTGGCTTTTTAGTAACCGCTCGGCCCGCGCGATAGAGGAGCTCGACAGGGCCATCGCCTCTGGGGATATGGCCCGAGGCAAAGCCGGTCTCGGTGAGGTATTCGCTCTGCGGGGCGAACTCGACCAGGCAATAAAGGCCTTTGACGAGGCGATTCAAGCTGGCGCTGGGTACGAAGCCGACATCGGCATAGGTCTCGTAAAAGAGAAGATGGGAGACAAGAACGGCGCCGTAGCCGCCCTCGAACGCGCCGCTGCTCGTGAGCCAGGCTCCTGCCTCGCCCACATGCACCTGGGCAGGCTCATCGCCACCGGGCAAGGGGCCATCGACGAGCTCAACGCTGCCCTGGACATCCGCCCACTGTGGCAGCCTGCCCTCCTCTCTCTGGGAGAGGCACTGCTCGCCGGCGGGGACGCGGCCGCCGCCGAAACGCCGCTACGCAAGGCTGCGAGCGGCGATGAGAACATCGGTCCGGCGAACTACGCTCTTGGCCGAGCCCTAGAGGCCCAAGGCAAGCACGAGGAGGCGGTTGCGGCGCTCGAGTCCGCCATCCAGGCAGTGCCCAATCATGTGGGCGCGTACTTGCTCGTCGCCGACATCCTGTACCGCGGGGGCAAGACCGAACAAGCCATAGCGGCCATGGAAAGAGCGCGCACCATCGCCCCAGGAGAGGTGTCGGTCTATCTGCGAAGCGGCGACTTGTACAAGCGACTGGGTCGCCACACCAGCGCGCGAGCCTTCCTGCTCCAGGCTGTATCGATGAACAAGAACCTCTCGGCGGCGCACTCCATGCTCGGCGAGATCGCCTGTAGTCGGCACCTCTACGATGAAGGGAAGGGCCACTATCAACTCGCCCTCTCCGGCGACCTCGTGAGTGTCGACAAAACCGACCTCTTTGCAAAGATAAAGTCCTGCCAGGGAAAGAGGTAGGAGTTGGCAAACCCTGTGGCCAAACGCGTCACTGACGTCGTCACATGCTTTGTCAGCCTCGGCGACAAGGTGCTGCTTCTGCGTCGCTCGAGGTACGTCGGCTCGCATCGCGGAAGGTGGGCCGGCGTGTCGGGTTACCTCGAGGCCGATCACACACCGCTGCAGCAAGCCCATACTGAGCTCGAAGAAGAGCTGGGGCTCGCCTCCTCAGACGTAGTGCTCCTGTGTGAGGCAGGGCCTCTCGTGGTCGAAGACCCGGAAGATGGCAGGTTGTGGCGCGTCCATCCCATGCGTTTCGAGCTCGTGGCAAACGCCGGCCGATTGCGACTGAACTGGGAGCACACCGACATGGCCTGGAATGCACCTCAAGACATCGCCAGTCTCGCCACGGTTCCTGGGCTAGCGCTCGCCTGGGAGGCGGTCCGACAAGGGGGGACAGCCAGTGAAACGAGCCCTCTCAACCGACCCTACTTGGTCGAAAGATGAAATTGCGTTTGTACTTGTCTGGGAATTCCGCGTTTTGATTGACTTCTGGACGAAAGTGGTCGAGCGAGACAAGCCGGTCGTCGTCCAAATAGAAGCCACTGTAGCCGAGCGCCTTCAGCAGCGCTGCCACGCGCCCCACCGAGCCTTCCCTGTGGCGATTTTCGACCTCGACGAGCAAATTGGGACGATGCCGTTCGAGAGTGGCGACAGCTCCGCGTAAAACACACTCCTCATGGCCCTCGACGTCGATTTTAATAAAGCCCGGCGACTCCAGCTCGATGTCGTCCAACCTTTTGGTTTCAACTGTCAACTCGGCCACGCCGCGGCTGCAATTGACCTTGCCGTCCATCTCGTTGCCTGCCTCAATGGTGCTGTAACCGCGATCGAGAAGAGGGGTGCGCAGGGTCGCGTGTCCGGCGGTGTCCGACAGCGCACACCGGTACAACACGAGCCGACCGGCTTCGATATCGCAGCGATAGCCATTCTCGAGGAGCGTTGCGAAATGCGGCTGCGGCTCGAAGGACCACACCTTGCGGCAACATCGCCTCAGTGCCTGTGTATACATGCCGTAATTGGCTCCGACGTCGAGGCCATCTCGCGCAGGGTCGCACAGTTCTTTAAGAATCCCTATCTCGGGCTCGGGAAATCCGAGGAGTTTATTTCGTATTTTCCAAAAGACATCAGGAGACACCTCTATGAGCCGATACTTCCACCGGTGTTTTGTGATTTTTGCCGCATTGTGGACGAGCCCATGTCGATGCGTCCGGACCATGAATCCGTTTCCTTTCTGCGCGTGCTGGCGTCCCTTCTCTCTTTGGGTGTAGCAGGAACGCCACGCTGTCATCAAAGATTCACACTCGTTGAAGGAGCAGTATCTCAGCTGCCCCCATTCACCAAGGGACAAAAAAGCGGGAGAGCACGATTTGTGCCAGCACAACCTGGTTGAAGGTGTACAGCCCTCCCTGATATGTAGAGGGCCATGCGTTCTCTAGCTAAAATAATCGTTTTGTTGGCGCTGCTCGTTGGATGCCGCTCCGAAGGAGCTTGTCCGCCTTGCGACTGCGACAGCGCCACGTCCTCCACAAGAGAAGGCACGTCGGCCGCGGACTCCGGGGCACAGGCTTTTAGCACCGACTCCGGGGTCGCAGCAGCGCCTCTCGGCGGTCAGCCCAAGGACGTCACATCCTTCGCGCTCTTGGGGCGGGCCGGTTTCGACAAGGTAAATATCTTCGAGAAACCGGACATGGAATCCCCGCGCATCGGATACCTGCGCATGGGCGTCGTGGTGCGGGTGGGGAACCCCGAGTACTCGTCGGAGAGCTGCCCTGGGGGATGGTTCAAGCTCGAGCAAGGCGGGTTTGCCTGCCAGGGCCGCGGCCTACTCGTGGGTGAAAAACCCAGATTTCTCAAAGATCCCCCTCCCAACGCCGCGATAGACAGTATCGAGCCTTATCGACACGGCTTCGTGCGAGGCGACTGGACGCCTTCCTACAAGCGCGTTCCCAAGCTCGAAGAGCTGTGGACGCCGCCGACCGAGTCCCCCACCGATAGCGACACCGCAGGCACCGACGAGCCTGTGGAGCCCGTGGTCATTCCCCATCGAAAAGACGGCGAACCGGGAACCGACAGCGAAACCGGCGTCGATTATCATGCTTATACGAAGAAGAAATTCAAAGCAGTCAGCGCCCTGCTCTCCAGGGGATTCTGGATCTCCGTGGCAGACCGGCTGTTCGATGAGGAGAGCCGAAAGTACTACTACAAAACAATCAAGGGCGAGTACGTGCCAGGGGAAACC
Organism: Myxococcota bacterium; assembly: GCA_025453525.1. GTDB lineage: Bacteria > Myxococcota_A > Polyangia > JAAYKL01 > JAAYKL01 > JALOQD01. Next base: position 10,870 of record JALOQD010000075.1, read on the forward strand.
GTGCATCTCGTCGTGCCCCCCATGCTGCGCGGCTACCTCGTGACCGGAGAAACACCCTTGCCCGCGGTGATCATCACGGATCGCAAGGCGAGCTTCTTCAACGAGCGCGGCGGCAAGTTCGGCGGCGCAGGTCCGGCCGAGCGATTTGCCTCTTTTCCGGTGCGCGATCGTCGCAAGGTCGGCGGCACCGAATTCTTCCGCGTCGACGAAAAGCGCTGGGTCAAGGCGAGCCAAGTGGAGCTTTTTGAGCTGTCCGATCCGCCCGAGGGCATCTCGGCCCAGGAAAAGTGGATCCGCGTCGAGCTCTCTCGACAGACCCTCGAGGCCTATCAAGGCACGGCACCCTACTATGTCACGCTGGTCTCCACCGGGCTGCCACACGACGAGAAGCCCCAGACCATGGCCGAGCTCACCGAGACCCCAAGGGGCGAGTTCCGCATCGAATGGAAACATGTGAGCGATGACATGACCGGTGCGGTGAGCGACGAGGACGCCTACTCGGTGGAGGACGTCCCGTGGGTCCAATACATCCACCGCAACATCGCCTTTCACGCGTCCTTTTGGCACACCAGCTACGGCAGACCGCGCAGCCATGGCTGCATCAACCTCGCCCCGGCCGATGCCCGCGCCCTTTTCCAGTGGACCGACCCATTGCTCCCCGAAGGTTGGCACGCCGTGGCCTCGACGCCCGACCGCCTTGGCACCCGCGTGCTCATCGTCGGCAAGACGCCCAAGGTCAAAGGCCGCAAGTAGCCCGACCAAACTGCATTTTTTTATCCACATTGCCACTTGACTCTTCCCGCTGCGTTCCTACGTTCGCTAGGCAACGAGCAGGCAAAACAAAGGATGGTGCTTCATGCTGGACAAACTATTGTCCCCCTATCGTCTGGGGAACATCGAATTGAAAAACAGAGTGGTCATGGCGCCCATGACCCGCAATCGCTCGGTGGGCAACTCACCCAATGACTTGGTGGCTACGTACTACGAGCAACGCAGCGAGGCTGGGCTCATCATCACCGAGGGCACCTCGCCGTCCCCCAATGGACTGGGATATCCTCGCATCCCTGGGCTTTTCAACCAGGCGCAGGCCGACGCATGGCGCAGGGTGACCACCCACGTACACCGGCGAGGCGGCCGCATCTTCGTACAACTCATGCACGCCGGCCGGGTCGGGCATCCACTGAATCTTCCGCAAGGCGCGCTGCTTCTAGCACCTTCGGCCGTGGCGCTCGCCGGCGAAATACAAACCGATGCCTCTGGCCCACAGCCTTATCCTGTGCCCCACGCCATGAGCGAAGCAGACATCGAGCGCACCCTGGAAGAGTACGAGAGCTCTGCCCGGCTCGCCATCGATGGGGGATTCGACGGCGTGGAGCTGCACGGGGCCAACGGGTATTTGATCGACCAATTCCTCAATCTCGCGTCCAATCAGCGCGATGACCGGTGGGGAAAAACCATCGAAGGAAGGACGCGTTTCGCCGTTCAGGTTGCCACGCGCGTGGCCCAAGCCATTGGCGGGGACCGGATCGGCATGCGCCTCTCTCCCTACGGCGCGTTCAATGGCATGACCTCCGATCCCTCCACCATCGAGCTGTACACCTTTCTCGCCGCGCAACTGGCGCAGGTCGGCCTCGTCTATGTTCATGTCGTCGACCACAGCGCCATGGGAGCCCCGCCCGTCAGCGATGAAATCAAAAGGGCCATTCGGGAGAGCTTCAAAGGGACATATATCCTCTCCGGAGGATACGACGCGCGACGCGCCGAGCATGACATCCTCGAGGGTCGAGGCGACCTGGCAGCCTTTGGCCGCCCGTTCATCGCCAACCCGCGGCTCGTGAGCAAAATGAAGGCCGGCGAGACCTTGGCCCAGCCCGACATGTCCACCTTCTATACCCCGGGCGAAAAAGGCTACACCGACTATCCTGTTTGAGAGCCGACACTTTACGATTCCGATCGTTTTTCGCACTCTCTCGAGGAGTTTTCCCTTGCCAACTCCCCGCCGACTCTCCCACCATGCGCCCCATGGAGCTCATCGCCGATCTGCATGTTCACTCCCGCTTCTCGCGCGCGACGAGCCGCGAGCTCGACTTCGTGACCTTGACCCGGGCCGCCCTCGAAAAAGGCATCGGGTTACTCGGCACCTCCGACTTCACCCATCCGGGTTGGATGGCCGAGATCGAGGCACAGCTCGAACCCGCAGAGGAAGGGTTCCTGCGACTTCGACCCGAGCTTTTGGCGCAAGCCCACAATGGCCTGCCCGCTTCCTGCGAAGGCGACGTACGCTTTGTGCTGCAGGTAGAGATCAGCAACATCTATAAGCAGGACGGCAAGACGCGAAAAAACCACAACCTCGTCTTCTGCCCGTCCATCGACGCGGCCAAGGTTCTTGTGGCCAAGCTCGAAGCCATCGGGAATTTGCGCTCGGACGGCCGTCCGATTCTCGGTCTGTCTGCCCATGACTTACTCGAAACCGTTCTCGAGGCCGACGAACGGTCTTTCCTCGTACCCGCCCACATTTGGACACCCTGGTTCAGCCTCCTGGGCAGTAAGTCTGGCTTCGACAGCCTGCAGGAGTGTTTCGGAGACCTGACGCCTCATGTGTTCGCCTGCGAGACAGGGCTATCCTCGGATCCACCCATGAACTGGCGGGTCAGCGGCCTAGACAAGGTCAGGCTCATCTCCAATTCCGACGCACACTCGGCAGGAAAACTGGGTCGCGAAGCCAATCTGTTCAACTTCGATCCAAGCTATGAAAGCCTCCTGCGAGCCTTGCGCGACGGCGTCGGCTTTCTCGGCACCCTCGAGTTCTTTCCAGAGGAGGGCAAGTACCATCTGGACGGGCATCGCAAGTGCGAGCTGCGGCTCGAGCCCGAGCAGACCAAGGCCCACGCGGGCAAGTGCCCCTTGTGCGGCGGCGAGCTCACCGTCGGCGTCATGAGCCGAGTGCGCGAGCTCACCGATCGCCCGGCTGGAGAAAGACCTCCCCTGGCGCTCCCCTTCGAGAGCTTGGTGCCCCTAGACGAGGCCGCGGCCCAGGTCACCGGCACTGCCGGAACGTCCAAGAAGTCTGCCGAGCTCGTGGCCAAGACCCTGCACGCCCTCGGGCCAGAGCTTCACGTCCTGCGGCGCGCACCGCTCGAGGACATCGCTGCCGTGGCAGGGGCACCGTTGGCCGAAGCCGTACGTCGCATCCGCACCGGCGAGCTGTCCATCGACCCTGGCTATGACGGCGAATTTGGTCGGGTGAGGATTTTCGGCTCGGCAGAGCGAGAAAAGGCCGCGGGCCAACTCACGTTTTTACTCGCGGGCAAGAGCCCCAAACACCGCAGGCCCGCAGCCGAGCCACACCCGAACAAGCCCACTCGTTCCAAAGAGATCACGCGACCAGCGCCCGCTTCCAAGCTCGCAGCGAGCGACCCGCTCCACGGTCTCGACGCGGATCAGCGCCACGCCGCGGAGTCTCTGCGGGGGCCGCTGCTGGTGGTCGCAGGCCCAGGCGCCGGCAAGACGCGCACTCTTGTGGCGCGCATGGCCCATCAGGTCAGCAGCGGCTACGCTCGGCCGAACCAAATCCTCGCCATCGCCTTTACCCGGCAGGCGGCTTTTGAGCTCCAAGAACGGGTGCTCGCCACTGTACCGCAAGCCGAGCCTGGCGCGCCTTTGGTCCGCACGTTCCACGGGTTTTGCCTCGAGCTTCTCCAGCAGCAGCGGGGCGAGGTGCAGATCGCCTCGGAGGAGGAGAAGCTCGCCCTGGCTCGAAGGATTCTCTCCCAACAGAACCGCCGCGGAAGCGCGCAGAAGCTCCTGTCCCTGGTGAGCCTGGCCAAGCAGTCCCTCGCGCCGGACGATACCCTGTCAGACGAAGCCGACCTAGCCGCCTTCACATCCTACCAGGCAGCCCTCGCGGAGCAAGGCAAGGCTGACCTCGACGACCTCGTGCTCGAAGTCGTGCATCTCCTCCACAACGACGCAAGCTTGTGCCGCAGCGTTTCCAGCCGCTTCCGCGCCGTGTGCATCGACGAATATCAAGACGTGAACGATGTGCAAGCCCGCCTCGTGCAACTCCTCGCACCCGGCGGCGCTACCTTGTGCGCCATCGGCGATCCGGATCAGGCCATCTACGGATTCCGCGGCTCGCGGCCCGAGCACTTCGACAGATTTACCGAGACCTTCCCGGACGCCAAGGTCGTGGTCATCGGCACATGCTATCGCTTGAGCGAGCCAGTGCTCGAAGTCGCCCGCAGTGTGCTCACTCGGCCCCGCGATCTGCTCCCGCGGCGCGGCGGATCCCCCGTTGAGATCATCGACTGCCCCACCGCAGCCAGCGAGGCCGAGCAAGTGGTTGTGAGAGTGGAGCAACTCCTCGGCGGCACCAGCCACTTCTCCCTGGCCTCGGGTCGAGCGGGCAGAGCCGAGCTTTCGGACATCGGCCTGGGCGATATCGCGGTGCTCACCCGCACCAAGGCTCAACACGAGCTCTTGTCCCAAGCTCTCGCCCGCGGCGGTCTGCCTTACAGGCTCATCGCCGAGGACGAGCCCCACGATCCGCGCTCGGAGAAAATCGCGGTCATGACGATGCACGCCTCCAAGGGCCGCGAGTTCGAGGTCGTCATCATCTGCGGCGCCGAGCAAGGGCTCGTGCCCCTCGAACGGCCCGGTCTCCGTGTGGATCTGGAAGAGGAACGCAGGCTCTTTTACGTAGCGTTATCGCGCGGCAAGAGGCAGGTCATCCTCACCTTCAGCCGCCGTCGAACCGTTCAGGGAGAAACGCGCCTGACCGGTCCATCGCCCCTGCTCGACGCCGCGCCCAAAGCGCACATCGCGCACAGGGAGGCCGTGCTTCCAAAGCGCGCCGTGCCCGACGGTCAACTCAGCCTTTTTTAACGAACCTCTCCGAGACGAGCACCAGCACCGACGCGCAGATCACCGCATACCCCAGTTGTTCCCTGGCTGTGTCCCACAGACTCACCATCGATGCCTGGGGGTCGCCTTTAGTCAATTTGGTTCAAGATCACTGTGGGATCAGTCGCAACCAGCTCCTTCGGGAATGTTGCAGCCGCCGCCGTCGAGACAGTCGCAGTACTCTGAGAGGCATGCCGCCGCGTCGGCGTCAGTCTCCTCACCACAAGCGGTGTAGGCGTCTATGCATTCCGTGACATCATCCTCGGTGCAAGCCGCTTCATCATCGCCGCAGGCAATGATGGACAGAGCGAACAGCGCGGCAATCATCAGGGCAAACAGTTTCTTCATGGCAGTCTCCTCCTTGGTTTTTTCTTCCCGTGCAACCGAGCCGGCGATCCATTGCCGGCACACTTGGGCCCGGAAGCCCGTTGCAGTGTCTGTCTCGTCACGGTGGATTAAGGATATAGCTTGAGTCACACCCTCGGCAAACCAGAGCCTCTTTTTGTTGAAACGGCACGCTTCTGTGAACCGGAAGACGCGGCCAAGCACCAAGGATGCTCCGAGCCACAAGGCACCAATGAGGATCACCGCGTGGGGACTATCAGAAGTTAGCGCCGAACCGAGGCGGGATCCGTGACTGCCCTTCTAACGAACCTCTCCGAAACGAGCACCAGCACCGACGCGCAGATCACCGCATACCCCACCGCGGCCTGGGACGACAACGCCTCGTCCCACGCGAAGTAAGCCACCCCTGCGGCGAGCGCTGGCTCGCTGAGCGTCAGCGCCGACACCTTGCCCGCATCGATGTGACGCAGGGCATGGTTGAGCGAGGTGTGGCCGATGATGGTCGGAACCATGGCCATCAGGACGAAACACAAATACGTCCGATCTGTGTAGCCAGTAAATGGCTCGTTCAAAACGAGCATGGCCAGGATGGAGGTCAACGCTGCCACGCCGTAGAGCGCCGCAACGTAAACGCCTGTGTCAAGCTTGCGCCGGAGGGTCTTGCCTAAAAGGAAGTAGAGCGTAAAAAGCAGGGAACACACGAGCGCCGCGCCGTCGCCAGGCAAATGCTGTGGAGACAGATTCAAATCCTGCCAGCCGAGAACCGCTACGCCGAAGAGGCCCAGGCCGATGGAGGCAAGCAGCCTTCCGGTGAGGCGCTCCTGGAACACGAAATGCGCCGCGGTGGACGTGATAACCGGATTGATGGCAAAAAAGATGGCTGCATTGGCCACGGTGGTGAGCTGCACCGCGCCTATCCATGCGAAGAAGTGGAAGGCGAGGGCTACACCTGCGGCGAAGAGCAGGCCGACCTCCCTTTGGCTCAGCGTCCAAAGCTGCCGCAGCTTGGCCCCTGACAAAGCTATGAAAAACAGCGATGCCAGACCCAACCGGAACGCCGCGATGGTCACGGGGTGTGCGTCGCCCAGTCGAATGATGTTGCCTGACTGGCTCGCAGCGACGAGGCCCACCATCAGAAACGGCACGACATGCCATGGTCGAGTGGCTAGGTTCATCGGCGCATTAGAGCAGCCCGGGGATGTCGATTGTCAAGTCGTCCCAAAGACTCGCCATGGATGCCTGTTTGCCAAATATACCACCTTTGCCAAATATCCAAAGCACAGACGGGGCTTTATTCCCCACCCCGAGACAGGGCAAGAATCCCTACAAATCGGACATTGCCCATATGCCATGGTTAAATTGCCCCACCCCAAAGCCGCCATGCGGTGAATTTGTCCCCAAAAAATGGCTTGACACCGCCAAATGAAAAAGGTGATGAACCTGCTTACGGAGATGGACGCGAACGTGCTGTCCACCGCCAAACGTGACAACCGGCGCCCCAACGATCGGGTGACGGACTAAAAGGAGTAGTTCACATGAGTGGTTACACGACCGAGGCCTATGGCAAAGTCATCCAGAAGAACCCGAACGAGCCCGAATTCCATCAGGCTGTGAAGGAAGTCTTCGAATCCCTCAAGCCCGTGATGGACAAGCACCCTGAGTACCGCGCCGCCAAGCTGCTCGAGCGCATTTCCGAGCCCGAGCGCGTGATCATGTTCCG
>JALOQD010000364.1 GCA_025453525.1 Myxococcota bacterium
TGTCATCTGTAGGCACAGTGTTATCCGTGGGGATCGTGTCATCCGTAGGCACGGTGTTGTCCGTCGGCATCGTGTCATCCGTCGCAACCGTCTCATCCGTAGATGTTCCGAGGCCGGTGTTTTCCTCGGTGGAATCAGAATGACTCTCGGTATGCGAATCGAATTCTGTCTCGTCACCGGGTGAGCTATCTGTCCTGAATTCCAAGGGCGTATTTTCCACACAGGAGCAGAGGCCTAGGAGTCCCAACAAAAGCAGAAAGAGGGGCAAGAGCCTCGGCCTGGGTCTTGTGTTTGGGACACCCAATCGCTGCTCGCGCCTAAGGTAGGACATGGCCTCTCCTTTTGTCTTGCTGGTCGTGGTCTCCATCCTCGCCCTTTCGCCCATTGTCGACACTGGGGCCTCCTTCAATCATTGGGCTTGGAAAGCAGATTCGCTCGAAAAAAGTTTACAAATGTAAATAATTTCATTTTTGAGCGTGGCCAGAGGTGCAATGACCTTTGCTGAGCATCCCCTCCCTTGGAAATGAGGATTTCTCCTTCAACGATCCGCTCTCTTGCCAGAATCGAGCGTGATCGCTTCCTTGCGTCGGGCCGAGGCCGGACTACCCTAACTACAATGTCAAACGAAGGGGTCTAGCCGAGACCTTGCAGGCTTCAAAGGAGTCCGAGTGGCAAGTACGTCCATCCTGCTCGTCGATACCATCGCCTCGTATCGAAGCGCTGTCGCCGGGGCCCTGCGCAAGCGCGGTCACGACGTTTGGGAGGCGGCGAGCGCGGCGGCGGCGGTGAGCGACCTGGACACACGCCATGCGAACATCGCCATTGTCGACAACGCTTTACCGGACAGACGCGGCATCGATCTGCTCGCCACTATTCGTGACTGCCGTCATGACACGAGACTCGTTTTAGTGGTCGAACCCACGTTCGAAGACGATTGTTCGCCCGAGTGGTGCGCAAGTCATGGGGTGTCCCTGGTGCTCCACGGCCCGGTCCACCCCGACGCCATGGTCAAGCACATCGACAACCTCCTCCTGGGCAGGACGCCGTTGCCTTTCGCGCCACCCAAGCCAAGGCAGTCCATGGCCAAGGGGTTTGCCGGTGACGCGAACACCGAAGACCACCTGCAAAGCGTACGGCGCTCGTACCAACAAAAGCTGCCAGAGGAGCTCGAAAAGCTCGGCAAGGTCCTGCGCGCCGCCCACATGACGAACGACGCGGAAGCCATGCGGGAGGTCTACCGCCTGTCCCATACTCTCCATGGCACAGCAGGAACGTTGGGCTTCAACGAAGTTAGTAGTGCCGCAGCCCGCATCGAGTCCGTGGTCAAAAAGCTCATGGCCGGCGTCCAGGAGCAAGGCCTGTGGGACACGATGTTCGACTGCCTGGAACACGCCACCCAAGCCCCAGAGCGACCGAGCCTGGTCATCAACATCTCTCCCAAGGTGGCGGCCGGCATCGCTACCGTGCTCATCCTCGACCCTGACGAGGACATGCTCGCCTCGGTGCAAATCACCGCCAAGCGCAATTTGGTCACAGTCATTGCCACCACGGACCTCGGAGAATCGCCTCAACTCGCCCTCGAGCACAAAGTCGACGGCGTGATCGTCGACATGGACATGGTGGGCATCGACGCGGCCTCCAAATTCATTCAACAGCTCCGGGCCACCGAGGGGCTCGCGGAGTTGCCTGCGGCGTTCATGTCGGGCAATGACTCCATCACCTATCGCACAGCCGCGGCCCACGCCGGCGCCACGCACTTTTTGTCCAAGCCCCTCAATGCCGACGATCTGCTCGAGGCAGCGCGGTACTTCACGGCCGTGCGGTCGAAGGTCAATGCGAAGATCCTCATCGTCGATGACGATGAATACTTCCGTGCCCATGTGGCGGCCATCCTGCGCGGGGTGGGCATGGATGTCAGCAGCCTGGGCGAACCAGAGCGCGTCCTCGAGGTCATGGAGCAAACCAGACCAGACATCCTGCTCCTCGACGTCGTGATGCCCAAGGTCTCGGGCTTCGACGTGTGTCGAATGATCCGCAGCACTGGTTCGGGAAAAGACATGCCCGTGCTGTTCCTCACGGCCGAGAGCAGCCCCGAGGTGCGACTCGAATGCTTCCGCTCTGGAGGCGACGACTACATCGAAAAGCCGGTCATCAAGGAAGAGCTGCTCGCCCGCATCGGCGTTCGGCTCGAACGCATTCGCTTGTTCAAAGAGCGGGCGGATCGGGACGCGCTCACCACCTTGCCCAACCGCCGGGCGTTCCTCGACATGCTCAAGATCCGCCTCGCCGAGGGCCAGCGCTACTCCAAGCAAGTGTCGCTCTGCCTCATGGACATCGACCGATTCAAGCACGTCAACGACACCTACGGGCATCTCGCTGGCGATCGCGTGCTCTCGGGTCTGGGAAAGCTCTTGTCCGCGCGCTTCCGCACCATGGACGTGCGAGGAAGATGGGGCGGCGAGGAGTTCTGTGTGGCGTTCTACGGCGAGCCCCCGGAGGTATCGCGCATGATCCTCGGCCGCGTGCTCGAGGAGTTCAAGCTCATGACCTTCGAGGGCGATCAGGGCGAGGTGTTCCACTGTAGCTTCTCGGCAGGCATCGCCACCTACCCCACCGATGGAGAGACGACCCACGAGCTGTTCCGCAACGCGGACGAAAGGCTCTACAAGGCCAAGCAAAACGGCCGCAGCCGCATCGACATCGACTAGCAGTCGTCTTCGCCTGCGCCGCGGGTATGGCGCAAGGCGCGTTCGTTCTCAATCGCGCCCTCCAAAGATGGCCGTGCCCACGCGCACCAGGGTCGCGCCTTCCTCGATGGCAGCCTCGAAGTCGTGACTCATTCCCATGGAGAGGGCAGGCAGGAGCGACGCTCCTCCCAAGGACTCGCGCAAGCGGGCGAGAGCGGCGAAGAAGAGCCGCGTTTGGTCAGCCTCGAGGTCGAAGGGCGGGATGGTCATGAGACCCCGCAAGCGCAGATTCGCGCACTCCTCGAAAGAGCGGACGATTTGCAGGGCCTGCCCCGGCTCACAGCCGGACTTCTGCTCTTCCTGCCCGACGTTGACCTGCAGCAGGCAGTCGAGGACGCGACCGGCCTTGCGGGCCTGCCCGTCGAGCTCCTCGGCGAGTCGCATGGAGTCCACGGTTTCCACGAGAGCAACGCTCGGAAGAACGTACTTAATTTTATTGCGCTGCAGGTGACCGATAAAGTGCCATTCGATGTCCTGCAGGTCGCGAAGCTCCTCTGCTTTGCCCCGCAGCTCTTGGGCGTAGTTCTCGCCGAAGAGACGCTGGCCAGCGTCATAGGCCTCCCGGATCGCGCCGGCAGGATGCGTCTTGGACACGGCCACGAGCTTCACCTCGCGGGGATCCCGACCACAGCGCACAGCCGCATCGCTCATCCTCTGGCGAACGCTGGCGAGTCGCTCTGGCAGAGAGGTCATGGCAAGGGAAAGGCCGGCAGCGCCCCGATTTCGACCAAGGCGCGTACGACGCGAGAAATGGGCAGCCCCACCACGTTGAAATAGTCGCCATTGATACGATCGACAAGGAACACGCCAATGCCCTGAATGGCATAGGCGCCAGCCTTGTCCATACCCTCGTCCGTGGCCACGTACGCCGCGATTTGGGCCTCACTGAGATCGTGAAAAGTCACGGCTGTCTGGGCATGCTCCATCATCCACGGTCCGCCGTAGCGGCCCGCGACCCATCCGGTGACCACGGTGTGGGTGCGTCCCGACAGCTTGCGCAGCATGGCCTTGGCCTCGAACGCGTCCTTGGGCTTCATCAGGACATCATCGCCGAGCACGACAATGGTGTCGGCGCCCACCAACCAAGGCCTGCGGCCGGCGTTCCACAGCCGCTCGGCCACGGCCCGCGCCTTGTCCCAGGCAGCCCGTCGGGCAAAGTCTTCGGGCGATTCGTCTTTGTCGCGCCGCTCCACGACATCGGAAGGGATGATCTCGATCGGCAATCCGAGCTCCTCGAACATCCGTTTTCTGCGCGGAGATACCGAAGCCAGGACAAGGGTGTCTTGTTTCACCATGACCAGCATCCTACCTTCGCACTGCGACCTGTCAATGCGGGGCTCAAAGACCGCCCAAAAGCACGGCCGGCTCCGAGATCCGACTCGCCCTGCACAGCCAGCGTCGCGAAGCGCTCTCGCGTCATTGACAATATCAAAGCTCGACCATACACCCGAACACGCGGCGTCGTCGAATTCCTAAAGACGTCGCGGAGTGGAGCCAATATGAAATACCGATGCATTCCTTGCGACCACGAGTTCGACTCTGAATCAACGAGCAAGCCTCGCTGCCCGCGATGCATGACGATTCACGACATTGAGCCCATGACAGCGAGCGCCACGGCTCCTGCAAAGGGGGGCAAAAAGAAATACCTCGGGCCAGCGGTGCTGCTCGGCATCCTTCTCATCGGGATCGCGGCCGTGCTGCTCTTGAACCCCAAAGAAGGAAGCGAGCCCGAGGGCGGCAATGCGCCCTCGCCCAATGACATCAAAGCGCGGCTCGCGGAGCTGTCCCTCGAGCCCGACCAAGTCGTGGATCCGTGCGACGCGTCCGACTCGGTCAAGGCTTGGGTCGATCAAATCGGTCCTGGGGATGGTCCCGAGGCCACGGAAAAACTCCAGACCGCCCTGTTGCGCGCCAAGGAGCAGGGTCTGTGGCGTCCACATCCACAGCGGGAACCCAGACCTTCGGCTCCGCTTTCAGCCCACTCACTCGCCACTCGATTCATGAGCACGGCAAAAGAGGCGCCCTATGAAGCATTGTCTTACGAATTGGCATGCCTGCTCCTCGCCGGCGGCCGCGTCGCAAAGGCGCCGGTTCGGCTCGTGGAAGTGCTCGAGTTCGACGGCGCCCAATCCCCAGCAGATCCCGATGGACGGCTTGGACGCTACGCCGTGGAGGTAGGCCAGGGCTCCGAGGCTTTCCTCCTCGACCCGTACAGCGGCCGCTCCAAGGCCTCGGCCAAGGGCCGCACCACTGCTCTCGATCGCCTTCAGGAGGCCGCGCCCTACTACGGCATCGCGGCTTTGTCCCGGCTCGTCTCGCGCCAGACCCCCGAAGCGCTGAGGCTCAACGACGCCGCCGTGGCCCTGGATGGACGCTCGGGTTGGCTGCGCATGGGACGAGGCCTCATCATCGCCGCCACCGGCGCCATCGAGGAGGCGATGAACGAGCTGGAGCGCTCCGTCAAGACCCAAGAGGAGCCGCCTCTGCTCGTCGATTTGGCCGAGCTCCAACTCATGACCGATTCCTCGGGTCGCAGCGCGGAGAGCAGCCTGGTCGCTGCCCTGTCCAAAACTCCGAAATACGCCCGGGCCAAGGCC
>JALOQD010000365.1 GCA_025453525.1 Myxococcota bacterium
TCGTTGTCGAGCTCGTTCTCCACGGTGACTTCGCCAGACACGATGAGAAACGCGGCGACCCCGCGCTCACCCTGTTTGGCGAGGAGCTGTCCTTTAGCGTAGTGTGCCTCTTGACACGATTTCGCCAGGGCCTTGAGATCCCAGCGGTTGAGCTCGCTGAACACCGCGACTCTCGAGAGAAACTCCCTGCGGACCTTCCAGTGCATGGCTTCCCCTATCGTTAGGCCGGTGGCACAAGCAACTCGGTGGCTGCTTTGCGCGTGGCGGCGGTGACCTTCTCTCCGCCTAGCATGCGCGCGATTTCTTCGACGCGCCTTGTTTTTTCCAGCCGCTCGACACGGCTGGTGGTGCGTCCTTCGACTTCGGCCTTGGCCACGAAGAAATGCGCATCGGCCATGCCGGCGATCTGTGGAAGATGGGTGATGCACAGCACCTGGTGATGGCCGGCGACCTCCCGCAGCTTGCGACCCACAGCCGCGGCCGTGGGTCCGCCGATGCCCGTATCGACTTCGTCAAAGACATAGGTGCCCACCGGGCCTACGCCGGAGAGCGCTCGTTTGATGGCTAGCATGAGCCGCGACAGCTCTCCGCCCGAGGCCACCCGACGCAAGGGACTCGTCCCTTCGCCTTTGTTGAACGCTACCAAGAACTCGACCTTGTCCATGCCGCTGCGTTGGGGCTCCCTTTCATGCGAGTCCACGGCAACCTCGAACTTGGCCGTTGCAAAGTGCAGGTCCGAAAGCTCGGCGCACACGACGCGCCCTAGCTCGATGGCGCTGGCACGCCGCAGCGCCGAGAGCTTCTGGGCGTGTTCGACAGCCAGCCGATGACATTGTTCAACTCGTTTGTCCGCTTGCTCAAAGGCCGTCTCGTAGTCGCGCAACACGGCGATCTCGCCGCGCATGGACTGCGCAAGTGCGATGAGCTGCGGGAGATCGGCGCCGTGCTTTCGCATGAGCATGCGCAGTTCGTCACGGCGGTCTTCGAGAGCCTCGAGGCGCCCACTTTCCTCCTCGTCTTCCCGAAGGCGCGCCGCGCATTCTCTGGCCGCTTCTTCCACGAGTGCTGCGGCCTCGCGCACCTGTTGCGCCGCCGCAGCGCTCGCAGCGTCGTATCGACCGGCCTGCTCGAGAGCGGTCGCCACGCGGGCAAGGCGTTCGAACACCGAATCATCGTCTTCGTAGAGTGCGCTGCGAGCCTGCTGGGAGGCCTGGTCGATCAACTCTCGATGGCGTAGGCGCTCGATGTCGATTTCGAGGGTGGCGAGCTCGTCGGGCCGTGGGTCGATGCGCTCAATCTCATCGAGCTGAAACGAGAGGAAGTCGAGCTGTCGGGCTCGATCTTTTTCTTTGTCTCGCAGCTGGGTCAGGGATCGCCGCGACTCGTGCAAGTCGTCGAACAGGCCCTCCATGGTACGAGTGCTCTGGTCGAGACCGCCGAAGCCATCGAGGAGGGCGAGCTGCGAGCTGGGCTCGAGCAGCGCGTGTTGTTCGTGTTGCCCCATGACGCTGGCCAGGCCGTCGGCCAGTTCGCCGAGAACCGAGAGCGAGGACAATCGGCCGTTGACGTAGCAGCGGTGACGGCCACCGACCGAAATCACCCGTCTTACCAAGAGCTCGTTCGATACCGGAAGACCGCCCTGCTCAAGGCGTTCTTGGACTCGAGGCTCATCCGAAATATCGAACAAAGCCTCGACCTCGGCCTCTTCGCGGCCTTTGCGCACGAGCTCGCCGCGAGCCCTTCGGCCGAGCACCAGGTCGATAGCCGTGGCGACGAGGGACTTTCCAGCGCCGGTCTCGCCCGTAAGGACGTTGAAGCCCGAGTGGAGCTCCAGATCCAGGGAGTCGATGAGGACCAAATCTGATACTTTGAGCTGCAGCAGCATGAGCGCCAGGCTAGCAGAACTGCACAAAAGCCGCGAGGCTCTTCCACTTGGGAAGCGTTAGGAGCGGTTTGCTTGACCGTGGGAGGTGGCGCATCTTAAGGTTTTAGAAATTGTTTCGCTCTTTTTCGGCGTACGTATCGTCCCCCAAAAGAGAGCTCGAGGAAGAACATGAACGCAGAAAAACAATCTTCGCTTCCGCTCTGGGCGATCGCGATATGCGCCCTGGCGGCGGCGCTCTTCGCAGCAGGCTTTTTTGTGCCAGCCTGGCTCGCGGGCGGACTCCTGGCCATCCTCGTCGTTCTGCAAGCGATTGATCGATGGAGGCTGGGGAGCGGCATCGAGCAGCTGCGTTTCGAGGTCGAGGCGAGCGAAGAGTCGCCCTCGACAGAGGTAAAGCCTGGCCCCGTGGCGGAGCTGCAATCGCGAGTGCGCGACGTCGTGAGCGCCTTGCGCAAGGATCTGAGGCGGTCGAGCGTCGACGCTTCGACGCTGCGGGAGCTGGTGCGCTCGGCAGAAGACTCGCTCGGCAAGTTGTCCACCAGCCTTGGAGAGCAGCGCAACCTGACCGATAGCGCCGGCAATGCCATCAAGTCGATGTCGGAGTCGCTCAAGGAGATCGCCTCCCACGTCGAGAACCTCGCCGAGGCGGCCGAGGAGAGCTCGTCGTCCATTCTTGAAATGACCACGACGACCGAGGAAGTGGCCGAGAACATGATTTCCATGGGCAACTCGGTGCGTGACACCGTGAGCTCCATTGGCGAGATGGCCTATTCCATCAAGGAAGTCGCGCGCAACATCGACGCCCTGTCGTCCACTGCCGAAGAAACCTCTACGGCCATGAATCAGATGGATGTGTCCATCGACCAGGTTAAATCCAATGCGGACGATACTGCGGTGATTTCCGAGGACGTGTCAAAGGACGCGGAGCGCGGAGCCGAGGCGATCAACCGCACCCTCGTGGCTATCAATCGCATCAAGATATCGAGTCAGGTGGCCGTGGAAGTGATTTCGAACCTCGGCCAGAAGATCGAGGCCATTGGCCAAATTCTGAACGTCATCGATGACGTCGCCGAGCAGACGAATCTCCTCGCGCTCAACGCGGCGATCATCGCGGCTCAAGCTGGCGAGCACGGCAAGGGGTTTGCGGTGGTGGCCGACGAGATCAAGGAGCTCGCAGAGCGCTCCGGAGTTTCCACCAAGGAGATCGCGGAGCTCATCAAAGCGATTCAGAGCGAATCGCGCAATGCCATCGCAGCGGTGGAGCAGGGCAACGCCAATGTCGATGAAGGCGTGCAGGTCTCGGCCGAGGCCGAGCAGGCGCTCAAGCAGATCCTCGAGAGCTCCAAAAAATCCACTAACATGATGCGTTCCATCGCCCGAGCCACCGAAGAGCAGTCTCGCGGCTCCAAACAGGTCACTGACGCCATCAGCCGCATCGCCGAGACCGTACAGCAGATCGCGGTCGCGACAGCCGAGCAGGCTCGAGGGAGCGAGCTCATCATCAAGGGCGCGGAAAAAATGCGCTCCATCACCCAGCATGTGGAGCGCTCGACGCAGGAGCAGACCAAGGGGGGCAGACAAGTCACCAACGCGATTGAATCCATCTCCAAGATGGTCAACCAGCTCAACCTCGCGCACCGCAACCAGCAGCACTCCGTGGAGAGCATTCTCGAGCTCGCCGTGCGTCTGGAGCAGTGCGCCGAGGCTCAACACCAGCACCTTAGCCAGGTCCGCAAGGCGATATCTTCGGTGCATGACGCCATGCGTCACAGAGATTTGTAGAGGAACTTTTCCGTGTTTGACATCGGCGGTCTGGAGTTCATCGTCATTGCGATTGTCGTGCTCATTTTCGCAGGTCCTAAGCAGTTGCCGGAAATGATGCGCAAGCTTGGACGCATCGCGGCGGAGCTGCGCAGTGCGAGTCGCGACCTTAGAACGCAAATCGAAAAAGAAACCGGGGGCCTCGAGACGCCTGCGGAAATCGGACGGCAGATCCGCCGTGATATCACAGAGGATCTCCTGGACCCCTACGCCGAGATTGTGGCTGCCGAAAAGGCGGTGCGCAAGGAAGGGGCGGAGGTCTCGGCGAAGCTCACAAGCGCCATCGAGCCTAGCGACGAGCCGCACACGGAGCCAAAGCCAGGAAGCGGAGAGACCCTGTGACGCAGCAACCCAAAATGTCCTTTCTCGAGCACCTCGAGGAGCTCAGGGTCAGGCTCATTCGCAGCATGGTTGCAGTGCTGGTCGGCATGATCGTTTGTTGGAGCTTCCACGCGCAGATCCTAGAGTTTCTCCTTGCGCCGCTGTACGACGCGTGGAGCAGAGTTGACGGCTTGCCGAACATCGATCAGGTGCTCAATTTCTCGAGCCTCGTCGAGCCGTTTTCTGCGTCGATGAAGATCGCCGCTATCGCCGGGCTATTCGTGGCTGCGCCGTTTGTTCTCTATCAGTTGTGGTGCTTCATCGCGCCTGGCCTCTACTCTCACGAGAGAAAGCTCGCGATGCCGTTTGTCCTCGCCTCGACCCTGCTGTTCGTCGGCGGATCGATCATGGCGTACATGGTCGTGCTTCCGGTGGGGTTTGAGTTCTTTCTCGATTTCGCCTCTGGCCGCGAGACCGTTGTCGTCTCTTCGAAGATCGCGGTAGGACAGCTCAACGAGCCCGCGGAGGAAGTCGCATCCCCAGCGCCTTCCTCCAGCAACTCGAACAGCGGGCCTCGCGCACCAGCTCCATCAACGCAGCAGGATCAGACGGCATGGTATGAGACCATCCTGGTCAGGTTCACGAAAAGCAATTGTGGAACGCTCCATGGTGTGATGCCGGCCTTGCGTCGCGGTCCTCTGACCGTCGAATTCGAATGGCACAGCGCCACGTGCGGTTCAGTGCAAACGCCGCTGCACCTGAAGGTGGGAAGGGCCGAGCTGAACCCGAGTTGGTCCGCGCCTCGAACGACGCGTCCCGGGTATCAGGCAATGAGAGCTGTCTTTGCGCAAGACTTCGAGGCAGGAGCGACGATCGAGGCGGTCGTGCTCACGAATGAAAAAGAGCGCAAGCTCATGCCTGTCCTGATGCTGAGCGACTACTTGACCTTCGCCATGCGACTGCTCCTCGCCTTTGGTCTCATCTTCGAGCTCCCAGTCATCATTTGCTTCCTCGCGCTCGCGGGGATAGTGAATCACAAGCAGTTGCTCAAGTTCGGAAGGTGGTTTGTCATCTTGGCCGTCATCATCGGCGCGCTGCTCACTCCGCCGGACGTGCTGACCCAACTCATGCTCGCCGTGCCGCTCATCGTTCTGTACTACGGGAGCGTTCTGATCGCGTACTTTGTGCAACCCAAACAGTGATGTGAGCTATTTGTCGAACAAACGCCCATGGCCGCTGTCGCTTTCCACCAATGAGAATTAAAATGACCCCGGCGCGCAGCGGGT
>JALOQD010000366.1 GCA_025453525.1 Myxococcota bacterium
TTAATTCGCCGGTCCTCCCCGCCGATGGCTGTGTTGCTCCTCCTCGACATGCCGACAAGCATGACTCGTCGTCGCGCCTTGCCCTCGCCGCGGATCCCTCGTCGACTTACGGAACGATCTTCCGGTCTGCGGTACTAGGGTTTGGCCGCTGCTGCGGATTTGCCTTTCTCCTGTCCTCCTGCAAAAGCCAAAAGCAGCGTCGGCACGTCGGCCGCGGACAAAAGGATCGGCGCCCATCCGTAAATTTCCAGGTCAGGCACGGCCTCGAGCAACCGGACCAAGACCGGGGGCACGATGAGGCCAGGCGCAAAGGATGCCGGTACAGCTCGAGCTGGCACCGAGACGGACAGAGCCGAGCTGAAGCGCACCACGGTGTCCTCGGCTTCTTCATCGCCCTGGGTGAACACGTAGGACAAGGTCAATCCTCGTCGCCCAGAGAGACGAAACTCGAGATCCCTCAGGAAGAGCTCCCTCGGCCCCTTGGCGCGCAAGGCTCGATTGCCCCGCAGCAGCTCGAACGCGGTGGCTTTTTCGCTCGCTTGCAGCGCGTCTTCCTCGATGGCCGAAAACAAGGGGAAAGGCTTTCCACTGCCCACGTCAAAGGCCAACACCTCGACGTTTCTCGAGCTTTGGTCCATGGCGCAATGCACCACGTCTTCTTCAATTCGAAGCACGACCATGGTGCCCACCGAGGCAATGGGGACAGCGCGGGCCTCGAAATCCTCGACCCCCCCCTCCTCGGGCAACGGCGGCGCATAGACCTCAACGGTCTGCCCAGAGAGCAGATCCACCAACTGGAGAGAGCGAGCCTGCCCCGAAACCTCTTTGAGACCACCTTTTGCCTGCGGGCCCAAGCATTCTTCCAAATCGACGAGCGAGGTCGTCTCCTCGAGAGACACGAGAGACCCAGGGACAGGGAGTGTCACGCCAGGTCTCGTCGCTAGGACGCGAAATTCACTGGCCGAGCCTCGCACCCAAGCGGTCATGGGCTCGCCTTGCGCCGAAAGGCTCCAGAACAAGACGTCCACAATACTCACATCGCTCAAGGCCAAGGCAGTGCCCGCAGCAAGGCCGTCGATGTCCTCCAGCCCTTTGCCACCGTGCTTGCAGCCCAAAGGGGTGAGCATCGTCGCAGCGGCGAGCAGCACGGGCAAACCCACACGGCGGACAGCGACCGCAAAGGCCGCAACGTGAGCAGGCCTTGCGAAAGCTCGGAGCAAGGCAGACCGAGAGACAACCGAGGAGCGTTTTCTGGTCAAAGAGTTCATCTTAAAAAAAATTCGGATGGCCATCGATGTTCCATTGTCACACCTTTGAGAGGATACGCGCAAGAAGCGAGCCGCATTCCCCGCGTACCCTCGTTTCTTCCAGCTTGCCCGGAAAGGCAGGCGCCTATATAACAGAAACGTCGTTTATGGTTCGCTGGCGCTGCATCCACCGCGGAGCGTGCCGCCCAACCCTCGGGAGGACACAGTTTTGAACGAGCTAGCTCAGTTTCTCGTAGAAAACCTATTCATCGACTTCAAGGGCGAGGTATCCACCGAGACCTTACGCGCCTTCCTCCGCCAGGACGACAGCGCCGAGGCCCGGACCTTGCTGCAGAAAATCATAGAGGAGAACGGCATCGAAGAGCTCATCGATACGCTTGGCGAGTGTCTGTCCAACAACCTTGCCACCGGTATCACCCCCAACGTCATTCGCGAGCACCTCGTCAACTACTCCGAGTCTTGAGCCCCATGCATGGCTGGCCCACGGTCGCTTTGGTGGCCGTCCTCACGGTTGTCCAACTGCTGTCAGGATGTGACTTCGGGCCGTGGGCTGCCCCGAGCACAGGCACCGAGACGACCTCAACCGAGGTGGACACGGGTCCTGAGCCGAGCGACTACCGAGGTCCTCGCGTCCTCTCGGTCTGGCCGCAGCCAGGCGCCTCCGGCATCCCCCGAGACGCCGTGATCCGCCTACGACTCAGCGGGCATCTAGATCCGGGCTCTGTCACGGCCGGGGTGTTCAACCTCCGCAGCGGCCCGGTTCGCCGTTGGATCTCCATGTCTTACGACCCCGTCGACCGGGAATTGCGCATCTGGTCGTCCCCAGCTTTGACTCGCAAGGTGGAGTGGGTGCTCGAGATTCTGGAGGGCCTGCGGGGTCTCGACGGCGAAATGGTCCTGCCAGGCGAGGTCACGCGGTTCCGCACGAACGACGAAACCACCGAGCAGCCGCCCATCCCTTCGCCCTCCTACGAAGGAGAGATCGCTCCAATCCTGTCTCGGTCGTGCACGGGGTGCCACAACGCCGGTTCCAAGATCGCGGGGCTGGTCCTCGACTCGCCGCAAGGCATTGCCGAAACCGCTGTCGAGACCCTTTCGGACGGTTGGCCGAGCTTTGTCCGCATCGAGCCCGAGCGCCCAGATTCGTCGTACCTCATCTACAAAATCATCGGCTGGAAGGACATCTCCGGCCAGCCCATGCCCAGTGCCCTCGTGGGCTCTGCCCCCCCTGCGCTCACAAAGGACGAGCAGCGCCTTCTGAGCGACTGGATTGGCATGGGGTTGCCGTTTGTTGACCCACAAGACACCGACTCATAGGATGGCTTTATGAAATCGCAGAACCTTTTCCCCTTGGTGTGTCTCACTGCTAGCCTCGTCGCCGCGTGCTCGGGAGGACAGCGCTTCATTGCCGTGCAAGAGCTCGCCGGACGGATCGACGTCAGCCAACTCACCCCTGTGGAGGTCAAGCGGCTCGAAAAAGTGCTCAATCGGGAGGTCTCTCCCTGCGGCGATGCGGTGACCCTGGCCGAGTCTCTCTTCAATACCGAGAGATGTCCCCTCTCTACCCGCGCCGCGGCGTTCATTATCGAGAGAATCAAGCTCGACTTCAACGAGAAGGAGATCTCCGCTGCATACGTAGGGCGCTACGCATCGCTCAAGGGCCTCGAGATCCCCATCGATGGCTCGCCGGTGCGCGGCGCAGCCAAGCCCGTGGTCACGGTGGCCATTTTCACGGACTTCGAGTGCCCGTTCTGCTCCCAGGCTGCCAGCGCCGTCGAAGAAATAGAGCGCCGCCATCCAGAAGAGGTCGCGGTCGTCTACAAAGCGTTTCCCCTGTCCATTCACCCCATGGCCGAGCTCGCGGCCCGCTCTGGTTTCGCTGCCCATCGCCAAGGTAAATTCTGGGAAATGCACGACACGCTTTTCTCGGCCACGGGCACTCCCCTCTCCCGGGAACGCATCGAGGTCATGGCCGAGGGCCTCGGAATCGAAGTCGAACAGTTCAACGAGGATCTCGCATCGTCGGCAGCCACAGCCGCGATCGCCGCGGACCAGAAGCTCGGCAAGAGCCTGGGCGTGGATGGCACGCCATCGATTTTCGTTAACGGACGCAAGCTCGAAGTTGGCACCGATGGCCTGCAGGACCGTGTCACCGAAGAGCTGATTCGCATTCGAAAATAGCCCGCCGCATTCCTCCACACAATTCCCCGCCGTTCCACTAAGATCGTCTGTCTTCTACACTCGACAAATTGTCATCGACTGACAGAAATCAAATGACAATTGAGTGACAACTTTGACAATTAGAATGGCTACAAATTGATTCGTACCATGGCGGCGCCGACACGCGACCGCCCTTTTCCAGACGGAGTAACTCATGCTCGAGCATGTGCTCATCACGATTTACCTATCGATACTCGGTCTTTTAGCAGTGTATGGCTTTCACCGATCCCAGCTCGTCTATCTCTTTCTCAAAACCAGACACCAGCTCCCCAAACCCATCGATCACTTTCAGGACCTGCCCAGGGTCACGATCCAGCTCCCCATGTTCAACGAGCGCTACGTGGCTAACCGGCTCATCGACGCCTGCGCTAAAATCGACTACCCCAACGACAAGCTCGAAATTCAAGTGCTCGACGATTCCACGGACGACACCACCGCCATCGTGTCTGCGAGAATTGCCGAGCTCGCCGACACCGGGCTCGATATTTATCTCGTCCATCGCACGGATCGCACGGGTTTCAAGGCCGGCGCTCTGGAGAACGGGCTCAAGCACGCCAAGGGCGAGTTTGTCGCCGTGTTCGACGCCGACTTCGTTCCCCTGCCCTGCATCATCAAGAAGACGGTTCACTACTTCACCGACCCCAATGTCGGCATGGTCCAGGCGCGCTGGGGCCACATCAACCGCCGCTATTCCATGTTGACCCGCATCCAGAGCCTGATGTTGGACGGTCACTTCGTCATCGAGCACGGCGCTCGCCAAAGGTCGGGCCGGTTCTTCAACTTCAACGGCACGGCAGGCATCTGGCGCCGCAGCACCATCGCCGACGCCGGCGGCTGGGAGCACGACACCCTGACCGAGGACATGGACCTCTCCTACCGAGCCCAGCTCAAGGGCTGGAGGTTCGTCTACCTACCGGACGTCGAAACGCCGGCCGAGATTCCGGTGGAGATGGCGAGCTTCAAGGCGCAGCAGCACCGGTGGGCAAAAGGCTCCATCCAGGTGGCCAAGAAGATACTGCCGACCATTCTGCGGTCCAACGTGCCGTTCAAAGTCAAGGTGGAAGCCTTCTTCCATCTGACCAACAACCTCGCCTATCCGCTCATGATCCTCTTGGCGCTCATCATCATGCCCAACCTCTTGGTGCGCACTCATCACGGCTGGCGCGAGGTGGTGCTCATCGACCTACCGCTCTTTTTCGGCACGACCCTCTCGATCGGCGCGTTCTATGTCGTCGCTCACAAAGAGCTCTACGGAGGGTTCTGGAAGGCCGTCGGCAAGGTGCCGCTCCTCATGTCCCTGGGCATCGGGATCTCGATCAACAATGCCAAGGCCGTTCTCGAGGGTCTGTTCGGTCACAAGACAGAGTTCGTGCGCACGGCCAAGCACGGAGTGACGAACGAAAAATCCAAGCTCTCCAATATGAAGTACCGCGCCCGCCGCGGCGTCGTGCCTTTCATCGAGCTCCTGTTCGCCGCGTACTACGTCGCGACCATCGCCGTGGCCATTCAAGGTGAGCACTGGGTGAGCGTCCCGTTCTTGGCCCTGTTCCTCCTGGGCTACCTCTACGTCGGCGCCCTGTCTGTCTACCAGCGTAGCTAACCTTTCATTTTACCCCCTAGGGCCATCGCAAGATCGGGAACGCCTCTCCTCGCACCGGAGGTGCGAGGGACTATAGCCCCCATGTTTTCTTAACCCGGGGTGATCGGATCCCAGAATCAATTTGCTTTTTTTGTTTGTCCGCAAGCCCTGAAGGGGCGATGCTTCCACGCATGACTACCTGTTCGCGTAAGCAGCGCGCCCATCCGTCGCGCCTTCAGCGC
>JALOQD010000076.1 GCA_025453525.1 Myxococcota bacterium
CGAAGACCAGTCCATAGAGAGGATCCAATAGCCATGAAACGTTCTAAAGTAGCCATATTAACGACATCGCCAGCCACGGTACGCGCCGACTACCGCGAGCTCATGAATCTCGCGGGATACCAAGACGTGCTGCCCAAGGACGCGGACACCGGACTCAAAATAAATATCAGCTGGCACTTCTTCTACCCTTCCAGCTCCACTACGCCCTGGCAACTCGACGGGGTGATCCGCGCCATGCTGGCCGACGGCTACGATCGCAAGCTCATCCACGGCTGTCACAATCGCACGGTGGTGATCGACGCGCACCTGGGCGAACGCGAGAACAAGCAACTCAACGTCATCGAAGAGCACCGGCTTGCCAACGTGCATCTTTACGAAGGCGAGGAGTGGATCCCGGTTCGCGAGGCGGTCGGCGATTTGGCGCAAAAATTCCTCGTTCTCAATGATGTGTACCCCAAAGGCTTTTCCATCCCGCGACGGTTCATCGGCGAGAACATCCTGCACCTGCCCACGGTCAAGACACACATCTTCACCACGACCACGGGCGCCATGAAGAACGCTTTTGGCGGACTGCTCAACGAGCACCGGCACTGGACGCACCCGGTGATCCACGAGACCCTCGTGGACCTCCTCATGATCCAGAAAAAGATCCACCGAGGCGTGTTCGCGGTCATGGACGGCACGTTCGCCGGAGACGGCCCTGGCCCGCGCTGCATGGATCCTCACGTCAAAAATGTGATCTTGGCATCGAGCGATCAGGTGGCCATTGACGCGGTCGCCGCCAAGCTCATGGGCTTCGACCCCATGGACATCAAATTCATCCGCATGGCGCACGACTTGGGGCTCGGCGTCGGCGATCCGCGCGAAATAGAAATCGTCGGCGACACAGAAGCGGCGCAGCAGAACTGGAACTTCGTCGGACCGTTCAAGGAAATGACCTTTGCCTCGAAGATGCAACACCAGATCTATTGGGGCAAGCTCAAGAAGCCTGTGGAATGGTCCCTCAAAACGTGGCTCGCGCCGTGGTCCTACCTAGCCTCCGTGGCCTACCACGACCTCTATTGGTACCCTCGCAACGGCAACCGCAGGGTCAGTAACGCCCTGCGCAGCGACTGGGGCCGCCTTTTTTACAACTGGGACAAGCTCAAAGGAGACGAGCGCGGTTTCCCAAACGTCGGAGATCCCCCCACGGGTCTTCTCCGAAGCACTGCCGAGCTCCTCAAGCAAGGCGTGGGAGTCTTTGCCACAGCGGCCAAGGAAGCCCCGGAGATTTCCAAGCTATGGCGCCGCTAGCCCGGCAAGAGAAGCGAAGGCTGACGTGATTCCATGCGACTAGAACTGCTCGTCACACTCTTGCTCGTCGCATCGCTCGGCCTGGTGTTTTACTCCATGGTTCTGCGCCGACGATCCTCGCCTTCGAGACGCCGCTTTGGGTTGTCGATGCCGCCCACAGAGATGTCCGACAACGAGGCGCCGATCACCGAAAGCCCCACCTACCATCGAACCAAGTCGCCGATCGCCGCACTGCGCAAGTCTCTCGACGAGGCCAAGGAATCGGTAGAGCAGATCCACAATGCGTTAGCATCGCCCGACAGCGCGGCAGCGGAGCTTTCCCTGGCCATTCCCACCCTGCGCCAGGGTCTCGTGGGCGCCTACAACTACGCCTCTGCGGCACTGGCTGCCGTGGACGAACAGCCCGACTATGAGACGCTTCCGGTCGAACCTATTCCCGGTCCCTTTGCCCCTCTGGCAGCCGACGCCCCCCTGGAGGTCCGCGATCGCCTGATCACGAACCTGCGGGAGATGGGCGCAGCGATCGAGGTCTGCGGTCCGGGTATCGCGAGCTTCTACCTCGCGCTGACCGACAAGGACGAGCGGTTCCGAGTGGTAGCCGCGGCAGAGCAGATGGACCGAGTGCTCCGCGCACTCGAGAGGGCCATCCAGACACTCGGTGTTCTGGAACGCGAGCTGCGCGCATGACCGAGCCGTCGGCTCCTGCCAGACCTCGTTTTTACGACGCTGGCATTGCTTTCGAGTGCATCGCCTGTGGCCGCT
Source organism: Myxococcota bacterium (assembly GCA_025453525.1). GTDB lineage: Bacteria > Myxococcota_A > Polyangia > JAAYKL01 > JAAYKL01 > JALOQD01. The sequence goes on from JALOQD010000076.1 coordinate 2,056, forward strand.
GCTGCGAGACTCACGGCGACTACTCCTATGTGTATCTCGCCGATGCGGACATAGACGCCATCAGCGCCTACCTCGGCGTGCTGCGCCACGAGCTGCTCGAACGCACCTGCCTGAGCGAAGATGGGTGGGTGTTTCTCAAGTCCACGAGCTCCGACTGCCTTTTTCTGCGCGATGGCCGCTGCCTGATCTATCCCGTGCGTCCCAAGCAGTGCGCTACGTGGCCATTCTGGTTCGAAAACCTCCGCAGCGAAGAGACCTGGAACGGTCCTGTGCGCGCTTGCTGCAAAGGCATTGGAGAGGGCCGGCTTCACTCTGCCCTCGAAGTAGAGAGCATCGCCCGGGCGCGGGACGAATGGTATCGTTAGCGAGCCTTTGGAATTACTTGGGGGGGAGGATGGCGTCTTTGCAAGCCTTGGCCAGACGCATCTTGACCACGGTCTTTGCCGGGATCTTGATGCTCTCGCCTGTCTGCGGATTGCGGCCCGTGCGTGCTGCGCGTTTGGCTTTGACGAGCTTGCCAATGCCAGGGAGCGAGAACTCGCCCACCTTCTTGGTCTGACCCACGGCCAGCTCGGCAAACTCCGCAACGATCGCTGCCGCGACCTTCTTCTGCAGTTCGAACTTGGCGGCAAAGTGGGCGACGATCTCGGTTTTAGTCATGGGCTTCTTGGTGGTAGCGCTGGACATTTTTTTCCTCCTCCTGAAACAGGCCTTGGCTGCCTCTCCGGCAGCCATGCCAGATGAGGTGTTGGTGAGGCCCGTCTCAATTGTCTCTTGCCGTTTAGTAATAGCACCGCAGAAACGCTGCGCGAGTAAAAAAATTGATCCTGACTGAAACGACACCCCTAGAACTGAGCCACGGTGCACAAAGAGGTTGATTCTCGCGTGCCCCGGTGATTATATGCCGCCGGCTTTGGCAGGGTTCTCTCGCCAAAAGGGAAGGCCTGTCGGCCGTGGGCGCACGACATGAAACGCGCGAGTGAAAAGAAAGCTCGCATCGACTGCGAAGGGGTATCCTGCATTGAACACTCTCGGACGTCACCTCCTGGTCGAGTATCACGGCTGCGATAGCCGTACCCTCAACGACGCCGCAACCATCGAAAGACTGATGATAGGCGCGGCCAAGGCCGCTAAAGCGACCATCGTCACGTCGGTATTCCATCCGTTTTCACCGCAAGGCATCAGCGGAGTGGTCGTGGTCGAAGAGTCGCATCTGTCCATCCACACCTGGCCAGAGCACGGCTACGCCGCAGTCGACTTCTTCACCTGCGGAGACACGGACCCGACCCTAGCCAAGGACTACCTCATGGGCGGCCTCGCCGCAGCGCGCACCGAAACCGTCATGGTGTTCCGCGGGCTGGCTCCGGCAGAGCCAACGATGCAGATCGTCAGCCACCACACCGAAGATGAAACAGGCACTCGGGTTCACGCCGCCAACCTGCGCCTGGCCGGCGCGGCTCCCGTGCCTCGCGCTCGCGCGGCTCGCCATAAAAAGAGAATGCTCGGCTGCTCGGTCAGCCGCTGATTCGCTTCGCCAAAGGAAAGGAACTGCCTCATGGCTTTCTGGTACGACGAGGCTCACGAGAACGACAGCCGTTTCAGCCTGTCCACCGAGCGCGTGCTGTTCGAAGGGCACAGCCCATTTCAGAAGGTCACGGTGCTCGAGACCACGGGCTGGGGTCGAGTCCTGCTGATCGACGATCTGTACATGACCTCCTATCGCGATGAGTTCCTCTACCACGAAATGCTCACGCACCCGGCTCTGTGCACCGCGCAGAACCTGCGCCGCGTGCTGATCATCGGTGGAGGCGACGGCGGCTCAGCCCGCGAAGTGCTGAGCTATAAAGAGGTCGAAAAAGTCGTGATGGTCGAGATCGATGAACTGGTCGTAGAGGCCTCTCGGCGATTTCTCCCGGATATCGGAAAGAACGCCTGGAGCGACCCACGGCTCGAAGTCATCATCGGCGACGGTATCGCCTACGCCAAGCGCACGGATCTCGAACCATTCGACGTCATTCTGCTCGACGGCAGCGATCCCGTGGGACCGGCGCAGGGGTTGTTCACTCGGGAGTTCCACCAGGGAGTCGCCCAGCTTCTGGCCGATGGCGGAACCTACACGCTGCAAAGCGAGAGTCCCTTTGGCCAGCGTCCGGTGTTCCTCGAAACCGTCAAGGTGCTCCGGCAGGTCTTCCCCATCGTCCAGCCGTACTTCGGCTGCGTTCCGATTTACCCCACAGGCTCGTGGAGTTGGACGTTTGCGTCCAAGACCCGCGATCCCATGGTCCTCGATGAACGTCGCGCAGCGGCCCAAGAAGCCCGCACGCAGCACTACAACCGCGACATCCACCGCGGTGCTTTTGCCCTGCCCAACGCCCTGCGCAGCGAGCTGCCTTAAAACGGCGACAGCCACTGGAATCCCACCTCTAGCAACACGTTGTAGTAGTTGCGATCGTTGTCGCGCATGGGCGGCGCCCAGCGGGGCAGCCACTCGAAGCCCACTTGCAGACGGATCCGCTCGTAAAAAGAAAAGGCGGTGAACGCCTGGGTCACGAGCGCCGAGCAACGCCGCGCGTCCCTATCGAGCGCCTCGAGATCGCAAGGCCGGGCCGTGAACCTATCCGAGGTGCTGAACTGGTAGCCGGCCCGGATCCCAAAGCGGCTCTGCAGCAGCGGACTCGACAACGGATAGATCTCGGCCTCGAGCCCCACCATGGGCGTCAGGGCGAGCACGTTGGGCGCCTGGGTGAGCAGCACGTCGACGCCCTGAACCTGCAGGGCAAAGTTATAGCGCAGCCAGTATGAACGCCCCAGGGTGGCGCTCACCGCGACCTCCGCTCCCCTGCCGGCCACGAGGTACACAATCGTCTCGGGCGGCGCGTACACAAAGAAATTGACCGCTGGCTTTCCGAGCAGCCGCAGCGCCAGGCGATCCCCGGACTCCAGCTTTTTGGCATAGGCGTCCAGGTGGTTGAGGATGTGCGTGCGAATGCGCGAGGTGGCCAGATCTGCGTCCTCGCGGTCGAGCCCCAAATCCTCGAACTTGAACCGATAGCCCTCGAGCAACCGCGCCACGTAATGAAACTCGCCCTCTTCATCCGCTTGCCTCCAAAACCCCTCGCTCTCGTCCTCGGCGCGCACGATGCGCGGCGGATCCGCGCCCTGCATGGCCTTGCGGCAGTGCGTATGGGACAGCGATTCTTCGAGCGGCAGGGCTCGACAGTGATCGTACAGCCGATCGAATGCGGTCTGAAGCAGGATGCGAAAGTCGTGCAGGCCATTGCACGCCGACGGTCGCGGCGGGTCGGCATCGATCACCTCGCGCAGGCAAAGAAAGGGCGCCCAACCCGAGGTGCCCATCTGCGGGGTGCGTTCGAGGGGCTCGGGAAAGCGCAACGCCATCCCATCCCCATGGGGACCAAGGGTTTTGGACGAAGCCTGCCAGCGCTCCAGATACGCCCGCGCATCCCGCATCCCGAGATAGAAATCGAAGGTGCGCAGCTTGCGGTCGAAAAAGCCAAAAAAGTTGAGCAGCGGGCTCGAGGCCAGGGGGAAGTCCGAGGTGGCGATGCGCAACCGGTCGCGCACCGCAGGATGCTCCTCGTGCAGTGTCGAGACCTCCTTATTGCGGGCCGAGGCGACGTACTCCTTGAGAAACCGCCCCCACTCGGCGAAAAAATGAACGGCCTGCTCGAGGCTCGCTTCGGTTTCCTCCTCCTGCTCGGACGCTGGGTACGTGGAGCGCACAGGGTCGAGCAGGAGGAAATGCGCCGTGCTCGGCAGCTGCCCTTGCGCCATGTTCGGGACATCGCGCCACTGCGTCGTGCCGTCCAGCTGGGTCGAAAGGCCAGCGGCGGCCAATCGATAGGCCAGCCGCAAGGGTTGTTTGTCCGCGAGCGCTCCGTCGATGAACTGCGCCTTGTGCGTTGGCTCGAGGCACTCCTTGCTCGATGACGACGACTGCGGGTCGGTCAAACAGTAGTGAATCTCCTGCGGCACAAAAAAGATGGGAATGGCCGACGAAGCAAAGAGCAATCGCCGCAGCACATCGAAGTCCTCGTGCACGTCGGGCACGCGACCTAGGCCACCGCTCAAAGGAAGCAATGGCTGCTCAGCGCCATAGGTGGGATCGACGTAGTTTTCGACGAGAGGTGGTTTGCCCTTGCCTTGTCCTCGAATCCGCAGGGTGAACTTCTCCTCCTGCTTGGGCACGGTGAACCCGTCACTCACTTCCAACTCTCGGCTGGCCAGACGCGTGGCTGCTGCGCCCAGCACGACGTCGACATTCGGGGTCAGCCCCTTGCTCCACTCGGCCTCGAGCCATTTTGCCGTGCGCTCGAGCTCCCGGCGCGACGAGAGCGCCAGAGGCGGTGCGTTTTCCACATCGAAGAGGTCGTCGAACGTGCTCTTCGTCCACACCCGAAAGAGCACGCTCTCATCGGGCTTCTCATCCTCGATGGCGCCCAAGGCCATGATGAGGAGAAGGGCATTGACCATGCCCGCCGAGGAGCCAGAAGCGACCTTGATATCGATGGACTCCGGATTTGCCCGAGCCACCTGGGCCAGGTAGTAGAGGTATCCCCCTTGGTAGGCGCCGAGGGAAACGCCGCCGCTCACCGTGATCGAGAGTGCCACTGGCCCAAAAGGAGCTGGAGTCGGGGAAGGGGGCAGCGGCTCGATGAGGCGCTGACCAGCAGGCTGTTCAAATCGTTCCTCGGTGCTCAGAGAAGGCGCGACGGCCCCGCCCCCCACCAAGGCAGCCCTGGATAAGACCGCCAAGGCGACGGCGATCAACGTGATGCGTGGAATTCTGATTGCGGTCATGAGCGCCCCGGCTCGCCATGAGCTAGAGATACTTCTTGCTAGAGATACTTCTTGATGGCGTTGGGCGTCCCCTCTCCCTTGGGCGCGTTGGTGTAGGCGATGTCCGCCATTCGCTTGCTCACGGCCGTCGCAACCTTGGAAATCTTGGCGAAATCGGTTCTGCGCAGCGGCTTCTGGATGATCTCCTCGATCCCTGCGTCCTGAAACGCGCTCTGCACGAGCCGCTCTGGATCCCCGGTCATTCCCATGATGTACGAGTGGTCGAGAAGAAAGGAGCGCCTGCTTTGCAGCTCGGCGATGAGCTTGGGGCCATCCTGACCAGGCAAGTGGAAGTCGAGCAGAATGAGGTCGAAGTGGGCCTGGCTATCGGAGTCGAGAGAAGCGAGAAACTCCTCGACCGAGGCAAAGGCCCGCACCGCACAGCTATGCCCTGATTGCAGAACCCGCGCCACAGCCGCCTGAAGCTGCGTATCGTCATCGATGACCGCGATGGTCGGAGGTCGACTCCCCGTCGCTCGTCCGTCGACGCCGTCGACGCCGTCAATCATGGGACGATAGGTGCCAAGAGCCCGATTGGACATGACAGCACTATAACCTCGTCACGAGCCAGGAACCAAATGAAAGCGCCTCTCCCTCCTTCATTCCCGATCTTGGTGGGCCACCATGATCGCGGCGATCTCGTCGACATTGAGAAGGAGGGCGTCCACGAGCGCGGGATCGAAGTGCTGGCCTCGCTCCTGGCGCAGCACCTTGACGGCGGCCACCACCGTGTACGCGGACTTATAGACCCTCTTGCTCGTCAGAGCGTCGAAGACATCTGCCACGGCCGCGATGCGCCCGACCACGGGAATGTCCTCGCCCGTGAGTCCCAGGGGATATCCAGTGCCATCAAAGCGCTCGTGGTGCGTCCAGGCGATGGTCGCCGCGAGCTCCAACATGTGGGAGCCAGAGCCAGAGAGGAGCTTGTAGCCGATATCCGCATGCCGGCGCATGATGCTCATCTCCTCCTCGGAGAGCCCACCGGGCTTGCGCAGAATGGCGTCCGGCATGGCGATCTTACCGATATCGTGCAGCGCGCTCGCGATGCGGATCGCGTCGCTCATCTCCGAGCTCATTCCGGTGCGGACGGCGATGATGCCGCAGTAGCGGCTCATGCGTTGCACATGGTTGCCTGTCTCGTCATCGCGAAACTCGACGGCTTTGGACAGGCGATAGATGAGCTGATCATTGAAGTTGCGCACCGCTTGGTTGGCCTTGGATATCTCAGCCATGGCCATGCCGATGAGGTCGGTCTGCTCCTCCACCGTGCGCTTGAGATCTTCTCGTTCTCGCTCCAGGTGTGTGTAGTATTTGCGCACCAGCATCAAGTTGCCGACGCGCGCTAGGAGCTCCTCTGAATCCACCGGCTTGATGAGGTAATCGTCGGCTCCGACCCGCTTGCCTTCGATGCGCGCCTCGCGATCCTCCTTGGCGGTCACGAAGATGATGGGCAGATGGCCAAACTGGGCGTTCTGCCGAATCCTACGGCAGGCCTCGAGCCCTCCCATGCCCGGCATGACCACGTCGAGCACAACGACGTCCACCTCACCGTCGGTCACGTATTTCAGCGCCTCTTCTCCGCTGCCGGCCAGACGTACAATGTAGCCGTTATGGCGCAGCAGTGAACCGAGCATGACGCGCGTCGTAGAATCGTCGTCTACGATGAGCACTCGGCCCTGGGAGGCGGTGGCGGCGGGACGGGTCATCTGGATGGTCTAGCACGAAACTGCCCAGGCGTCAGGGCAAGTCCCGTTAGCGGCTCGGCTGGTTCGCGCCCGGCCAGGCATCCGGCGGCGGGGCGGCGATCTGCCGTCTCACCGGCTGCCTGGGTCTCTCGTAGCGAGAGCAGAACTTGCTCCATAGCCCGAGCACCCGGCGCACCTCGGGATCCTGCCCAATGTCGGAAGAGAGGCGGTCGAGCTGCGCCGTGCCTTGCTCGCAGCGCGCGAACGCCGCGGGGTCATCCCAGCCCCCTGGCCGCCCGTAGGTGTTCGTCGCCTGGCTGCTCTGCGCCATCTGCGCAATCAAGTCGATCCAGGTCATGATGAGCCGAGCCTTGGCGATGTTGCGCGGGTCTGCGGCGAGGTCGCCCAGGCGCATCGAGGACTGCTCCACAAGGGATTCATCGGTCTCGGGGTCTCGATATTCAATCGACAGCATGATCTCATCGTCTGGACGCAGCGCCCCGCCCTTGGCCATGAGGTCTGAGAGGAACAGCTGCGAGGTGTTGGCGAAATAATGGATCTCCTGCACATCCGCGGCCACGGTGGAGCTCTCCTCGCCATAGAACACCTGCATGCGCAGCGAAGGCGGCAGATGCAGGCGGAAGCGCACGTCGTTGGCCGTGGTTTCGATGAGCGACAGGAAGTGGCTGCCGAACACCGCGTCCACCTCGGCCTGCGACCCCAAGAACACATAGGCTCCCTTGCCGCGCTCCGTGAGCTTGTCCAAGAGCGAGTCGTTGAACTCTCTCCCCACACCCACACCAGAGAGGCGAATGCGCCTGTTGTCGAAGTAGCGCGACACCGTGGCGATGAGGGCCTCGTCTGTCACTCCCGTGTTGGTCAGAGCGTCTGTCACGAGCAGCACCCGGTTCGTATAGGATTTTTGGTAGGTTTTATCCGCGAGCTCATAGCCCCGAGTCAGTCCACGATGCAAATCCGTGGACCCTCGAGGCGCTAGGGCATCGATGGCCTGCTCGAGCTCCCTCATCGAATCGCGCCCCACGACAAACCCTTCGGCCGGAACACAGACCTCGTCGTCGAACGCCACGAGATTCACGATGTCGCCAGCCTTGAGTTGCCCGAGCATCACGCGCAGACCTCGCTTGAGGAAGCTCATCCGGCCCTCGTCGTCCATGGAGCCAGACCGATCGACGACCAAGGTCAAGGCCGCATTGCGCCGACTGCGAAGGTCCACGGGACGACCGCGCACCGACAGGGCCAGCGAGAAAATGTCAGAGCTCGCCGGATCCCTTGCCAGGCCTCCGAGCACGGAAAAGTCGTAGCCCTCTTCGACGAGCGCGGACTCGAACGAGAAGTAATTGAGCAGCTCGTGCGGCCGGATGTGCTCGATGGGGAGTGGGAGAAATTGATCGATGGCGTAGATCACCCTCTGGGCCGAAGACAGGCTCATGGTGTCGTCGTTGGACAAATAAATCGCCGCTCCCCAATCGTCGTAGGCGGGCGTCGCTGTTGGTTCGGCCAAAACCGCCGGCGCCTCGTCGTCCGCTGCGATACGCCGCTTTTCCTTTCTCTCTCGGCCCTCTCGGGGGCTCTCGCTTCTTTGCGCCCCGCTCGGCGCCTCGCTTGGCGAAGGGGCGGCCTGCGCGCTTTCCGCAGCATACGAGAGGTCAGCGCTCGCACTTGGCGCTGAGGCTTTTTTGGACGCGGAAGCGCGGGGACCCAAACGGTCCTTGGCCGCGTCGGCTTTGGGTTTGGCCGGTCTGCTCGAAGGCGCGGTGGCCCTGCCGACCGAGTGCGTGGTGGCCTTGGCCGCTGGGCCGCCGCTGGGCCTCGGCGCCCCTTTCCCGCTGGCGATGGCCTGGGGTTGGGGCGATTTCGGCGCAGCTCCAAAGCACTCGCGCATCCGCAGGACAAAGCGGGGCAAACTGCTCGGACTGAGGGCCATGGAACCCTGGCTGCGGTGGATCGGCGCATGAGAGACTGGGCGAAACACATGGGGTGGAGCAGGGGTCTCAGGCACGGGCTGCGCGTCGGTGCTGCCCTGGTTGGAACCGCCGCCCCCCACCAAGGCACCGTCGGGCAAGGAGCCTCCGCAAGCCGTGGCCAAAATCGCTCCCAGAATCGCTCCCATCCACACGACCGCCCAGGCGCCGCTCAATAAACTGCACTTCGTCGCCATGTTCCCTCTCCTTTTGAGTGAGGCCGCTCGTCGGTTCGCTAGCCAAGCCCACGAGCCCTTCTTCTTTTGTTCAGCCGTACCAAGCATACCCCAACGACGCACCAGTCGCGGTTTTGGATCCAAAAAAAATGCCCTGGCTCGGCGAACCGAAACCAGGGCTGTGGACGCTAAAAGACTAGGGGAAGATCAGGAGTCGGAGCCGGTCGGTTCCGTCGCGGACGCGGAGCCGGACGTCGTGTCGATACCGCTCTCATCCACCACGCAGACGCCGACGCCCAGCGAGTCATCGCAGACCATGTCGGCTGGGCAGTGCTGATCGATGATGCAGGTCAGGGCACAGAGCGTGATGGCATCGTCATTGGCTGTGTCGTCGGGAGTGGGGTCCATAATCAGGGCGCACTTGCCCACGCCTTCGCACGTCAGGCCTGACACGCAGTCGGCGTTTTCGGTGCACTCCTTCATGCATAGACCAAAGTTCTCTGAGGACGGTAAGGCACCGCAGGCACCGCCGCCCACACAGGTCTCCTCGGAACCGTCGCAGCCACAGGGGTAGCCGCTGTTCAGCGGGCACTCGTCATCGCAGTGCTCCATGTCGGTGTCGACCTCTGCATCCATAGCGCATATGCCTGTTTCAGGTGAATTTGAAAAGGGGAAAATGCAGGAAAGGGCGCCCGGGCAGTCCTCGTCCTGGCAGCAAATGAGCGCGCAGAACTGGTCGTCACCCTCGGCAGCGGAAAGAGCGCAGGTCGGGATCGCGTCGCAGCCAAAGTTCGCGACTTCGCAACCGTCGTTGCAGTTCTTCATACACAGTCCGTAGAAGCTGTCTTCAGATATAGCGGCACACTGAGCACCGTCTTCGCAGGTCGACAAGTCGCACGCACAGGGATAGCCGCTGTTGACCTCACACTCTTCATCGCATTGCTCCTGGGCTGGATCGACTTCGCAGCCCGGTGCCGTACACAGGCCGATACCCTCCAGACTCTTGTTGCACACCATGCCGGTCGGGCAGTCCGCGTTCTCGGAGCATGTGTAACCGCAGTACTTTTTCGGATTCGCGCCGCCGGTAGTGAGCACGCAATCTCCCTCGGCAAAGCAGTCCATGGGCACAACGCAATCCGCGGGGGTAGCGCACTCCTTGAGGCACACGCCCTTAAGTGAGCCTGGAAGCATGCCGCACATCGAGTCGTCTTCACACGTAGACCCAAGGCACGGACAGGGATAGCCGCTGTTTTCCTCACACTCGCCGCACTCGCCTTCGCCTTCGCCTTCGCCCTCGCCTTCCCCTTCACCCTCGCCTTCGCCCTCGCCTTCGCCCTCGCCTTCGCCCTCGCCTTCGCCCTCGCCTTCGCCCTCGCCCTCACCTTCGCCTTCGCCCTCACCGCCAGTGTCGTCTTTGCATCCGGACGTGCCGACTACGCCGAACGAACCGGCCAACAAGAGTGTGATTACGAGCCACAAAACCTTCTTCATTGGGTCACCTCCGTTGATAGTATGATCTATCGGTTTTGCCGGAGCTTACGCCAAAGGCCGGGGGGTTCGCTAGCAAAAAATCAGGGGATTGGTTCGTTGTCTCAGAATCGACGGAGGCCTCAACGACAGCGCAGATGCCAAGGTCCAGGGAATCATCGCAGCGCATACCAGCCGGGCAGTCCTCGTCCTGGCAGCACAAAAGCGCGCAGAACTGGAAGAACTCATCGTCGGCCGTGTCCTCTGGGGTGGCGTCCACCTGCAGAGCGCAGGTCGGGACCGCATCGCACCCATAGCCTTCGATGTCGCATTTCCCTGTGCCAGTGCAGTCCTTCAGGCACAGGCCATAGAGGCTTCCATTGGGCAGAGGAGCGCATGGGGAGCCGTCCGCGCAGCTCTCGCTGTCGCAGCCGCAGGGATAGCCGCTATTGAGCGGGCACTCGGTTTCGCACGGCTCCTTAGCCGGGTCGACCTCGCAGCCCCCCCGAGGCGCGCAAATCCCGATATCCAAGCTCTTGTCGCACACCATGTCGGTCGGGCAGTCCGCGTTCTCAGAGCAGACATACCCGCAGAACTTCTTTTTGTCCTTCGTTTCCAGAGTGCACTTTCCCTCGGCAAAGCAGTCCATGGGCACAACGCAATCATCGTCGACGGCGCACTGCTTGAAGCACACGCCCTTAATGGCGCTGGGGCCCAGGGGCGCGCAGATCGAACCGTCATCGCAGGAAGAACCCAGGCACGGACAGGGATAGCCGCTATTGTCCGGACAGGCCTCGCACGCCTCCAGAGGATCTGTTTCCACAGGATCGGTTTCATTGGGGTCGGCGGTCACGGTGTCTGGCGTCTCCGTGGGCTTGGGGTCGTCGATGGTCCCAGTCCCTGTATCTGTCTCGTCTGGACCACCTTTGGCTGGACCACATCCCATGCCCATCGCCCCAAAAATACCAAGCGTTAACACCATCAAACAAACAGATAACTTCATGACATCCTCCTACGCTAAGCGACCATTGCGCCGAGAGACACGGCCCTTTTTCTCCAAAGCCCCAGTGCTAGGGAGAAAACGCCGCTCCGTCTTTGACGAAAATCAAAGCCAGAGAAAAAGAAGAAGGCAGGCAACTCAAAAAGGCTCATCCCAACCTCACCTTTAAGAACGCGTCCACAAATGCGAACCCCAAACAAACTCAATCGCCGCGCCCGAGCCGCGCAAAAAGAAATTTTTGGCAGCCCCAAACACAACCTCGGAGCGCCCTTTCAATAAGGAGGTTCCTTTCATCCATAATTTCGTGCGGCTCTTTTTTTTCCGGGTTTGCTCTTCTATGGAAGGCGTCTGCCTCGAGGGAGGCTTCTGGGCGCGCGCGCTATTCGGCTTATACTTGCTCCATTCTAAAGAAACTTCCTTTAGCCGGGCGTTGAAGCCCATAGGGAAGACAAGAGGAAAAGGTCATCCATGGACCCAGGAAACAAGACCATTTACATCAAAGAGTCTGAGCTCGAGCCACTCTCCGACAAGGAGCTCGAGGAGTCTCGCTACAAGACCATGGAAACCGAGTGCATCTCCAAAGAGCCTGAGGAGTCGACCGGGCCCGGAGGCGCGCCCACTCAGAATGAGCGCAGGCCAGAAGCCGACGCGGCATCGCCCAATCAGAAGACCATCGCTCTGCGGGTGATTTCGAAGCCACCGCCCTTCCCAGCGGAGCTGAAAAGCAGCGCGCCAGTTTCCTTCTCAGGCAAGACCATTGATGGTCGGTATCAGATCTGCGAATGCCTCGGACAGGGCGCCATGGGGGCTGTGTACGAGGTCAAGCACCTGCGACTCGACAAGCTCTTTGCCATGAAGGTCATTCACCCGCATTTGGCCAAACACGAAAAGTTGGTCGCGCGCTTCAAAAGGGAGGCCGCCGCCCTCAGCCGTCTCGACCATCCCAACTGCGTTCGGGTGACGGATTTTGGCCAAACGCCCGATGGCGATCTGTACCTCGTCATGGAAAAAGAAGAAGGCGCGCTCCTGTCCGAGCTCGTGCGACAAGGGCCGCTTCGCGTCCCAGACGCGATTGAAGTCGCCCGGCAGACCCTCCTGGGCCTCAGTCACGCGCACAACGCCGGCATCATCCACCGCGACATCAAGCTGGAAAACCTCATCAAGACCGAGAGCGAAGACGGTCGCACCTGCGTCAAAATCCTCGACTTCGGACTAGCCAAGGAAGAGCTGCCCAGCGGCACCCAAATCGCCCTCACAGAGGCCGGCGAGGTGCTCGGGACGCCTCAATACATTGCCCCAGAAAGCATCCTGGAGCAGTGCGTGAATCCAAAGACCGATCTCTACGCAGTGGGCGTCGCCCTGTTCTATATGCTGATTGGACGGCCCGTGTTTGCAGGCAGCGGGCCTGTGGAGATCCTCCAATTCAAGCTTCAAAATCCTCCGCCCATGCTCAACGATATGGGATGCGGAGCCTTTCCCAAATCCCTCGAACGCTTCCTGGCGCGAGCCCTCGCCGAACCGGACAAACGATTTTCGAGCGCTGCCGAAATGCTCGAGGCCTTAGAAGAGCTTTCCAAGGACATCTCCCAAACCGGGGCTCTCACAAGCCTTCTGGAACGGACCAAGGTAAAGCAAGCCACAGCCGTGGCCCTCAAATACGGCGAACGCGTGACCCTGTCCGCTTTTCACCGCGGAAAAAAGGCGGGTCAGGTCATGCGGTCTGGTCTGAAAGGGTGGTGGGAGCGCCAGCACGCAGAAGGCAAGACGCCTTGGCGCTCGCTCCTACGCAGCACTAAAAATCATCTGAAGCAATCGATCCAACGACTCTCCGGCCCCCCGCCCAAAGACCCTGGGGCAGACTCGTAAAGAATTCTCTGATCCAAGGTCTGCGCCCCGAAAAAAAATGGGCCCAAATCGAGCATGCTCATCGGGGAGGGTTCCAGGCTCGCATTTGGGGCTCAGGGCAGATTTCTTCTACGGTGGGCCAAACGTTACAAAGGGGTTGCAAGAATGCACTACCCAGTCGGAATTATTGGGTTGTAAAGAACGCCAACCCTTTTCAATTTTGTTTAAGGGCATTAGGTATCAACCTAAGGCATCTGAGTGCGGCTCGAGTGCCTGAAGAGGTCGCGCATAGGCGAAGCGGTTAACGTGCGATCGAAGTTGTAATCAGTATCCCGCATCGGGAACGTCCACTCTCCACGGTTCATTGGGGTGGTGGTGGCGTGTGCCACTGGAGGACTATTTTATGAATTCTAAGCAAGGCTGGCTGTGGGCAATCGTCCTGGTTTCTTTGGTCGGCTGCGTTGAGGGAGAAGCGGCGTTTGAGCCGGCAAGGGAAGGCGCGGGAAAGGCCTTGGACCTGGGTAAGGTTCAACAAGCCCTGTACTCCGTTCAGTGCTCGTCTCTCACAGGAAAGAGCATTACGCCAGTCCTTCGATGTGTTCAAAAAAAGTCCGCCAGCGACTACATTGCCTATTTTGGATATAAGGCAAATTTTACTGATGCCTGTTATATTCCCATCGCTTATGGAACTAACAACCAACTTACTCCTACGGCTCAACAAAGTAAGCAGCCTGACAAATTCGTTGGGGGAACAACGGACGTTTCCTTTTCCATTGGCTTTGCGAGCGGTAGTGTAGCCTGGAAGCTTGGAACCAAAACTGTTACCGCCACAACCACCTCGCCGGCATGCGCGACCCCAGTTTGTAGTGACAGTTGCTCAACTTATGGGCGGTGCACGGTGGTCAAAGACGGCGTCAAGTCATGCGCCTGTGGCTCCGGATATACGAACACCGTAGTAATCGGTTGGCTCAACTGCGTCCACACCCGGACAACAGTGTGCACGCCCAACAACGCGCTGCCGGCCAACTCTATGGAATTTGCCGCAGGCAAGGTCCAAATCGTTTTCAGCGGTGTGGACCCCACCGGCACCTGGTCGACGCCCGCAAAGTGCGTGTGGGCATGCAAGTCTGGGTTTCACCTGGAAGGTGGTCAGTGCGTATCCAACGTTAAGCCGTTCAACTGCGCCCCCAAGCCGGAACCCGGCACTGCATGGAATACGGTTTCGAGCTACACTCAAACCTGGAATGGTAGCGCCTGGACTCCGGTCGCCAGCACGACGTCTTATAGCACCACTCCCAGCACCACAGCCTGTTTTTATAAGTGTGCAGCTAACTACCATCGCAGCGGTTCCATTTGCGAGTCAAACACGCGGACTTGGACGTGCACTGGAACCACGCCTGCCTACTCGAGATGGACGCCCCCGACGATCACACAGACTTGGAATGCTTCGAAGAGCATCTACGAGCCGGCTTGTTCTTGGTCCTGCAACACTGGTTACACCAAGGATGCGGCAGGCACAGCTTGTGTCGACAACTGTACGGCTGTGCCCAATTACTGCCCGGACAAACAGCCCCAGGACTATTGCGAGAGCGCGGACAAGGCGAAGCACTTCAAAGCGTGGACTAGTGGCTGCGCAGCAGGCGTGTGCCAATACCCGGCCCCGACCCTGGAGTCATGCACTCACGGGTGCCGCGACGGCAAGTGCCTGGAGTGCCTGGACGGGCCGTGCTGCGACGACGGTAGGCTCGTTCCGGACGGGCAGGCGTGCAACGATCCGGACGAGTCGCCGCTGGACTACAGTTGCTCCACAGAGACAAACACTTGCGATAGTAAGGTGAGGGCCAAGATTAGAGTGGGGACCTGCAATGGCAGCAGCGGCACTTGTCAGATTCTCACGACAAATCCGCCCGTGGAGTGGAGAGTCTGGTCTTCTTGCGGGGCTGATGGCTTCTGCGATAACAGCGAGCTTGAGCCTATCTGCAAGCGCTGCGAGAACGGCTGCTTCGCAGGCGGTTGTGAACTGACGTTGCCCTCTGATCCCGCGAGCAACCCTCCCGCGATAGATCCCACCAAGCCCTATGACTTTGCCGGATCGATGTCTTTTTTGTGGGATGGCCCCAAAGCTGTCCAAAAGGGGCTGGATTCTAGGACGATTGATCCCCGCAAAGTGACCGTGGTGCGAGGGTTGGTGCTGGACCAGCAAAACCTGCCCATTCCAGGCGTTACAGTGACTGTCCATGGCCACCCGGAATACGGCAGTACTCGTAGCCGCCTCGATGGCAACTTTGACATCGCCGTCAACGCGGGTGGTTTTGTGACCTTGAATTTGCGCAAACTCGATTACCTGCCGGCGCAGCGCCGTATTTTTACCCGGGCTGGCAGCTGGGACACGATGGAAGAAGTGGCGCTCGTCAAGTTGCCGCCGCAGGACGTCGAGGTGACTCTAGACGGTACAAGCACGGTACACCAATTTGTAGGGGGCGAGCCTGTCGTGGATGCCCGCGGTAGCAGGAAAGGCGACCTGCTGTTGAGCCCCGGGACCAAGGCCATCAGGGTGATGGAAGATGGTTCGCAATACTCCGTAAACGGTCCTTTGTCCATGTTCGTTCAAGAGTACACGTCAGGCGTAAACTACCAAAATGCG